>JAFUSC010000038.1 GCA_017467705.1 Prevotella sp. | reverse complement strand
GAAGGCGACGGACGGTGTGTTAAGCACGGTGTAGACGCGCTCGCGGATGCCTTCATCGGTGCCGTCGGCATAGTAGGGATGCAGGATGCTCAGCGGCGACTGGCCGTGCTCCTTGATGTACTGTATGACCTCAGCGTCCTCGCTCTGTGCCTTGGCCCATGCCGTGGTGGAGTAGAGCCAGTGACGGTCAGAGCGCGTCACGTTGGTGATGTTCCAGATGGCATTGGCTCCGGCACCGTCTTGCAGCGAGCCGCGGGTCATGGCGTAAGTGAACTTCTTGACGGGACCGTGCGTGCCGTAGTGCTTACCGGTGTCATTGTAGGGAGCTGAGTAGTAGGCCGTAGCTGCGAAGTCGTTGGCCTCCTTGTCCCACATGGCGGGGTTCAGCTCCACGAACTGTGCCTCCTTGCGATACTGCTCGCGCATGTCGTCGTCGCTGATGGCGTCAATGAGGCCGGTGCCGTAGACACCGATGGTAGACTCCAGACGCACCTCATAGTTGGTAGGCACGGGGTCGGTGTTGAACGCCGTGGCGGGAATGGTGATGTCAGGATAGATGAGCTCGTACTGTTCGCCGTCGGGGAAAGTCATGGCAATGCCGCTGGGCATGCTGGTGACGTTCTTCCACTGGATGCTGATCTGGTTCTCATCGATGGGGGCCTTGAACGGAGTCATGGCCTGTGTCTGCGGCATGCCCGTCACCTCGCCGATGTAGCTTGAAGGTGCCACGGTGTAACGCACGCCGTCCTCGGTGAACGCCTCGTTGGGATGATAGACGACGAGCAGATAGCCGTTGCCGATCTGGTTAGCGCGGTATTCGGTCTGTCGCTTGCCGTGTCCGTAGCTGGGGTGACAGGCTATGCAGCCGTTGCGCACCCATGCGGGGCCGAGGCCCTTACGCGGAGCCACGTCGAAGGTGTAGAGGTGCTCGAAGAAGTCTTCACCGGTGTTGAAGTCTTCCTCCATGCCGGCAATGTTTGCAGCGGCAGGCGTAATGGCAGAGTAGCTGGCCTTCTCGGTCGTTCCGAGTTCACCGCCGGGATACCACTCGGCAGCCGTGAAAACCTCGTTTGCCTTGCCGAAGTCGCTCTCTTCGGGTGTGAGCTGTCCCAGGTCAGTCAGGTCGTCGCTGTCGTTACAGGCTGTCAGCACGGGAAGTGTCAGCAAGCCGACGACGGTCAGTTTTGATATACTTTTGATGTTCAACATAAAGTTATTTGTTTTGAAATGATGATTATCTTCTTTTACCGCTAAAGCGTCTTATCTGCTTGGGGGCAGATAAGGCGCTTGTAAGTTTGAAACTGTAGGTCGCAGATTACTCTTCCACCTCCCAGTCCTCGTCGTCCTCAAAGGCGATGTTCCAGATGGCGCAGCAATACTTCACGAAGGGTGAGGGCATGTTGCTGATGCCGGCAATGGCGCTGACGTAAGCGTTCTCCACGTTGTTGTTGACGGTGTCGCTCTTCACGCTGGCAAAGAACGTGTGGAAGCTGTACTTGTTAGCCGTGCGGTCCGTAGAGCCCAGCCAGATGTTGCGGATGCTGCGGATGTTGTCACGGAAGTCGGTGATGGAGTTGTAGCTGTAGGGTGACTCCACGTACGACACGTCACCGTTGGCGAAGGGGTTGGCAATCTTGGCCGTACCCACCTCGTTGGCAATGCCTACGCATGAACCCTCGTCGTCAGAGAGCACCTGGGCAATGGCTGCCTTCAGCGTCGTGAACGTGCTCTTGCTGCCGCTGATGCCGGCGTTGATGAGGTTGTCGCCGAACGACAGTCCGTTAGATGTGGTGTAGTCCAGTCCAGCCTGCTTGACCACGGCTACGCGCTTAGCGTTGGCAGAGGTCTCACCCTCCCAAGCCACTTGCAGCTGGAACGTGCGCTGCTTCAGCAGGGTGCAGATGGTCTGGGCGTAGGCCAGCTCCTGTGCGCCGGTGATGTTCTCGAAGTTCTTGTAGGTGTCGTTCTTCTGCAGCTCGGCCACCTTGCGGGGCTGACCGTCGCGGAAGAGGATGAACTCCAGTGCGTGGAAACCGAGGATGGTAGCGTCGTCGAGCATCTCATCGTTCATGCCGTTGTTGAAGTAGCTCAGCAGCAGCGAGCGGTTCAAGGGCCATGAGTCAATGGTGGGGTCGATGTCGAAGTCGCTGGCGGCACCCATCAGGAAAGCCTCACTCTGCTCCCAGTACTTGCGGGCCTCTTTGAAGTCCTCGCATGCCTTGTTGATCTGTGCCTGTGTGATGCTGCCGACGGTCAGTCCGTTCAGCGTGCTCTCCAAGTCTTCGGTGTTGTCGGCCAGTTTGGTATAGGTAGGCACAATGACGTTGCTGACCAGCGTCTTCAGTACCTCGCGCAGATAAGCCTCCTGCTCTGTGGTGAGCTTGGCCGATGCAATGGCGGCGTTAGCTGCTTCCAGCTGATTGACCAGTCCTGTGCAGCCACTGATGGCTTCCTGTCCGAACGTCTTGTTGTTGTAGCTGGCGGCGTCGGTGTTGGCAGGATACGTCTCCTGGTCGAGAATCGGGGTTGTGGTTACGATGTCGAAACTGGTTTCAGTCTCTGTGCTCTTGTTGTCATCATCGCTTTCGCATGATGTGAAGGTCAGTGCGCCCATCAGGACGGCTGCCGGAAGAATAAAATACTTTTTCATTTTGTGTTATTTAATTGAATGTTTGTTTCGTTGGTTGGAGGCCGGACTTTCCGGAGATTCCAGATGATCCGGGCTTTCCGGATTTACAGGAAGAACCCTTCATACGCCACGCCGATGTTGACGCTGGGCTCGTTGTTGTAGAGTGACTTCAGGAAACGCTTGGAGTATTCTGCCTTCACCACCACCTGCGGCAGCGGGTAGTAGTTGATGCCGAAGGCCATGCGCTTTACCTTGGTGTAGTCGTAGGCCGTGCTGTTGGTGCGGCTGGCGTAGGGGTTATACTGCTCGTAGCGTCCGAAGAGATACATCTTCTTGCCCTTCTGCCGCATGCTCTGAACCTGTGAGAACAGGTCGTAGCCGGCCTCGATGCCGATGGCGTAGGCATTGCCGCTGACAAAGGCCGAGTGCTTGTAGGGTGACTTCGAGTTCAGGCGGTTATACATATACTTCAGTTCGCCGGCATCGCCTAAGTAGCCGTAGTCAGCCTGTCCGCGTACAATCCAGTTGTGGCCCTTGTACGTGAAGTCAACTGAACCCACAGCCACCTTACCCTTATAGGTGGCACCAGCGCCGTTGGCGTCGTTAGGGTAGGTGTTGCCGATGCTGTGGCCGTAGTAGCCACTGACGCCGATGCGCAGACCGGGCACGGTGTAGTTATCCACACGCAGGGCCACGCCATACTTGGTGGCAATGTCAAACTCCAGCGGCGATTTCGGACCCTTCTTGATCCAGTTCACGTTAGTGAAGTTGTCGGCGTTGAGTCCGGCCAGCAGCTGTGCCTCGTAACGGAAGTCCTTGTAACGTCCCCAGAACGACACGCCCGTCTGATGCCACGTCGAGGGCATGATAGTGTTCTCACCCTCCGGGCGATAGACGGTGAAGAAGTTAAGCGGTTCGTGGTGGGCGTTGTTCAAACCCACGGGCACCACGATGTGACCGGCGCGGATGTTGGCCCACTGTGTAAACGACTTCTGAATCCAGAACTGCTCCAGTTCCACCTCGCCGCCTTTCTCGGTCTCAGTCTCCCATTCGCCGCCTTCCTCGTCTTCCTTCTCGTTGGCTGTGCCCGTGCCACCGTGCTCAAACTCAATCTCGGTGCCGAACGACCAACCACTGCCGAAGTCGTAGCCCAGATAGATGACGGCATGGGGAATGTCAAAACGTCCGTGGCTCGGATCGTCCTTGTGTGCCTCGGGCTGGCTGTAGCGGCTCACGTGGTCGCTGTAGTAGTTGCGGCTGAAACCAATCTCACCGTAGCCACCTACGCTGAGGCGGCTCTTGACGTGTGAAAACACGCTGTCGCCTGCGCTCTCCTGTGCATGGACCGTAGTCGTTGCAGTGGCGCAGGCTAATAATAAAGTTAATGTCTGTACTTTCATATCCTGTAATGTCTTTTCTCTGTCTTTCTTGAAAACCGCTGCAAAGGTACGGCCTTCCCCTGACCTCCGCAATACTTAAAAATAATGAAAAATGGTAAAAGAAACGAATTATTTTGCACCGAAACTACTAAATACCTATTAATGATTATTGTTTGTTTCAACTGAAAATAGTAACTTTGCAGCATCATTACGTAAATATAAGTAGCACACAATGAAGAATATGAAGATCTATGAGGCCGGCGACAAGATGATTTCCCTCATCAAGGACAACTATAACCTGCTTCAGTCGCTCGGCTCCTTTGGCATCAACTTGGGGTTCGGCGACAAGACCGTGAGCCAGACATGTGAGGACAACGGTGTAGATACTTACACGTTTCTCGTCGTAGTCAACTTTACCATTAACGGACATAGCAGCGCTGACATCGACGAACAGATCAGCGTGCCTACGCTCATGCGTTACCTGAAAGCCAGCCATGCCTACTACCTCGACTTCCAGCTGCCGTTTATCCGGCGCGAGCTTGAGGAGAGCATTGACGCGGACGACCATCTGGGGCGCCTGATCCTGAAGTTCTATGATGAGTATGCGCACGAGATACAGCGCCACATGAAGTATGAGGAGAAGACACTTTTCCCCTATGTGCAGGCTTTGATTGACGGTCGGCCCGGCGGAAACTACAGCATTGAGACGTTCTCACGTCACCATGAGAGCGCCGATAAGAAGCTGCGCGAGCTGAAACTGATGATTATCAAGTATCTGCCTGCCAACACCCACCTGAACAATAAGCTCACGGCCACGCTCTACGACATCTACAACAACGAGGAGTGGCTGACGCTTCACGCACAGGTGGAGGACAGCATCTTCGTGCCGGCCATCCGCCGGCTGGAGCAGCAGTCGCGTCAGAATGATGTGGCCAAGAACATCAGCACCATGGTCTTCAAGAACGGCACTGACAACGGCGAGGCGTTGAGTGAGCGTGAGAAGGATGTCATTGTCAGTCTGGTGCAGGGCATGGCCAACAAGGAGATTGCCGACCATCTGTGCATCTCGGTCAACACCGTCATCACGCACCGGCGCAACATTGCCCGCAAACTGCAGATTCACTCACCTGCCGGACTCACCATCTATGCCATCGTCAACGGACTGGTGGACATCAGCAGCGTGAAACTGTGAAGATTGAAAATTGAAAGTTGAAAATTGAAAGTTGAAGATTGAAAGTTGAAAGCGGAACAGATGATGAAGAAACAGATATTATTGCTTTGCTTGTTGGCTGTCATGCCTCTTGTCGGGCTGATGGCTCAGTCACGTTGGAACGCACGTTATCAGGCGTATGTTGACCAGTACCGTGACATTGCCATCAGTCAGATGCAGCGTTATCACATTCCTGCCAGCATCACGCTGGCGCAGGGACTGCTGGAGAGCGGTGCCGGTCATAGCCTGCTGGCGCGTGAGGCCAACAACCACTTCGGCATCAAGTGTCATTCTGATTGGAAAGGTGCCACCATGCAGTTCGATGACGACGAGTTGGATGAGTGCTTCCGTTCTTATAAGAACTCACAAGAGAGTTACGAAGACCATTCCCGTTTTCTTTCCAGCGGGCAGCGTTACCGTTCGCTCTTCTCGCTCAAGCTGACTGACTATAAGGGGTGGGCCCGTGGACTGAAGGCGGCAGGCTATGCCACCAATCCGCATTACGCCAACCTGCTCATCGAACTCATTGAGACCTATAAGCTGTATGATTACGATGAGGGATACGTGGCCGACCGCTCCGACGAACTGGGCATTGATGTCTATGAGTTCAACGACAATCTGTACGTGCTGGCCCGTCGTGGTGACACGTTCCGCACGCTGGGCGAACTGCTCGGCATCTCGTATAAGAAGTTGGCCAGCTACAATGAGCGTGAGCGTGACGATCAGCTGGAAGAGGGTGAGATTATCTGGTTGAAGAAGAAAGCCCGCAAAGCCCCCAAGGAATATCGTGACCGTCCGCACACGGTGCAGCCCGGCGAAAGCATGTACTCCATTGCACAGTACTATGGCATCCGTCTTGAACGGCTCTATAAGCTCAACGACCTCTCACCTGACTACGATATACAGGTCGGCGACCAGTTGCAGCTGAGGTGATAAACAACGGTTACTCGTGTCGGATGGCCTCTATGGGGTCCATGTTAGCCGCTTTCTGTGCGGGAATGTAACCGAAGAGCACACCGATGCACACGCAGACGAGGAACGAGACGTAGATGCTCCACGCGGGTACGCTGCTGGGCATGTTGAACAGAGGCACGAGGAAACCGCTGACGGAACAGCCGACCAAGATGCCTAAGAGTCCGCCGGTGAGCGAAATCAGCACCGACTCGATGAGGAACTGTAGTGAGATGACGGCTCCCGTGGCACCCACGGCCATGCGCAGGCCAATCTCCTTGGTACGCTCCGTGACGGACACGAGCATGATGTTCATGATGCCGATGCCGGCCACGAGCAGCGAGAAGGCTGCTGCCACGACGAGGATGATGGTGACGGTGTCCATGGTGGTTGACATGGTCTCCATCATTTCTGCCTGTGAACGGATGGTGAAGTCGTCATCAGCATCTTCCTTCAACTTGTGATTGTCACGCAGAATCTGTGTCAGCTCCTCGATGGCAGCGTCGCTGAGTTCCTCGGTGATGGCAGAGCAGACGATGCTTGAGAAGAACGTCTGCGCTGCAATGCGCTTCATGACGGTGGTGTAGGGGGCTATGATGACGTTATCCTGATCCATGCCCCACGAGTTGTAGCCTTTCGACTTCAGCACACCAACGATGCGCATGGGTATTGATTTGAAGCGGATGGTCTTGCCAATGGGGTCCTGTCCCTCGCCGAACAGCTCATTGACGATGGTGGTGCCCACAACGCAGACCTTGGCCGCCTTGTGAATGTCCTCGTCAGTGAAACATTCGCCTTTCTCCACGCTCCACAGTTTGATGTCCAGATAGTCAGCCGACTCGCCGTAGACGGTACTGTTCGTATTGTTGTTGCCGTAGATGACTTGTCCGCTGGAAGTCACTTCGGGCGACACTTTCGTCACAAACTTCTTCTCGCGCATGATACGCTCATAGTCAGCCATCTTCAGCGTCTGCATGGCTGACGGGTCCTGACGTACACCGCCGCGCATGTCGGCACCGGGGCGTATGGTGAGCAGGTTGGTACCCATGGTTGACAGTTCGGCACGGATGCTCTCCTTCGAACCCTGACCGATGGACATCATGATGATGACGGCTGCCACACCGATGATGATGCCCAGCATGCTGAGGAACGAACGCATCTTGTTGTTAGCAACGGCGCGGATGCTTACTTTAAATAGATTCAGTATGTTCATAACTCTCTTAATCGTCTTGTGGTTTGGGCAGGGCGGCAAGTGCTTCGGCGGCTGACTTGATGTTGGTGTTCAGCGTGTCCTCGCGTATCTTGCCGTCGCGCAGGTTGATGTTGCGACTGCTGTATTCGGCTATCTCCGGGTTGTGGGTGACGAAGATGATGGTGTGTCCCTGACGGTAGAGCTCCTGAAAGAGCACCAGCATCTCGAATGATGTGCGTGTGTCGAGGTTACCCGTTGCCTCGTCAGCCAGCAGCACGGCGGGGTCGTTCACCAGTGCACGTGCAATGGCCACGCGCTGCATCTGTCCACCTGACATCTGGTTGGATTTATGGTCGAGCCGGTCGCCCAGTCCGACGGCCTTCAGTGCCTTGATGGCCCGCTCACGCCGCTCCTGTGCTGACACCTCGGAGTTATACATCAGCGGCAGCTCCACGTTCTCGACGGCAGTGGTCTTAGCCAACAGGTTATAGTTCTGGAACACGAAGCCAATCTTACGGTTGCGCAGGTGTGCACGCTGGGTCTTCGACATGGTGCGCACGGGGATGCCGTCGAGGAAGTATTCACCGCTCGTCGGCGTGTCGAGACAACCCAGCTGGTTGAGCAGGGTTGACTTGCCGCTGCCCGACGTGCCTTGGATGGTGACGAATTCACCCTCGTATATCTTGAACGAGACCCCGCGCAGTGCCTTCACCGTTTCGCTGCCCACCTGAAAGTAGCGCTTCACGTTTTGAAGTTCTATGACAACTTTCTTATTGTCTTCCATTCTCTCTATTTCTTTTTGTTGTTGTTATTCTTGGGTCTTGGCATGAAGGGGTTGCCGGCTTGTTCGTTGCCGCCCTCTTCGCCACTGCCGCCACCGCTCAGACTGAAGTCAGTCAGCACTTTGGTGCCGGCGCTGATGCCGCCGGTGATCTCCGTCGTCGTGCCGTTGGTGATGCCGATGGTGACGGCGTGCGCTTTGAACGTGTTACCCTCCAGCGTCCACAGCTTGTTGGCACCCTCACAGTCTTCAATCTTCTGTCCATCGGTGACGAAAGCCTCAGTGGGCGTGAAGCGCAGTGCCTTGGCCGGTACGGTCAGCACGTCGTTCTTCTCCAGCGTGTAGATGGTGACGTTGGCTGTCAGTCCGGGCTTCAGCTTCAGGTCATTGTTGGGTGCAGAGATTACCACTTCGTAAGTGACGACGTTGCTCTCGGTCGTGGCCTGCTGACGTACCTGCGTCACCTTTCCTTCGAACGAGTCGTCGGGGAAGGCATCAACGGTGAAGGTGACGCGCTGTCCTTCCACGACACCGCCAATGTCGGCTTCGTCAATATCGGCAATGACGCGCATGTCGGTCAGGTCCTGTGCAATGGTGAACAGTTCCGGCGTGTTGAATGAGGCAGCCACGGTCTGACCTTCCTCTACAGACTTCGACAGCACGACGCCGTCGATGGGGCTGGTGATGGTGGCATAGCCGAGGTTGGTCTGTGCGCGGTTCACGGTTTCACGCGACGAGGCCACCTGCTCCTTGGCTTGCAGGTAGCTCAGCCGTGCGCTCTCGTAGTCGTCGGCGCTGACCAGTCCCTTGTCGTAGAGCGTCTGGTAACGGCGGAAGTTGTCCTGCTGATAGTTCAGTGCGCTCTGTGCGCTCGACAGGTTGGCACGTGCGGTGCTCAGCTCACTCATCAGGTTGGTCTTGTCCAGTTCGGCAATCACCTGTCCTTTCTTGACCACGCTGTTGTAGTCCACGTATAGTTTGCTGACGATGCCGCTCACCTGTGTACCCACGGTGACGCTGGTCACCGGCTCAATGGTGCCTGTGGCGGTGATGCTGTTCTGGATGTTGCCCTTGGTCACAGTGGCCTCCTCGAACGACACTTTCTGTTGTTTCTCGCCGCCAAAGAGTAGGAAGGCGGCAATGGCGATGGCGACAACAACGCCGATGCCAATCCATATTTTCTTGTTCTTCATAACAGACATTATTGTTTTTATTTGTTTGATTCAAGCTTTACAGGTCCATGCGCTCTCCCTGATAGAAGTGCAACAGCTGCAAGTCAAGGATGGTCATGTACTTTGACTGCAACTTGTTTTGTTGGGCGTTGAGCAGATTGGTCTTGCCGTTCATCAGTTCCACGATGTTCTTCAGCCCGAGGCGGAACTGTTCCGACAGCAGGTCATAGCTCTGCTGTTCGCTATCCACGCAGAGCAGAGCGGCCCGGAACATCTGCTGATTGGTCTGTGCGTCGAGCCATTAGCCCTCGACGGTGGCGTAGAGCTGCTTCTGCTGGTCTTGCAGGTCGAGCAGTGCCTGCTCCTGTTGCAGCTTGGCTTTGTTGATGGCTGTGCGCGATGAACGGTTGTCGAAGATGGGGATGCTCACCGTGGCACCCACAGACATGTCGACATTGGTCTTGAACTGGTCGCCCCAGCCGTTCGAACTGAGTGAGTTAGTGCTGGTGCCTATGCCACCCGTCATGCTGATGGTGGGCAGTGACTGCGCCTCAGCCAGCGACAACTGCACGTCGCTGCTCTGTATGTTGATGCGGCTGCCCTGTATCTCGGGGCGTGTGGCAAGGGCCGACTCGTAGACGCTGGTGAGGGCAGGAATCTGCCGGAGTGCCTGCTCGTCGCTGGCGGCAGGAATAGCTATATCAAACTCTGCGTCAGTGATTTCGAGCAGTTGCTTTAATCTCAGCTTATAGTTGGCTATCTCGCTTTCGGCTGCTACGATGTTGTATTCGTCAGTAGCACGTTGCGCGGTCAGCTGGGCCAAGTCTGCCTTCGACATCTTGCCCACTTCCACCATCTCGCGTCCGCGCTCTTCGTTCCTCTTGCTGGCCTCCAGACTTTGGCGGCTGACGTTGAGAGCTTCGTTCAGATAGAGTATCTGCACGTAGTACTGGGCTATCTGTTCCTGAATGGTGTTCGCCGTCAGTGCGCTGTCAAGTTCTGCCTGTTGTTCGGCCAGTTGGTTGAGCTTTACCTGATTATGGTTGCGGTTGCCGTTCCAGACGGTCCATGAGGCGTTCAGACCGTACGAACCGTTGTAGTACGTCTTCCGCACGCTGGTGTTCACGGTTCCGTTGGTGACGGTGGTCACACCGCTACTGGTCCACGGGCGGTAACCCACGGACTGATTGGTTGATGCTGACAGCGACGGAAGCAGGGCGGCCTCTGACTGGCGCAGGTCTTCCGTAGCCGACAGTCGGGTCAGCCGTTTCTTCTGCAGTGAGATGTTGTGCGTCAGTGCGTAGTCAATGCAGTCGCGCAGCGTCCATTGCTGTTGGGCCGACGCCGTGGCGGGCAGCAGTGCCATGCAGCACAGCATCCATGCGGCTCTCAGCCATTTCAATGTCTTGTCTTTGTGTTTCATATTCTTCATTCTTTACTCTTCATTCTCATACTCCGTTGTGTCCGTGATGCCGGCTTCGGCCAGTGCTTCGCGGCGCTCGGTGCAGGTGGCGCAGCGTCCGCAGTGGTGAGTGCCGCCACGATAGCAGCTCCACGTCTCGCTGTAGTCGATGCCTAACGCCTTGCCCCGGCGGGCAATGTCAGCCTTGGTCAGGTTGGTGTAGGGGGCATGCAGCTCTACGTGGACGTAGGTGCCGGCCTGCGCTGCTTGACTGAAAGCATTGACAAACTGAGGCGTGCAGTCGGGGTAGACGCTATGGTCACCACCGTGGTTGGCCATCATCACGCGCGTCAGTCCGTTCGACTCGGCGATGCCGACAGCAATGGAAAGCATGATGCCATTGCGGAAGGGAACCACCGTCGACTGCATGTTGCCCTCGGCATAGTGGCCGTCGGGAATGGCGTCACTGCCCTCCAAGAGTGAGCTCTTGAAGTAACGGGCCATGAACGGCAGCGGTATGACGATGTGGCGTATGCCGAGCCGCTGGCAGTGCAGCTGTGCAAAGGGAATCTCGCGTGCGTTGTGGTTGGAGCCGTAGTCAAAGGATACGGCCAGTGCAATGCGGTCCTGCTCGTCGTAGAGCAGGGTGGTGGAGTCCAAGCCTCCACTGAGTATCAGTAGTGAATCCTTCATCAATTTCTCTATGCTGTGTTGGTCGAATCGTCTTGAGAACGCTAATGCAAAGGTAAGAAAGAATTGTGACAAGTTGTAGACACGTGGCTGCTTCTTTAACAAAAAATAGTCAAGACAGGGGGTGAATTATGCTTTTTTTTAAATAAATTTGGTGTTTTGTTCAGTTTGCACTACCTTTGCACGCAAAATTGACAAAAGCAAAATGAAGCAAACAGAAATGATAAGACTCACACTGACTTCCCTGGCGCTGCTGGTCTGTTCGATGGCCTCGGCGCAGTTTACCACTGCCGGTGACGGCACTACCTATTCCATTGACATGCTGGCCCACATCGGGGATGCGGGCATCGTGGTCTACGAGGCCGAGGACACGCCCGGTTACCGTCTCACCTACACGCTGACCAAGAGCATCACCGTTGCTGCCGGCGACAAGTTCAAGATGGACGACGGCGTGACGGTGCACTTCGACCACGACGTGACGCTGGCCATTGAGGGAGAGGCTGACTTCCAGCTGACCGCAGGTTCCTGTTTTGACGGCGTCAGCGGTGTCTATGACGGTGACGTGCTGGGTTCAGCCGTGCGCATCAAGAGCACGACCACGACCGAGATAGAGAACTGCACGTTCTACTACGTCGGTCTGGAACTCATGGCCGAGGGCGCGACGAACGTGCGCCACTGCAACTTCTTCAGTCACGACGGCTCAACGGCAGCAGCGGTCTACTTCATCAGTGCCGGAGCTGAGAGCACCATTGAGAACTGCTACTTCGAGGAGTGCCGGAAGGCTGCCATCGGCAGTGCTGCCAATGCCTGCCAGTCGCTCATCATCAAGGACTGCCAGCTGGTGAAGAACTCGCGTGCCAACAACAACGTGCCGCAAATCAACATCACTGCGGCTTCACACCTTGAGATTACTGACTGCGAGGTGGCTGGCGATCCCGAAGACGTGACGGCCAACAGCATGGTCGGCGGCATCGGCATCTCTAACTTCTATGGCTACGCAGATACGAACGTCAGCATCAGTGGCTGCAACATTGCATGGAACCGCTACGGCATCGGCACCGTCGGTCCTGTCAGCAATCTGCGCATTGAGAACTGCACGCTGACCGACAACAACCACGAGCAGAACCCCATGAACGGCGGCAGCGGCATCAGTCTCTATGACCCTTATCAGCAGACGCAGGCCGTCATTGCGGGCAACCACATTGAAGGGTCGCTCTGGGGCATCACCATCATCGGCTGCAAGGACGTGAATCTCGGTCAGCCCGGCAACGACGGAATAGACAGCCCCGGCGGTAACGTGTTTGTCAACAACGGCAACGGCGGACAGCTGTATGACCTGTATAATAACTCGACGCTGACCGTCTATGCACAGAATAACACGTGGAACGTCAGCGAACAGAATGAGGAACAGATTGAGACCGTCATTTTCCACAAGGCTGACGATGCGTCACTCGGCGAGGTCATCTACTGGCCTGCCGCCCAACCCTCTGCCCTCAACCCTCCGTCTTCCACCTTCAGCCCTCAACCCTCCGCCATCTACGACCTGCAAGGCCGCAAGATTGTAGACGGTCAGCCGCTTCGTGGCATTTACATCATCAACGGAAAGAAAGTCGTCTATTAACTGCTGGCGGCAGATTGCCGTCGTAAGGATATGTTGAAGTCGTATCAAATAGTCATCATGCTCAGCGCATGGCTGTGTTGTGCCTGTGCCGGTCAGTCGCCTGCAGGGTTTGACGGTCAGGACAGCAACGTGCGCGAGGGCGACCTGCTGTTCCACGTGACTGTTGACACCAACCAGATTACACGTGTCACAGGAGGCATGATTGACCATGTGGCCATTGCCTTGTCAGCTGACAGCGTCATTGAAGCTGTGGGGCGTGGGGTGGTGGTGACGGCCATCAGTGACTTGTTGAAGCAGGATGGCTACTTTGTCGTCGGACGTGTGGGCGATGCCGACGCGCATCAGTCGGTGCTGAACGCCCGGCGTTACTTGGGCTGTGCCTACGACTCGCTGTTCTTGGCCGGCAACGATGCTGTCTACTGTTCAGAGCTGGTTCAACTGTCGTATGTTGACGCCCGAGGACGTCAGTTGTTTACCTGTGTGCCCATGTCGTTTCATGACAGCACGGGGCGCGTCACGGATTATTGGCGTGACTTCTACGCCCGCCACCAGATGGAAGTGCCCGAAGGACAGCCCGGAACAAACCCTGCGCAGCTTTCGCTCGATGCTGAGGTGCACCTGACTGGTGACACGCTTCGCTCAAGCGGCACATGAACTGTGCTCAAGTGGCGTTTGAATCATGCTCAGGTGCCACTTGAACAAGAGTTAGGCGGCACCTAAAGCAGACTTAGGTGCCGCCTAACTCATGCTTAGGTGCCGCCTAACTCCCCTTTAGGTACCGCCTAACTCATGCTTAGGTACCGCCTAAGTTTTGTTCAAGCAGAAATTTAGACTTTGATGCGGATGTAGGCCCGGTCGTCGAAGGAGTTGTTGCCGGGCAGAAAACCCTTGGTGGCCTTGAACGCACCGATGTTGAGCGGGTCGGTGCGGCGCTGATGGTCAAGGCGTTGCTCTGACTCTTGCAGGGTGGGGCAAAGGAAGGGATAGCCGTCGCTGGCCAAGACGATTTCCCACGGGCGGAAGTCGAGCGTGATGATGCGCACATGCTGCATGGGGATAGGAAAGCCGTCGATGACGGAATAGTCGATGTTCTGGCGCTTCATGGTCTCCAGCATGTGCGGGATAATCTGCTCACGGGCGTAAGCAAACTCTCCACTCTCCTCTTTCCACTTTTCACTAAACTCTCCACTTAACTCCCGTCGGATGATGGCGGCGCGCTCCTCGGCTAATGTCTGTTCATAGGGCTTGGGGTTTTCGTAGAGCTCGCCGTTGATGAGGCATTGGCAGTCGCCGATCATCCACACTTCGCGCGAGACACGGCTGAAGATGACGGCAGAGGCACACATGCGTTCCTCGGGGCGCTCGGCCAGCAGGGGCAATTGGCTGTGGCGGTAGTGCTTGCGGACGTAGGCCGTGACGCCACGGCAGAACTCGGCACAGCTGATGGTCTTCGGTGCACGGCGCAGGTACTTGGACACCAGCTGCATGCAGTAGCGTCCGTTCGACCGGAAGAGACTGTGGCGGAGGGTGCTCTTCGAGGTGCTGCCGTCAATGACAGCCACGAAGTCGTCAGTGACGACGATGCCGTCCTCGCTTTTCTTCTTGGGGTCTTTCGCTATGAGAGCTTGTTCGATGATGGTCATTGGGCTTGGGCTTATTGGACTTATGGGCCTCATAGGGCTTATAGGCCTCATAAGACTTATGGGGCTCATAAGACTTATGGGGCTCATGGGGCTTGTTGGTTCCGCAGAGTTCGCTGATGAGGTCAGGGCGTCCGATGCGGCGCAAGCTTTGCTCAATGCCGCGGCGCTCCTCGGGCTTGTACCAGAAGAAGTATTGGCGCTGGGCGAGCTTGTCGCGCTGACTCTTGGCTGACCAGACGGGCTCCAGCGTGTAAGGGTCGTAGCCGGTGTACCACATCTCCGTCGACACGGTCATGGGTGTGGGGGTGAAGTCCTGCACTTGCTCTAACTGGAAGTCGAGACGCTTGGTCTTGACGGCCAGTTCGGCCATGTCAGTCTCATGACACCCCGGGTGTGAGGAGATGAAGTAGGGGATGATCTGTTGGTTAAGTCCTGCCTCACGGTTGGTGCGGTCGAACTGACGCTTGAACTCGTAGAACTGCTGGAACGAGGGTTTGCGCATGAGGTGCAGCACGGCGTCGCTGGTGTGCTCAGGTGCCACCTTCAACCGACCGCTGACGTGATGGCAGATGAGCTCGCGCGTGTATTCCTCGGCTGAGCGGTTGGCAGCTTCGTCCTTGCCCCGGTGCAGCAGCAGGTCGTAGCGCACACCGCTGCCGATGAAACTCTTTTTCACTTCGGGCAAAGCGTCGACGGCACGGTAGACCTCCAGCAGCGCGGCATGGCTGGTGTTGAGGTTGGGACACACCTGCGGATAGATGCAGCTGGGCCGCTTGCAGCGCTCACAGATGGCTTTGTTGTGGCCGCTCATGCCGTACATGTTGGCCGATGGCCCGCCGAGGTCGGAGAGGTAGCCCCTGAAGTCAGGCATCTGCACCACCTTCTTGACCTCGCGCAGGATGCTCTCCTTGGAGCGGCAGGTGATGAACTTGCCCTGATGGGCAGAGATGGTGCAGAAGGCGCAGCCGCCGAAGCAGCCCCGGTGAATGTTGACCGAGTGCTTGATCATCTCGTAGGCCGGTATGCGCTTACCTTTATATTTAATATGAGGTACGCGCGCGAAAGGAAGGTCGAAAGAGGCATCCAGCTCAGCGGTGGTCATGGGCGGGTAGGGTGGATTGACGATGACGAACAGGTCATCATCTTTGGCAAGCCCTTTGCTGACGGGGGAGTCGGCAGTAACCACGTCGGCCTTGATGGGTTGGATGAGCCGATGGGCATGCATCATGTTCGACTGCTCCTCAATGTGGCGGAAGTTCTCTGCCTGTTTCTTCTTGTCGCGCAGACACGCTTCGTGGCTGTGTAGCACAATGTCACCTTCCTGCGGGGTATAGCTCGGCGTCAGGTATACCGTCTGGGGGATGGTCTTCAACTCTCCACTCTTCCTCTCTCCTCTCTCCTCTCTCCTCTTTTCCCTCTCCACTCAACAGCTTAGCCAGTTCGACGATGGGCTTTTCGCCCATGCCGTAGACGATGATGTCAGCCGGAGCGTCGCACAGGATGCAGGGACGCAGCCGGTCTTGCCAATAGTCGTAGTGGGTGAGGCGGCGAAGCGAAGCCTCGATGCCTCCCAAGACGATGGGCACGTTAGGATAGAGCTGACGCAGAATCTGTGAATAGACAATCGTGGGGTACTCCGGGCGCAGGTCGTGTCGCCCGTCGGGGCTGTAGGCATCCTCAGAGCGCAGGCGTCGGTTGGCCGTGTACTTGTTGACCATCGAGTCCATGCACCCGGGAGCAATGCCGAAGAAGAGCCGCGGACGTCCCAGCTTCTTGAAGTCACGGAAGTCACCGTGCCAATCAGGTTGCGGAACAATGGCCACGCGATAGCCAGCAGCCTCCAGCGTGCGGCCTATCACGGCAGCTCCGAACGACGGATGGTCAACATAGGCATCGGCAGAGAAGAGGATGATGTCAGCCTCGTCCCAACCGCGCAGCTCCATTTCCTTCTTCGTCGTAGGCAGGAAGTCGGTCAGCTGGAATTGAGAATTCTCAATCTTCAATTTTCAATCTTCAATCTTTAATTGAACGGTGTACCTTGGAAAGCGCGGCGGGTCATGCCGAGGTTCTCGTTGGCACGGTTCTTCCAGTTGATGAAGAGCAGCACCAGCTGCTGAAGTCCGTAGGCCTTCATGTTGGGATGATAGATGACGTCGAGGCAAAGGTCGAGCAATGCCTTGTCGCGTCCGGCTTCCGACTCTAACAGGGAACGGATGTTGAGCTTGAGCTTTTCGAGCACTTGTTCGTCAACGTAGCCGTTGGAGTCAATGAGGTCACGGAACAGTTGGTACTTTTCAATGGTTTCCAGGTGCTGGTCGCTGATGTCGATGCTGCGTGTACCTGATGAGTTTGTTTGGATTTTAGACATAATAATGCTTTTAGTTATTGTTATTTGATTAGGAAATTTAAAAGTCCCTGCATGATGGCACGTTGCTTCTGCCGGTCCTGTATGCACTCAAAGGGGAATCCCATGGTGATGGCACGGTAGTCATCGCCCATGTAGGCTATGGCAGCACCGCGCCCGTCGGCGTAGGTCATGGTGGCGAAGGCTGGTTCAAGGGGGATGAGAGCATCGGAAGCGGTTGAAGCGTAGTGGTGCTCATTGAGCCGATGGTAGTAGCGGAACGATGTGCCCATGCCCGTGATGTTGTCATTCGAATCACGATAGGTGCTGATGCTGTCGCTCATGCATTTCAGCACGTCGGCCAGCCAGTTCTGTTCATGTTCCTGTTGCATGTCAGTGGCGACGTAGGAACCGCTGACCAGCAGGCTGCCACCCTGACGGGTGTAGCTTCGTAGCAGGCTCTGCATGACCGGGCTGAAGGCCTTGTAAGCAACAAGGCTGTGTCCGTCGTTACGTTCCTGTCCGAGCACGAGGTCAATCAGTGCGTAGGCTTGCAGGTGAACGCTGCCGTTCTCGACAGCATCACTTGAACTGCTGGCAATGTTGTAGCGGTTGGCACTCCCGATGGCTGTCGCATGGGTACGGACGTAGTTGAAATCGTTGCCTGCAATGAAGCGGCCGAAATACTCGTCACTGCTCCAGCCGAGTCCGTTGGCTGTATAGTTGCCGGCACGTGAACGGTCGAAGTTGGTCTGACGTCCAATCCATCCGGCTGTGCGCCCATAGGTGATGCCCGGGTCCTCGTCAAGGTCAAAGCCTGCTTCCTCTGAGTTCATACGCACGGCAGGCGACGACAGACGGTGGAAACCGTTGATGACCATGACGGTCTTCTCTGCCTCCGGGTTATAGAGCGCCGAAAGCACTTCCGTGCAGAAGCTCTTGCCACCTTTGTTGGCAGCGGCCACCTTGAAGCTGTAGAGGATGTTCGGTTCAAGTTTCACGGAGAAAGACGTTGAGCTCACTTCCTCTCCGTTGTCGAAGTCAGCATTGCCCAAAGCCGTGTAGACGATGTAGCTTGTCGGCTTAGCGCTGGGTTCCAGCTTGTCCTCAACCGGTTGCCAGCTCAGGTGGGCTTTGCCTTTCTTCAGTTCCACCTTGAAATGGTCAGGAGCCAACGGCGTGACCACACATGACTGTCCGTGCTCGCTGTTGACATAGCGCAGGATGGTCTTGTAGATGCTTCGCGCCAGTGTGAAGCGGAAGTTCGGGTCCTGTCCCATGCGCATGTCGGGAAAGTTCTCGTGAGAAAGAATCTCGAAGATGGCACTGGGAACTTCCGGTATGCGCGTCTCACCGTAGTTGCGGTCCCAGAGTACGCGGCGCTTCCATCGGCCATATTGTGCCGTGATGTCACGCACGGCATTGCTGAGCAGTCCGTCAGCAAAGTCTTTCGACATCAGACGCGGGGCTCCGCTGTTAAACCGTCCGTCATTATATTCGGTGGTGTAAATGGCCAGCGGTCCCACCAAGTCGTTGCCGTTGCGTCCGGCGTCACTGTGAACGGCCAGCGACAGCTCTATAGGTACGTTCAGCCCTTCTGTGTTCGGCACGAAACAGGAGCCTCCTGCCAGATAGTTGGTCATCATCGGGCGGGTATAGATGTCGTCATCATAGTCATTGCTTCCTCCTTTCAGACTGTAGACGTCGTAGGGCATGCCAGCCCATTGAGCGTAGTAGCGTGCTCCCTCCAGTGCACGGGGCAGACCGCTGGTGACACCGCCTCGGCGGATGTTGCCCATGCCGCCGCCGAAGCGCACGGCGTCAGTCGTCACGATGCCTTTCTTGTTGTCGCTCTGGTTGGTGATGACCACACGGTTGAACTCACTGCTGCCCTCGTCAAACTCGAACGTGCCGAGATAGACCCACGTGCCGCCACCCATCTGCTGGTTGACCACGAAGTCGGTCTTCTCACCTTTATGCCACACGGTGTAGTGAGCATCCTCGACGCTTTTAGCGAGTGTCTGGTAACTCACGTAGACGGCATAGCGCCCGGCTTCTGGCAGGGTGGGTTGGTAAGAGACAAAACTGGGGTCTTTCTTTTTCTTCTTGACGGTCTGTATCTGGCGGGCCGTGCCTGCGGTAAAGGGATTCTCGCCGTCATTGTAATTTCCTGAGTGATAGGCGAAACCGCTGCGACCGGTAGAGCTCCACTGATGCTTCTCGTTGACCTCAATGTAGGCTGTTCCGTTGTTGGGTGTGTCGTTGTCGATGATGATTTCATGGCGTTGCCAGTCACGCTCACGGGGTGTGAACACAATGGCTCCGGCGTTCTCAAGCATCGGCATGAGATAAGGCACTACGACGGTCTGCGTGTAAAGGTCCTCGGTGGTGCAGAACAGCTTGGGGCGTTGCCATTGCCAGCTGCCTTTGGAGGCATCGTAGTATCTGCCATGACTGGCCCAAAGGGAGATGTGACGGTTCTGCAGGCCACGCGAGATGTCCACGGGCTCTGAAACGTTCTGCACCCATGGTTGTCCGTCGTAGTCAATGTCATCCCAAAGCTCTGACTGGGCCTCTGCCCGTTGTGTCGCAAAAGCGAACAGCATGAAAATGGAACAATAAGTCCATGTAAGTCGATTCATAGTTCTTCTGTTGTGAAATTATGTGGTTTCTTACCTTTAAAGTCTTTATAATATGATTTGATTTCCCGCATCTGTGCCTCAATGTCACCATTGGGAATGATGGTCTTGGTGCACTGTATGAGCTTGCGCTGATAGTCAACGCCGTAGAGCAGAATGGGCAGCTCTGCCTTCTGTGCAATGTAGTAGAAGCCTTTTTTCCAATCGGTCGTACGTGAGCGGGTGCCTTCGGGCGTGATGCAGAGGCAGAACGACTTTCGCTCTCTGGCTGTCTGGGCCAGATTGTCGGTCATGCTCGTGTGCTTGCTGCGCCAGACGGGTATGCCCCCGATGCTGCGGAAGATGGGGCCCAGCGGCCAGAAGAACCACTCCTTCTTCATGAGGAAGTTGGTCTTCATGCCCTCGGCACGTGCATATAGCTGGCCGATCAGGAAGTCCCAGTTGCTGGTGTGCGGAGCCAGACTGATGATGTATTTGTCCGGATGCGGCTCGGTGACATCTGTCTTCCATCCCATGAGCTGGTAGAGTAGCCAGCGGCAAAACTGTTGCATGTCCTGTGGTTACTTGTTACTGATCTGGTCAACGATTTCACCCACGTGAGCGGCAAACTTCTCTTTGAGGTCCTTGAAGTACACTTTCGGCTTCATGCCCGGCTCGACGTGTGAAACGCGACAAATATATTCGTTCTCCAGTTTGGCGATGGAGTAGAGTAGTGCCTCGGCGTTTTCGGGGTGCTCGTTCTCCGTGGCGGCAGCTACGCCTTCTGCAAACAGAATGGTGCAGATGTTGTTGATGTTACGCTTTAATTCTCTTCTTTTTGCCATAGTGTAATCCTCCTTTTGTTGTTATATATGTTCGATTTCTCCGTCAAAGATACGGAAAATAATTGAATTGACAATACTTTCGTCAATAAAAAGTCTTAAAAAAACAATTTTGCCCTAAATTTCTTCGTATATCTCATGGAAAAAGATTATTTTTGCACTCCGAAAATTCAATATTCATTATTTATTATATTAAAAACATTTATGGAAAAAAGTGCTTTGCAGATTGCACGTGCAGCCTATCAGCCAAAATTGCCGAAGGCGCTTCAGGGTGCAGTGAAGGTAAAAGAAGGTGCTCCGACACAGAGTGTGGATAACCAGGAAGAAATCAAGAAGTTGTTTCCCAACACTTACGGCATGCCGCTCGTAGAGTTCGTGCCCGGTGAGGTGGCTGCCAATGCCAAGATGAACGTGGGTGTCATCCTGTCAGGCGGTCAGGCTCCCGGCGGACACAACGTCATCACCGGTCTGTTCGACCAGATCAAGCGTCTGAACCCCGAGAACCGTCTGTTTGGTTTCATTCTGGGCCCCGGCGGTTTCGTCGACCACCAGTACATGGAGCTGACGGCTGACATCATTGACGAGTATCGCAACACCGGCGGCTTCGACATGATTGGCTCCGGACGTACCAAGCTGGAGAAGGAAGAGCAGTTCGAGAAGGGTCTGGAGATTCTGCGTGAGCTGGACATCAAGGCGCTGGTCATCATCGGTGGCGACGACTCTAACACCAACGCCTGCGTGCTGGCTGAATACTATGCTGCCAAGCAGTATGGCGTGCAGGTCATCGGTTGCCCGAAGACCATCGACGGCGACCTGAAGAACGACCAGATTGAGACCTCGTTCGGTTTCGACACAGCTTGTAAGACCTACTCAGAGCTCATCGGTAACATTGAGCGCGACGGTAACTCTGCCCGCAAGTATTGGCACTTCATCAAGGTGATGGGCCGCTCGGCCTCTCACATCGCTCTGGAGTGCGCCTTGCAGACACAGCCGAACATCTGTCTCGTCAGCGAGGAGATTGAGCAGAAGGGCATGAGCCTTGACGACATCGTTGACTACATCGCCAATGCTGTCGCTGCCCGTGCTGCTGACGGCAACAACTTCGGTACGGTCATCATCCCCGAGGGTGTCATTGAGTTCATCCCTGCCATCAAGAAGCTCATTGCTCAGCTCAACGACGTGCTGGCATCGCCCGAGGCCAAGTAAATCAGCCGCGACGAGCAGGTTGACTTCGCCAAGAGCCATCTCACCGACGAGAACCTCGCCGTGTTCAACAGCCTGCCCGTGGGCGTGGCCCGTCAGCTCGCCCTCGACCGTGACCCGCACGGAAACGTTCAGGTGTCACTCATCGAGACTGAGAAGCTGCTTTCTACGATGGTAGCCCAGAAGCTGGAGAAGATGAAGAAGGCCGGCACCTACGTGGGTAAGTTCGCCACTCAGCACCACTTCTTCGGTTACGAGGGCCGCTGCGCTGCTCCGTCAAACTTCGACGCTGACTACTGCTATGCACTCGGCACCAGTGCTGCCCAGCTCATTGCCAACGGCAAGACGGGCTACATGGCCATCGTCAAGAACACCACGTCGCCTGCCGAGCAGTGGATTGCCGGCGGTGTGCCCATTACGATGATGATGAACATGGAGCGTCGCAACGGTGAGATGAAGCCCGTTATCCGCAAGGCACTTGTTGAGCTTGACGGTGCTCCCTTCAAGACTTTCGCTGCTCAGCGTGACCGTTGGGCCCGCGAGACGGCTTACGTCTATCCCGGCCCCATCCAGTACTGGGGACCCACCGAGGTGTGTGACCAGCCCACCCGCACGCTGGCACTCGAACAGGCATAAGACGACAAGATGACGCAGACAACCAGACGAACCGGCAAATCCCCCAAGCGGCGACTGACCTCGCCCGTGCAGCACAAGCAGCCCGGCCTTTTCATCCGCCTGCTGCAGCATGTACCGGCCAAGGCTTGGTGGATGGGGGGCTTGCTCATCGCGGTGGTCTACGTCATCTTTTTCTATTATCTCTTTGTCAGTCCTTACGGCTTCCGTTGGCGGGCGCTCTACGGCGACGTGGAATATCCTGCGGGCTACGACATCCACGGCATTGACATCTCTCACCACCAAGGCACGATTGACTGGGACGAGCTGGCCGACCATGCCACCATTGACAACTGCCCCTTGCGGTTCATCGTGGTGAAGGCCACCGAAGGCTCCAGCCTTGTTGACGAGACGTTCGCTGACAACTTCCGGCAGGCACACCGTCACGGCTTCATCCGTGGTGCCTACCACTTCTGGAGCACCAAGTCAGGCGCCGCCGAGCAAGCAGCATGGTACATCCGGCAGGTGAAGCTGCTGAAGGGTGACCTGCCGCCCGTGCTCGACGTGGAGAAGATTGGCGACGGCCAGTCGCCCGACGAACTGAAGAAGGGCGTGCTCACGTGGCTACAGACCGTAGAGAAGCACTACGGCGTGAAGCCCATCATCTATACTTATTATAAGTTCAAGATGCAATATCTTGATGACCCCGTGTTCGACCAGTACCCCTACTGGATAGCCCATTACTATGTCGACAAGGTGGACTATCAGGGTCCATGGCGCTTCTGGCAGCACACGGATGCAGGGCGCTTGCCCGGCATCAAGGGCTTTGTTGACCTGAACATCTACAACGGCTCCTACTACGACCTCTGCCGGCTGACCATCGGCGGCACAGACGACGGCGACACCGCTGCCGATGCCGCCGCCACAGACCAGAGCCGTCGCCCGATGGATGCCACGAAGCTGCCCAACGTGGGTCGTAAACAGGACAACCAGTCCTCAGCAGCAGAAGAGGAAGAAGAGAACGCCCCGCTTCCCATCAAGGATTAATCAATCCACTCCTCCCTCTCACCAGCGGCGGTGAGAGGGAGGAGTGGATTTTCAAGGGGGCAACCGTCCTCAGTTATTTCTTCCTATGAGTAATGTCTGTGGAAGCTGATGGACGCTCTTGGGAGTGCATGAGCCATACTACACGTCTTACGAAACTCTCTTCGTCAAGCGGATCGTCATACTTGCCGAAATTCAGATGCATTCCCTCCTGATTGACACCACAGAGCATCCAAGCCTGCTTGTCATCCTCCTCATCATGCAGAATGACACTTTTTTCAAGTGTATAGTAATAATATTTCCCGTTTTTCTGGTCAATGACTGCGGCTGTATAAAGGCACAGAGGTGCCCTTTGAGGTTCAGGCAACCGATAGACAATTACTTCAACAGAATCACTGAACAGGTGCCCGCTCGGAATGACATCTCGCCAGTCCCACTCGTAGTAACTGAAGAATTGACGTCCCAGATGTAGTTGCCACTCCATGGTGTCATAAAGACTGTGATGTTTCAAATCACCCTGTTCATAAGCCCATAAAAGGCTGGGAATGTAATAGAACTGAAGGTCATAGGCCCTGATTGTGTCGTTCCGCCCAATGGACTCCAGGGCGTTTTGAGCATCTTCTTTCAGGTTACTGTTTTCAAGCCCTTTCAACAGCCGCACAGCCTCGTCCTTGTCAGGGGATTCCATTCCCCACCCGTAAAAGTAGTAGGTGGCAAGGTTCATCTGTGCATCCTCCTCACCTTGCTCTGCCGACAGCTTGTAAAACTGAAAGGCTTTCTGCAAGTCACGCTCAACACCATCACCACGCTCATAACAGTAGGCAAGACAAAACTGAGCAATGAAGTACCCGCTGTCAGCAGAACGCCGGAAGTAGTCAACAGCCTTCTCCGCATCTTGCTCCACACCTTTGCCCAAGGCATAAAATTGTCCCATACGACACTCGGCCATGGGATTTCCCTTGTCGGCCGACTGTTGAAACCAGCGTAGTGCTTCTTGCATATTCTTCTCCACTCCAGTGCCTGACTCATAGCAAGCCCCCAACCAGAACTGTCCGTAGCGGTTACCGCGGTCGGCAGCATCACGAATAAGCCTAATTGCTTCACTCTCATTTTGTTCAAGACTGTCACCCATCAGATAGTGAATTGCTAAATCAACCTGACAATTCAGGTTGCCAGCTGTCATGGAGTCACGTAACTCTTGAATGGATTGCGCTTGCACAGCAGTTGCCATGACAAGGCCAAGTAATAAAAAAGCATATTTCTTCATCATGCACATGTGTAATATAAAAAACTTGGTGCAAAGATACTCTGTTTTTTTCGAATATGCAATACCTTGACGGATATTAACACATATACGACTTTCCTTCCGGCACTGAAAACCAAGCGTTAGGTTGCCGTAAGGAAAGTCGTGAGGTGCTGATCGTACTCGGTTCCTCTATGTTGCAAACATTGTAACTATGAATCACTGGTACAGAACACTGGATGCTGCGGAGCAGAACGTGCTGTTTCGCGGTGCGGTAGTGCCTGTTTCGGAGCGTCCAGCCCGGGCTGCGCGATCGTCCACCTCGGGCTGCACGATTGCGTAGCTGGAGGTGGACGATCCGAAACAGACGGTATTGTACCGCAGAACAAAGTCTTTGATACCGCAAGATGGAACTTCTGGTACTGGTGAAATTGCGGGGCAGAAAACGCTGTATCCGGGAGTCAGATACAGCGTTTCGCGGTACAGCGAGTACGGTTTCAAAAGAGGGTGTGTCAAATAGGCACATCCTCTTTTTTTTGCGCAAAGCCCCGACTTTCTCAAGCCAGGGCTTTGTTATGTCATAAAGTTTTTGTACCTTTACAACATGAAAAATAAGTCGT
>JAFUSC010000037.1 GCA_017467705.1 Prevotella sp. | reverse complement strand
AGAAAGGAAAAGAAAGATGAAAAAGCAATATATGCATCCTCAGATGGAAGTGGTGAAGATGGACGGCATCCAGCTGTTGAGTGGTTCGGACATGAAGTTGGGCGGTGGCACCACTAACCAGCAGTTCTCACGCGAAGTGCTGTGGGACGACGAGGAGGACTGATATAAAACAGGAGCGGCGACGGTCACAAAGACCGTCGCCGCTTTGTCAGCTCACGTCAGTAATGACTGCGGTAGCACTGGTAACGAGCTTTGGCATGCAGCTTCGACTTCACCGCCGACACGATGCCGGTGTGACTCGTACCGTCGTTGTAAAATGATAGCATTTTAACGATTTAGTTTGAATCAGTCTTCTTCAAACAGCTTGTCGGCGGCTTCTTCCATTTCGTCTTCGTCGAACCAGCGGGCAAGCTTCTCTTTGGCACGAAGCTGTATGTCCGGATCAATGCTTGTCCACACCCTGCGCAGCACGAAGATCAGGACAGCCATGTCGTCACTGAGGCCGACGATGGGATAAGCATCGGGCAATACATCCAAAGGACTGATGAGATAACCCAATGCACCGATGATGAGTGCCTTGTCACGTTTGCTCACACGGTCACTTTGCAGCGTGTAGTAAAGAATCAGCGCAGCATAGACGAACTTTGAACCCGCACGCTTGGCCACACTGGATATTTTGTCAAGGAAGTCAGTCGTGGAGAAATAACTCGCATGACTCATGAAATCAGGAATTTCCATATTACTTGTAATTTGTTGATGGGTCTATATTTATGACTGTTTTTATTGTTGTTGTCTTTATTAATAACGTTCAAGGAACGAAAGTATTGCCTCACCCCGTCAGTTTTTATTTGACCTGGATGACGCGAACGCCTGTTGCTGACTTTCGCTTTTGCAGGTAATCGCGCAGCAGCTGGTCATCTTCCACCACCTTCTTGTAGATCATGGAGGCGTTCAGCAGGTGCAGACCGTCCTCGCGCCACACGGCAAAGCCCAAGTGTGAGATTTCAAGTCCGGCCATTGTTGTCGTGAGTGCCAGTATGTCGCCGTCATGGACAGCTCGGCGCATGACGTCATTGTTCTGCATCCGGCTCTTGGGGATGTAGGGACAAGTACGCCCTGTCAGCGCCTGCTCCTGCTGGCTGATGGTGCTGACCCATTCCGGGTGCGCTTTCAGTGCCTTGTATGCCTGAGGGTGCCGGCTCATGTAATTCACCGACAATTTCTGCACTGCCGAGAACGGCGGGTCGGGCATGCTGATTTCCTGAACGAGTCCAAGTTGCTCGTTGTCCATAATCCAATCGCTAAAGTAGTGCAGCCGACTGGTGTAGCCGTCCAGCTGTCCGCCGCGATAACGCAAGGTCCTCACTTTGTCTGCATAATCGGTAAAGCTGCACTTGCCTTCTTTAGCACACAGCGTCAGGGCCACAACCGTTTCCACCAGCGTCGTACAGTCCAGTTGGCGTGTGTTGACCACCAGCTGTTCCTCATCGTTGACCTCCAACGTGTGAGCCACGTAAGGCACTCCCAAGAACTTCCGTGCAAAGAACAACGTCAGCTGTTCAGTAGGGATTTGAGCCTTCTTTGCTTCGGCTAATACCCGGCAGACCATGATGCTGTCCTGAACGGTATAGGTGACACCACTCAGACAATCCTCAGCCGTCACAACAGCTGTAGTGTCGCCCGACTGTTCTGCCGTCGTTGCACGGTTTTCGGATAGACATCCCCATCCTGCTATGCCCATCAGGGCAACCAATATGATTTTCTTCATCACTTCTTTTTCCTTCCAAAGTTATAGCCCACGTAGAGGTTCAAGCTGCCGAACGCATTGTTGGCCGAGAAACGTGACTTACGATAGGTGTATGCATGAATAACGGCACTGGCACCGGCATACCAACGACTGTTGTTGTAGACAATGCCTAAGCGTCCTATGTAATCAAGATTCAGATTATTGAAGTCAAACCCCTTGTTGCTCGCCTCTGTTTCACCTTTCGACTTTTTGTAGGCCAGACCTATCTGGTTGCTGACACCCAAGAGCCAGTTACGGGCAAACACCCAGTTGTAAGCATAGCCGCCCGAAACGCAGAAGTCGTGATACTTGATGTTGTTGAAGATTAAACCGCTGTCTACGCTAACCCCGTCTGTATGCTCATCGAGCAGGCGTTGCAACTTCTCGTGGTCGAAGTCCAGGCTGTTGCGCGTATAGCCGATGCCGGCGAGCCACGAGCCGCAACTCACCTTCTGCCGGGTGCTCTGCGCGTAGGCAGCAGGGTATGAAAAGCGGTGATGGTTGAAGATGTAGTAGAGATTAAAGCCCATGATGCCAACGTTCAAACCGTCGAAGTCAAGCCCCTCGAGAGCCTTGTTCTCCGTTCTGTTTCCCAGCTTCACACCGCGTATCTGGTAGTCATAGCCCGTGCGTCGGTAGTAGAGGTCGAGCCCTACCTGCGCACTGTAGATACTAAAGTCTATCTCACGCTTCTGCGAACTACTGGAGAACAGCGAGTGCTTCAGGTCGAAGGTGTAGCCTAAGAAGAACCAGCGCCATCCGAAGTAAGGCCCAACCTTCACGGTGGGGGCTGGTGAGAACGTGATGGACTGCTCGCGCGTGCGCAGCTGATAGATGTCGTAGGTGTGGGTCATCTGCACCATGACGGTGAAGTCGTACAGCTGCGGCTCCACATAGTTGGTGTCAATGTAGCTGAATCCCCTGACGGTGCGTCTGAGCCAGCTCATCTTGTTGGCATGTTCAACGGCTGCCTTCACAGCATTAGCTGTGGAGTCAGGCAATAGGAGGGAATCGGGTAACTGTATGCTGTCAGCCGTCTGAGCCGACAGCCGACAGCCAATCAGCAGGAGCATCAGCAACAATGCCGTCCACTGTATCCTGCCGCCCGTCTTCGTCTTCCTGATTCCTTGCTTCATCATGTCCTTAGAATTTGCCTAAGATGCGGTCCATGGCCCAGTTGACGGGTGTGGCCGACGTACTGGTGCAGTTGCAGATGGCGAACCCTTGCAGGTGTTCTATAACGCTCTTGATGAGCGGGAACTGCACGTAAGGCGGATTGGGAACGGTGAGGGTCTGCTGTCCCTCACTGGTATGCAGGTTGATGGGTGCATAGTCGAACACCGAGAAACTGACCTCGCCCTGATCGCCGATGACCTCAATGCGGTCTTCACGGGCTGACTCGTGTGCCACGAAGCACCACGAGCCACTGCCAGGCAGTCCAGTTTCAAAGCGGAAGCACGCGCTCACCGTGTCTTCGGCTTCGTAGAGCCCGCCGCGGTTAGCTTTGTAGCCGCGTGCCTCGACAATGACGCCGAACATGTATTGCATGAGGTCAAGCTGATGGGGGGCCAAGTCATAGAAATAGCCGCCGCCTGCAATGTCGGGCTGCAGGCGCCACGGCAGGTTCTCCGGGTGCGCATAGTCCAGTTCGCGCGGAGGTACGGCCAGACGCACCTGCACATTGATGATTTTGCCGATGGTGCCGCTGTCAATGATGTCCTTCACCTTCAGGAAGTACGGCAGATAGCGCCGATAATAGGCTACGAAACAGGGAATGCCCGTCTGTTCACTGATGCGGTTGATGCGCACGCAGTCTTCGTAGGTGGCTGCCATGGGCTTCTCTACATAGACGGGCTTGCCTGCCTTCATGGCCATGATGGCAAATGTGGCATGGCTCGACGGCGGCGTGGCAATGTAGATGGCGTTCACGTCCGGGTCGTCAATAAGCTCTTGAGGATCGGTGTACCATCGTTTCACTCCATGACGCTCAGCATAGCTGCGCGCCCTTTGCTCATTGCGGCTCATCACGGCCTGAATCATCGAGCCCTCCACTTCATTGAACGCAGGCCCGCTCTTCTTCTCGGTCACTTCACCACAGCCGATGAATCCCCACTTAATAATCTTCATAACCGTTGTTCTTCTTTTCTCTTTCAGGTGCAAAGGTACGAATAAGCAAGAAGATTACCAAAAGAATTTCAGGTTTTTCTCCACCTCCGCAGGAGTTAGGCGGTACCTAAAGGGGAGTTAGGCGGTACCTAAAGGGGAGTTAGGCGGCACCTAAAGAGGGTGTGTCAAATAGGCACATCCTCTTTTTTTTGCGCAAAGCCCCGACTTTCTCAAGCCAGGGCTTTGTTATGTCGTAAAGTTTTTGTACCTTTACAACATGAAAAATAAGTCGTTGCAAAGGTACCACTTTCGTCCGT
>JAFUSC010000036.1 GCA_017467705.1 Prevotella sp. | reverse complement strand
TAATTTTACATAGCCCCCCCTGTCTTTAGCTGTCACGTAGACTCCGGGCATGTCGGGAATGTAATAGCATGGGTCGTCCAGTCCTGCTACGCGGTAGTAGTTGTATTTCTTGCCTTGATAGGTCACCTGTCCTGCTACTTGTGAGTTGTCGTATTTACCTTTGCCGGCTACATAGAGTCCTTTCATGTTCACGTCTTTGGCGATGGCTGTCAGTGGCAATGCCGACAGCACGGCCAACAGCATCAGGCAGAATGTTCTTGTTGCTTTCATCATTTTGGTTTTTGTTAGTGATTGTTTTGCTTACAAATTTAGGCATTATTGCCAAATGCTCATGATGCCTGATGGTTAATAAGTATTAACGCGCCTGCAAAAGCGCGTTTTGTCCAAGTGTGGTGCACTGATAATCCTTTTTACGTTAGGACAAAACGTGCCTCCGGTTGGACAAAGCGTGCAAAATATCGGGCGTTAACATTCATTAACCGCCGCGCACGACGGCAATCAGAGTTATCTGCGTAACTTTGAACAATCAACAAGACCATCTATTAACAAAGCAATAACTTCCAATATTAAAGTAACAAATGACTATGAAGACAAGAAATCTGTGCCTGATGCTGTTGGCCATGATGCTGACAGTACCAACCGTGATGTGTGCAAAGAGTGACAAGTGTACGGCCAAAGGTTCGAACATTCCCGGCCTTTACATTGCCGGACAGGGACGCTATGACGACAGCCGGGTCGTCGGCCAAGTGAAGTACAAGAACGGTAAGCATGACTACTACGCCGTCATTGACTGTCCCAACTGCTACTATGTGCCGGACATCCATGGCGTCTACATCAACAATTGCACCGTGAACCAGGTGCTTTTTGAGACGACCAAGAACTACACCTACGGCACGCTGCCCCTGATCATCAGTGGCAACGTGACCGTCAACGTGAGCGGCAAGAAGTCAGGCATACGCCACTACTATGGCAGCCTCATCATCACCAAGCCTGACGATGCCACCTCAGCCTCACTGACCATCAACCAACTGGGAGAGAAGAAGGGCATATTCGTTTCGCGGGGCTCGCTTACCGTCAAGGACATGACCCTGAAGGTCAACGCCCAAGGACGTCAAGGCGACGACGCCATTTCCGTTGAAGGAAGTGGCATGAAGCTGACCGTCATCAACTCGAACATCACCACCGTCAATGAAATCTATGCCAAGGGTGGAGTGAACTTGCAGAACTGCCACTACGCATCGGACACGGGCCGATGGCTGGAGGGCAACAAATACGTTTACATGAACAGCACGACGAAGAACATCAGAATCGTGGCAGGCGCTGCCACCACCACGACACCAGCCTCTACACCTACCACGACGCAGGCAAAGACTCCGACCATCTATGTAGCTCACTATAACGATGGCATCGTCGTGCATAACAGCAAGAAGCATAATAGTTTTAAGATTCCTCAGAAAACGAATACCCAAGAATATAATTTGTGGAGTATCGCTGCCAACAGTCAGGGCGTCTGGGTGTTGGCAGGGAAAAAGCATTTGCCAAAAGCGACAGCACCTGAGATGTCCACCAGTGAGTGGAAGGTAGAGGATGTTATTCTTTATTTGAACGAGAATGTCTATAAGAGATACAGATCTACCAACCCTCTTCAAGAAGGTGTTGACACCATCGTCATGAAAGTCAGAGGCAATGATTTGGTCTTGGCTGGTTCTATGAACAAAAATAACAGCCAGCATACCCGTACTTACTCCAAGATGTTTGGCGAGTTGAACGGCAAGACGCTCTTTGAGACCACGTGGGACACCAAGGACAAGCCTTGTGAACTGTCTCGTGTGTACCATGTTTATGACTGTGACTATTACAACGGAAAGATATACACGACCGGATGGACCTCTCGTATGTATGGAACCCTTCCCGTCAATAAAGACGTGCGCCCCTGTGCCCGCATCTATTGCAACGGTTCCCATCTCTATTCGCAGGTGGATAACGCCACCAGCATGGCTACGTGTCTTGACGTGGTCAAGGGTTACAAGAAATTGCCGAATAATGTGGTCAGTGCCACGCGCTACAAGGAGGCGACCCTTTGCCTGACTGCCGGTGGCTATCGTGGAAATGCACGGGTGTGGAGCGACGACTCGGATGTGGCCAAGAACAGTAAGATGGGGCCCGTGAGGGCACAGGCTGTCTACACAGGCAACAGTGCTACTGACTGGCACCGCGTGCTCGTCTGCGACAACCGCCTCTACAACGAAAACCTGCAACCCATTCCCGGTACTGACTTCACGGATGATTTCTTTGACGTGCAGACCTATGACAACGTGGTGTATGCGCTCTGCTATAACAAGAGTGAAAACAAGGCACGGGTCTACACGGTGGAAGCAGGACGGGCAACGAAGATTGTCTACACCTTCGACTTCCATATAACAAATTCATATTGGAAGAATCAAGGCTGGTACTTGGCTGTCTATTGATTCATTAATTGTAGAAGTTCCACGACACGCCGAAGCGCAGGACGCTTTGGTTCGTGGGGTAGTGAGGTGCGAGGAACATGTTTCTGTTGCCGCTGCCCGCGTTGACGTGGCTATACATGATGAAGAAGCGTGTGCGCTTCAGGTGCATGTTGGCGTAGACGTCAATGAAGGGATAGTTGCCCAGCTCCACGCGGCTGTCGGCGGTGCGCTGAACGGCAAACTGATTGAGCTGCGGACAGAAGTCGGGGGCATCGTACTTCGTGAAATAAGTGACGTCAGCTCCTAACTCCACGGTCAGCTGACGGACAATCATGAACTTCAGGTAGAGATTGCTGAACACGTTGAGCGCCGGCACGGGCAGCACCTCCTTGTTGCTGGAGTTCTGGTAGGTGATGACGTTCTCCCAGTTCAGGATGCCCCAATGCAGGTTCTGCCGCAGTTGGGCCGTCAGCAGGTTGATGTTGCCGCTCTCCTGATAGATGCCGGCAGTCATGGCTGTGCGCCCGCTGGTGGTGGCATCGTAGTTCATGCCGAAGTACGTGTAGTTCTGTATCTCCTCGATGGCCACGCGGAGCTGTGTGTTGGTCTTGCGGTAGGTGAACAGACCCTCTAACCGTGTGCGTGTCTCTTTGCTCAGGTCGTTGTCCCACCAGATGTGCTTTGAGTGATAGTGATTCTGATAGAACGACGGACTGAGACGGTGGAAGTAGGCACGTGCTGCCAGCTGTACGGTGTCGCCCAGCAAGGGGAAGTTCAGGTCTGTGTTGAAGTCCACCTTCAGTTGTCCGGCGTCAGGTCCGGCAATCCACGCTTCAGCCAGCAGGTTGTAGTGCAGCGTCTTGCCTTGTGTCTTGATGATCTGTCCGCCGATGCTCACCGAGTTCTCGTTCCAGCAGCTCATCTGTGCATACGTTGCTCCTGCCACGCTGTCGGGCATCTGGAACTTGCGCAACTCATGCGAGGCAAACACTTTCAGGCCAGCCTTGGCGTATTTGTTGAAACCCTCAAGCAGTGCGACGGCAAACGTGTTCTTGACTGACAGCATCTTCGTCTGGTCGTAGATGCTGTCGCCGCTGTAGACGCGGTCGGCGTTCTGGTTGTAGAACGTGTCAGCATAGTAGTTCGTCGGCACGGCGTAGGCCTGATAGATGCGCTTGTAGTTGTTGATGTCGAGTGTATGGATGAAGCTGGTGACGGGCACGAACTCCGACTTCATCAGGGCTTCCAGCGAATCGTTGCGTGCTTCAATGGCCAGCAGGCTGTCACGTTTGGCATGTGAGTCGACGACGATGCGTGTGGTGTCCGTCGGCAGCCGCAGGCTGTCAGCTGACAAGGTGCCAACCACCGTGGCCCCCTCGGGACGTCCGAGGCTGACGGTCTGCTCCGTGTCAGGACGACCGGGTCGCTGTTGTATGTCTAGGCCGGCTCCTTCACCCTCCTTCCGCTTGCGTTGGTCGTTGTCTTTCTTGGATGCCTCGGCAAACTTGCGTGCCTTGATCTCCTCGTCGGTCATCTTCACCTTGCGGTAGAATCCTACGCTGTAGCGGTGGCTCAGCAGGAAGTGCTGGTTGTCGTTGCGGTTCCAGTTCCTTGACATGACGGTGGGAATCTCGTCTTCGGCAAATGACTCGTCGAAGCTTTCGGGGTGGGTGATGTAGGTGTCGTCGGTGATGCCGCCGTTCTCTGCTGCCTTCTGGTGGTAGGTGGAGAACAGGGCGTGCAGCTGGTACTGGTCACCCAGATAGGAGGCGAAGAGCGTGGCACCGAAGTGTGATGTGTTCTGATTGCTGTAGTAGCCACGGGCATAGGCATAGTTCAGGTCGAACCCGAAGCCGAGTTCTTTGCTGGCATTGACGGCAAACTTGGCGTCAATGTGGTCTTCGCCATTCTGCTTGTTGCCGCACTCATCGAAGGTGATGTTGGTGAAGGGCGACAGCGTGTTGACGAAGTGGAAGTTGTCAGGCTGCTTCATGACCCAGCTGTAAGGCTGCACGAAGAAGAAATGCTCCAGCTCGGGGCGGTCAATGACGATGCGGTTCTGCCGGGCGGTGTAGTTGCTGCCTGTCGTGTTGTATTCACCGTATGTGCCTGCGTTGAATACGCTGTTCATGAACAGGTGAGGGAGGGTGTCAGGCTGTGCCGGGCGTATGTCGCCGAACTTGCGGTCAATGGTCCACACGTAGAGTCCACGCGGAATTTCCTTCTTCTGCGTAGTGGTGTCGCGCTTGTGCTTGTTGAAGTTGCTGTTCTCGTCGCGCTGGGTGATGTTGCCGTCGGCATCAATCTGGTTATACACCTGAGCCTCTGTCACGGCAGACAGCAGCCAGCAGACTGTGAGGAGCAGAATATAGCGGGTCTTGTTCATTTAGAGCTTGAATATGCGGATGACCAGTTCGATGAACTTGAAGGCCATGCCTGTAAGTACGATGATGGTGCCGGTGTAGTGGTCACTGACGAAGTACCAGATGATGCCCACCACGGCTGTTACCATGAAGATGGCGTTCAGCGCATTGCGCAGCTGAGGGTGGGGGGCTGGCTTCTTGTGCTCCCGCAAACGGTGCCGTTCGTGTATTTCCTGTAAATCTTCCATTCTGTTTTCAATTAATAATTAGTAATTAGTAATTATGATTACCGTGCAAGCCATCTTTCTTGGTCACCACTTCTCACTTCTTACTTCTTACTTCTTACTTCTCACTTGTCACTTATTCAACACTTCCTCGAACTTTTCGAATATAAAGTCCTTGCGGTCAATGGTTTTTCTGCGGAACTTTCCTGAGAGTGGCAGCAGCTTGTCTTGCTTCTTGTTCAGGCTTTCCTCGTCGGTAATCCACTCCTCGGCGGTGTAGTTCTGGGGCTTCCGTTCTTCGTCGTACAGATAGCTGATGCGCTGCATGCAGACGTCAGCCTGTCCGTCGGTGCAGCGTATGATCAAGGTGAACTTCAGCCTTGTGCGGTCGAGCATGAGGGCATGGCTCTTGAAGACCAGCCACTCTTCAAAGAAGGCGGCAATGTCGTGCGTCTGAGGGTTGTCGAGCAGGATGCGGCTCGTCTCAAACTGGTTTTTGCCCTTGGTCATGCGTGTGGTGTAGTCCAGCAGCTTCGTGTATATCTCGTCGGCGCTCTTGCCCGGTGCACTGATGACCTTGCGGAACACCACCTTTCCGTTCTCCTCGGTGACGGCACCGGCCAGATATTTCTGGTCGGGATTGACTTCTACCACTGTCTCTGCCGGGGCGGTGACCACTTCGTCGGGCACTTCCCAGTCGTTCTGTGCCATGGCTGCCAACGGCAGGCTTATCAGGGCTAATGCTATGACTCTTTTCATATATTTATGGGTTTTATTCGTGCAAAGGTACGAAAAGATTTGAGATTTGAGGTTTGAGGTTTGAGATTTATGTTTACTTGTTATGCTTATTTAACAACCTTGAAAAATACAAACCTCAACTCTCAAACCTCAAACCTCAAATCTCAAACCTCAAATCTCAAATCTCAAACCTCAAACCTCAAATCACTTCAGTTCCAGCTCCTGTTGCAGTCTGATGATTTCGTCGCGGTACTGTGCTGCTTGCAGGAAGTCAAGCTGCTTGGCGGCTTCCTTCATCAGCTTTGTCGTGTCGGCAATGCTCTTCTCCAGCTGTTGGCGGGTCATGCGCTGCACAATGGGGTCGGCGGCGAAGGCGGTGGTGGAGGGTTGAGGGTTGAGGGCGGAGGGTTGAAGGTGGAGGGTGGAGGGTTGAAGGTGGAGGGTAGAGGGTGAAGGGTTGAGCGTTGAGGGTTCGCCGTTGGGCAGCAGTGATGCGCTGAGTGCTTTCCTGATCTGTGTCGGTGTGATGCCGTGGTCGGCGTTGTACTGCATCTGCTTGGTGCGTCGACGCTGTGTCTCATCGATGGTGAGCTGCATCGACGCCGTGATGGTGTCGGCATACATGATGACCTTTCCGTTGACGTTGCGGGCGGCACGTCCTGCTGTCTGTGTCAGCGAACGGTGTGACCGCAGGAAGCCCTCCTTGTCGGCGTCCAGTATGGCCACGAGTGACACTTCGGGCAGGTCCAGTCCTTCGCGCAGCAGGTTGACGCCCACCAGCACGTCGTAGGTGCCCTTGCGCAGGTCGTCCAGAATCTTCACGCGGTCCAGCGTGGTCACGTCGCTGTGGATGTAGGCTGTGTGTATGTCGTGGTTCAGCAGGTACTCGCTCAGCTCTTCGGCCATGCGCTTGGTCAGCGTGGTCACCAGCACGCGCTCGCCCCGCTCCGTGCGCTGCTCTATCTCTTCCATCAGGTCGTCAATCTGGTTCTCGCTCGGGCGCACCTCTATCTCGGGGTCCAGCAGTCCCGTGGGGCGTATGATCTGTTCCACGACGACACCCTCGGCCTCGTTCAGCTCGTAGTCGGCGGGTGTGGCCGAGACGTAGATGACCTGATGAATCATGTTGTAGAACTCGTCGAACGTCAGGGGGCGGTTGTCGAAGGCAGCGGGCAGCCGGAAGCCGTACTCCACCAGATTGGTCTTGCGGGCACGGTCGCCGCCGTACATGGCACCAATCTGCGGAATGGACACATGGCTCTCGTCGACGATGAGCAGGAAGTCGTCAGGGAAGAAGTCCAGCAGGCAGTAGGGCCGTTCACCTGCCTGCCTTCCGTCGAAGTAGCGTGAGTAGTTCTCAATGCCCGAGCAGTGGCCCAGCTCCTTGATCATCTCCATGTCGTACTCCACGCGCTCCTTGATGCGCTGGGCCTTGATGCCGTCGCCCAGCTCAGTGAAGTAGTCCACCTGCTTCGTCAGGTCGTCCTGTATCTGGCGGATGGCAATGTTCGTCTGCTCCTGTGTGGTCATGAAGAGGTTGGCGGGGTACAGCTTGTACTCGTCGAACTGAGCCATGCGCATCATGCTGACGGCGTCCAGCTCCTCGATGGCGTCAATCTCGTCGTCCCAGAACGTGATGCGCAGCACCACCTCGCTGTAGGCCAAGGCCACGTCCACCGTGTCGCCCTTGACGCGGAACGTGCCGCGCTTCAGCTCCATGTCGTTGCGGACGTAGAGCGCCGCCACCAGCTGCCGCAGCAGTGCGTTGCGGTCCAACACCTGTCCGCGGCGCAGCGCAATGACGTTCTCGTGCAGCGCCACGGGCGAGCCCATGCCGTAGATGCACGACACCGACGAGACCACCACCACGTCCTTGCGCCCCGACAGCAGCGCCGAGACCGCCGACAGCCTGAGGCGGTCAATCTCCTCGTTGATGGACAGGTCCTTCTCAATGTACGTGTCCGACGACGGCAGGTAAGCCTCCGGCTGGTAGTAGTCGTAGTAGCTGACGTAGTACTCCACGGCGTTCTGCGGGAAGAATCCGCGCATCTCCTCGTAGAGCTGTGCCGCCAGCGTCTTGTTGTGACTCAGTATGAGCGTCGGCTTGTTCACGTTGGCAATGACGTTGGCCACGGTGAACGTCTTTCCCGAGCCCGTCACGCCGAGCAGCACCTGCGAACGGTCGCCGCGTTCCAGCCCGTCCGTCAGCTGCCGGATGGCCTCAGGCTGGTCGCCCGTCGGCCGGTAGTCTGATGTTAATTGAAAGTCCATGAGGCCGCAAAATTACGAAATAATTGATAAATAGCAGCCTAAAACCCTAAATTTTATCAAAAAACCATTGCTTTTCGGGATAAAATGCGTAATTTTGCACCTCAAATTTGTGAGATATGAAGAAAATCATCGTCACGTTGTCCTGCGTCATGCTCCTGCTGAGCAGTTGTGCGGCAGAGTTCAACCGTGTCTACAAGTCCACAGACTACGACTTCAAGTACGAGTATGCCAAGCAGATGTTCGCCCAAGGCAAGTTCATGAAAGCCACCACGCTGCTTGAGGAGCTGGTGCAGCTCAAGAAGGGCAGCGACCAGGCAGAAGAGTGCCTCTACATGCTCGGCATGGCCCAGTACTGCAACAGCGACTACGAGAGCGCCGCCATGACCTTCCGCAAGTACTACCAGTCCTACCCCCGTGGGCTCTTTGCTGAGCAGGCCGCCTACTACGTCGGCCAGTCACTCTACGAGAGCTGTCCCGAGCCCCGTCTTGACCAGACGCCCACCGTCGGCGCCATCAACGCCTACCAGCAGTTCCTTGACAACTTCCCCGGCAGCAACCTGCGCACCAAGGCGCAGGAGCGCCTCTTCGACCTGCAAGACAAGCTGGTGATGAAGGAGTACCTTTCAGCCGAGCTCTACTACAACCTCGGCGGCTACTTCGGCAACTGCAGCAACGGCGGCTCCAACTACGAAGCCTGCATCATCACCGCCCAGAACGCCCTGCGCAACTATCCCTACTCCAAGATGCGCGAAGACTTCTCCGTGCTCATCATGAAGAGCAAGTTCGAGCTGGCCGAGAACAGCGCCGAGGAGAAGCGGCTGGAGCGTTACCACGACGCCGAGGACGAGTGCTACGGCTTCATCAACGAGTACCCCGACAGCCCCGAGGCCGAGCGCGCCCAGAAGTACATCGTGAAGTGCAAGAAAGTGACGAGAGAAAATTAAAAGCATTATAAAAACAATGGATTACAAGAAATCAAAAGCATCGGTAAACACCGTTACCCGCAACATCATGGACCTGTGCCGTGACACCAAGAACATCTACGAGAGCGTGGCCATCATAGCCAAGCGCGCCAACCAGATCTCCGTTCAGATCAAGGAAGACCTGAGCAAGAAGCTGGCCGAGTTCGCATCCTACAACGACTCGCTCGAGGAAGTGTTTGAGAACCGTGAGCAGATAGAGATTTCCCGCTACTACGAGAAGCTGCCGAAGCCCTCACTGCTGGCCACGCAGGAGTTTGTAGAGGACAAAGTCTATTGGCGCGACCCCGCCCGCGAGACCGCAGCCATTGCGGAGGAATAATAACGAAGTTCAGGAGTCTTTTGGTGAAAGGTGAGTGGTGAAGGCCTTTCTGGTGAAGGGTGAAGGGTGAGTGGTGAAGGGAGAATACACCAAGCGCTTCAAGCCCTACGGTACATTCGTCTTTAACTCCTTTCGCTCGGCTCTGCCGCTTTGCTTGCAAAGAACTCCCTTAACTCCTTAACTCCCCAAAATTAAGCATTAAGCATTAAGCATTAAGCATTAAAAAAGTATGCTTCAACGAATCCAGACCGTTTACATGTTGCTGGCCGTGGTGTTCACCGTGGCCTGCCTCTGCATGCAGATAGGCACGTTCAGTGGGGCCGACCAGCTGGAGGTGCGCGAGTTCAACCTGTGGCTCACCGCGCAGCCCGGCGGCGTGCGCCAGTTCACCGTGTGGCCCCTCTTCGCCGTGCTGGTGCTCTCAGCCTCCGTGGGAACGTGCACCGTGTTCCTCTATCGCAACCGTCGGCTGCAAGCCCGCATCTGTGCGTTCAACATGCTGCTCATCCTCGGCTGGTACATCCTTTACGCCGTGTTCAGCCAGACGCTGGTCAGCATCGTCCCCGCACCCTCCACCCTCCACCCATCACCCTCCACCTTTACCACCTTCACCCCCTCGCTGGCAGCCTCGGTCCCCTGCGAGGCCACCATCCTCGCCGTGCTGGCACGCCGTGCCATCATCGCCGACGAGCGCCTCGTCCTCGCCGCAGACCGCATCAGGTGATTTCCGCCCCCCTGAGTCAGGGGGCTGGGGGTATGCGATCGGCGTTGCCGCTTGGCTCAGTTGCCCCCCTGAGTCAGGGGGTTGGGGGTCTGAACTGGGGGC
>JAFUSC010000035.1 GCA_017467705.1 Prevotella sp. | reverse complement strand
CGCATGGTGAGTGGAATCCTTACGATGCTCACATTCCTATGTTGTTCTATGGCTGGCATGTTCCTCATGGCAGTAGTGCACGTGAGACGCACATCACTGACTTCGCGGCTACCGTCTGTTCGATGCTCCACATCCAGCAGCCCAATGCATGCATCGGTGAAGCGTTGATGTTCGAGTAAGCACAATCCTCTCTCCGCACTGGAGAGAGGATTTTTTGTCTCTATTAAATAATTTTTCATTTTTAATTCATAATTCGCAATTATTTTAGTACCTTTGCACCCGATTCGCGAGAATTCTTATAATATATTATAAAAACATTATGAATTTTATCTTGTTAATTACCGTTTTGATAACGGCTATTACACTGGTGGTGGCGGCTTACATCATTGCTAAGCTGATAGGTCCACGCTCGTACAACAAGGTGAAAGGCGAACCCTATGAGTGCGGTATTCCCACTCATGGTACGTCTTGGCTTCCTGTGAGCGTTGGCTTCTATCTGTTCGCCATCCTGTTCCTCATGTTTGATGTGGAAACGGTTTTCCTCTATCCATGGGCAGTCGTTGTGAAGGAATTTGGTGCAGCAGCTTTGCTGAGCATCGGGTTCTTTCTGGTTGTACTTGTATTTGGCTTGGCGTATGCTTGGCGGAAAGGAGCTCTGGAATGGAAATGAAACCGAAAATTAAGAGCATTCCATACGAGGAGTGGAAAGACAATGCATCATTGGAGCAGATCGTAGAAGAACTGCATGAAGGTGGTGTCAATGTTGTTACCGGTTCTCTGGACAAGCTCATCAACTGGGGACGCAGCAATTCTCTGTGGTCGCTCACGTTTGCTACCTCGTGCTGCGGTATTGAGTTCATGGCCTGTGGTTGTTCGCGTTACGACTTTGCCCGTTTTGGCTTTGAGGTGACCCGTAACTCCCCCCGTCAGGCTGACCTGATCATGTGTGCCGGTACAATTACTCACAAGATGGCTCCTGCGCTGAAACGTTTGTACGATGAAATGGCAGAGCCGAAGTATGTGGTGGCCGTTGGTGGCTGTGCTATTAGCGGCGGCCCGTTCAAGTCAAGCTATCATGTGGTCAAGGGTATCGAGGAAATCGTCCCTGTCGATGTGTTCATCCCGGGCTGCCCGCCACGTCCGGAAGCCATTATGTATGGCATGATGCAGTTGCAGCGTAAGGTGAAGATTGAGAAGTTCTTGGGCGGTGCCAACCACAAGCAGACGCCAGAAGAGCGTGAACTCGGTGTTTCTAACGAGGAACTGACATTCCGTCAGAAGCATGGCGATCATCGTCGTGAACCGATTGTTGTGACAGATGTTCCACAGGAATTTATTGAAGAAATGAAAGCTAATAGCCAAGAGACTGTAGCTCAGGACGCAAGAAAGGAGGCTGCTGTATGAAGTTAGAATTCCTTTCATTCGATTTTGACAAGTTTGCACAGGAGATGCAGAACTTGAAGGACCAGAAAGGTTTTGACTATCTGGTAACAATCGTCGGCGAGGATTTTGGCTCAGAGGAAGGTCTGGGTTGTATCTATATATTGGAGAACAGTGAGACCCACGAGCGTTGTAGCGTGAAAATGCTGGCCCGTACACAGGTTTGTGGTGACGGCATGTCGTCAAACGGTACCGGTGATACTGACGGACAACTGATTCCGTATATCCCTTCAGTGATCAATATTTGGAAAGTCGCTGATTTGCTGGAGCGTGAAGTCTATGACTTCTATGGCATTGTATTCTTGGGACATCCTGACATGCGTCGCTTGTTCCTGCGCAGCGACTTCAAGGGCTTCCCCTTCCGCAAGGACTGGAAGTTCAACGACGACTATACACTGGAAGATGATGTAGAACCCGATTACGGTCTGGAGTACTACATCGACAAGGATGGCAACCTGCAGTCGAAGCAGAACAAACTGTTCACGGCTGATGATTATGTCATCAACATCGGCCCGCAGCATCCTTCGACTCACGGCGTGCTCCGTTTGCAGACGGTGCTTGATGGTGAAGTTGTGAAGAGAGTATATCCTCACTTAGGCTATATCCATCGTGGCATCGAGAAGATGTGCGAGAGCTACACTTATCCTCAGACACTTGCTTTAACAGATCGACTTAACTATCTGAGTGCCATGATGCATCGTCACGCGCTTGTTGGTGTTATTGAAGAAGGTCTGGGCGTGGAATTGACGGATCGTATCAAGTACATTCGTACTATTATGGATGAGCTGCAGCGTCTCGACTCGCATTTGCTTTATGTGGGTTGCTGTGCACAGGATATGGGCGCGCTGACCGCATTCCTCTATTCTATGCGCGATCGTGAGCATGTTCTTAATTGCATGGAAGAGACTACTGGTGGCCGTCTGATACAGAATTATTATCGCATTGGCGGCTTACAGGATGATATCGATCCCAACTTTGTCGAGAATGTGAAGAAGCTCGTGAAGTACATGAAGCCGATCATTCAGGAGTATGTTGATGTGTTTGGCGACAATATCATTACACATAACCGCTTCGAGAAAGTCGGACCGATGTCGAAGGCCGATTGTATCAGCTATGCTGTGACCGGTCCTGCCGGTCGTGCTTCCGGATGGAAGAACGACGTACGCAAGAATCATCCGTACGATATGTATGATAAGGTGGAGTGGGAGCAGGTTATCATGACAGGCTGTGACACCATGGACCGTTACACTTGCCATATTAATGAGATGTATCAGAGCCTGCGCATCATTGAGCAGCTCATCGACAACATTCCTGCCGGTGACTTCTATGTGAAGCAGAAACCCATTATTAAGGTTCCCGAAGGCCAGTGGTACTTCTCAGTCGAGGGCGCCAGCGGTGAGTTTGGTGTATATCTCGACTCTCGTGGCGACAAGAGTCCGTACCGTCTGAAGATGCGCCCGATGGGACTGTCGCTGACAGGTGCACTCGATCCGATGCTGCGTGGTCAGAAGATTGCCGACCTCGTGGCAACGGGTGCTGCTATTGACTTTGTAATACCTGATATTGACAGATAAAAGCGAAGAAAGTTATGTTTGATTTTTCTATTATTACACAATGGTTCGACGCTCTCCTGCGAGAGACTCTCGGGTTAGGAGATTTTCTGTCGATATTGATAGAGTGTGTGCTGGTGGGCGTGTTCGTTCTGACCGCCTATTCCGTCATCGCCATGATTCTGATATTCATGGAGCGTAAGGTTTGTGCCTACTTCCAGTGCCGTCTAGGCCCGATGCGAGTAGGTTACTGGGGCTTGATGCAGGTTCTGGCTGACGTGCTGAAGATGCTCATCAAGGAGATCTTCTTTGTTGACAAGGCCGATAAGCTCCTCTATGCTGTCGCTCCTCTGCTGGTGATCTTCGGGTCGGTAGGTGCATTTACATTCCTGCCATGGAACAACGGTGCAACTATCCTCGATTTCAATGTCGGCGTATTCCTGCTGACGGCTATTTCGTCCATCGGCGTGGTAGGTATCTTCCTTGCCGGATGGGGCTCGAACAACAAGTATTCGGTTGTTTCCGCCATGCGTGGTGCCGTACAGATGATTTCCTACGAAATGTCATTATGCCTCTGCTTGATCACTGCCGTCATCCTGACTGGTACCATGCAGATGTCTGGCATCGTGGAAGCCCAGACAGGTCCTTTCAAGTGGCTCATTTTTCAGGGACACATTCCTGCACTGATTGCTTTCCTTGTGTTCCTTGTTGCTGGTAATGCCGAGGCTAACCGTGGCCCGTTCGACATGGCCGAGGCTGAAAGTGAGTTGACGGCAGGTCACCATACCGAGTATTCGGGCATGGGCTTTGGCTTCTTCTATCTGGCAGAGTTTCTGAATCTGTTTATCATTGCCGGCATTGCTGCCACAGTCTTTCTGGGCGGTTGGGCTCCCGTCAATGTAGGCATCGAGCCTTTCGATGCTGTCATGGACTACATCCCCGGCATCGTCTGGTTCTTGGGTAAGGCCTTTGCATTGGTCTGGCTGCTGATGTGGATTAAGTGGACATTCCCCCGTCTGCGTATCGACCAGATCCTGAAACTGGAATGGAAATACCTGATGCCGCTGGCATTGATTAACTTGGTGCTGATGACCGTCGTCGTAGCCCTTGGTTGGTATCTCTAGAACATCTGGAAAGACTTGAAAAAACAAAAGACAAATGGAAGATAATAAATCATATTTCGGAGAAATCGGGCACGGCATCAAGACGTTGGCTACAGGTATGAAGGTTACTTGGAAGGAATATTTCAAGGACTTCTTCACCAATAAGTCAACTGAGCAGTACCCCGAGAACCGCAAGACGACACTGCACGTGGCCCAGCGCCATCGCGGACGCCTTGTGTTCAAGCGCAATGAGGACGGCTCCTACAAGTGCACGGCATGTACACTCTGTGAGAAAGCCTGTCCTAACGGCACCATTAAGATTACGGCGCAGATGGTGGAAGATCCCGAAACGGGCAAGAAAAAGAAGCAGTTGCAGGACTATCAGTACGATCTGGGTGACTGCATGTTCTGCCAGTTGTGCACCAATTCATGTAATTTCGATGCCATTGAGTTTACCAACGACTTCGAGAACGCGGTGTTCGACCGCAGCAGTCTGGTGCTGCATCTCGACAAGGAAGTCTATCAAGGAGGCTCGCTGCCTCATCTGATTGACGGTGGTGCTCCTCTGGAAATCGGTAAGTTTAATACAAAAACGAAGTAAAGACATCCGTATGGCAAATTTAATTGTATTTATCATTCTTGCCGTCGTCATTCTCGGCTCTGCCGTGATGTGTGTGGCAACGAAGCGAATCATGCGAGCCGCAACGTTTATGTTGTTTGTGCTCTTTGGCGTAGCAGGTCTTTACTTCCTGCTCGATTATACGTTCTTAGGCGCAGCGCAGATATCTGTCTATGCCGGTGGCGTCACCATGATCTATGTGTTTGCTATTCAGCTGGTCAGCAAGCGTACGCTTCAGGGACTTGTTGAGCGTATGAAGGGCAGCCGCGTTGTATGGGGCGCTCTGGCCACACTGGCAGGTCTGCTTACTGTGGTGCTGGTTCTGCTGAAGAATCTGACGCTGTTCGGTGCTAATGCTCTGGACGATGTGGAAGTTCCGATGAAGAGTATCGGTCATGCATTGGTCGGTGCCGACAAGTTCCAGTATGTGCTCCCCTTCGAGCTCATCTCTGTATTCCTGTTGGCATGTATCATTGGCGCTTTGGTTGTATCACGTAAAAAGGAGGATTAAACTATGGTACCTGTAGAATATTATTTCGTGCTCAGTGCACTGCTGTTCTTCATCGGTGTGTTCGGTTTTATCACCCGTCGCAACTTGATCGCCATGCTCATCTCTATTGAGTTGGTGCTGAACGCTGTCGATATTAACTTCGCTGCATTCAACCGCTTGCTATATCCCACATTAAACGGCGGGGCAGGCGAGGGCTTCTTCATGACGCTCTTCTCTATTGGTGTCAGTGCTGCTGAGTCGGCAGTGGCTATCGCAATTATCATCAATGTCTATCGCAACTTCAAGAGTGATAGTGTTGACAGTATTAAGAATATGAAATGGTAATAAGTTATGGATATATATATTTATTCATTTTTAATACTTCTTCTGCCGGCACTATCCTTCGTCATCTTGGTATTGTGTGGTATGAAGATGTCGCATAAGGCCGCTGGTCTTATCGGTACGACATCGCTGGGACTCGTTACGCTGCTTTCATACATCACGGCCATTGCCTATTTCACGGCCGACCGTGTGGATGGAGCTTATCAGACGCTGGTCCCTTATAACTTTACTTGGCTGCCGTTGGGCAATCTGCATTTCGATCTGGGCATCCTTTTGGATCCTATTTCGGTAATGATGCTTGTTGTCATCTCGACCGTCAGCCTGATGGTGCACATCTATTCGTTTGGCTACATGCACGGCGAAAAGGGATTCCAGCGCTACTATGCTTTCCTGTCGCTGTTCACCATGTCCATGTTGGGCTTGGTTGTAGCTACCAACATCTTCCAGATGTATCTGTTCTGGGAGTTGGTGGGTGTATCTTCTTATCTGCTCATCGGTTTCTACTATCCGCTGAAGCCCGCCATTGCCGCATCCAAGAAGGCATTTATTGTGACGCGCTTTGCTGATATGTTCTTCCTGATCGGTATTCTGCTGTTTGGCTACTATGCTGGCACGTTCTCGTTCGACTTTACTGTGACGGGTTCCGTCCGCGAGGTCGCTGGAGCAGCCTTCATCCTGCCTACGGCTCTGGTGCTGATGTTCATCGGTGGTGCCGGTAAGTCGGCCATGTTCCCGTTGCACATCTGGCTGCCCGATGCCATGGAAGGCCCGACGCCGGTCAGTGCACTGATTCACGCAGCTACGATGGTTGTAGCCGGCGTGTTCCAGATTGCGCGCATGTTCCCCCTGTGGATCAATTACGCTCCCGAGTCGCTGAGCATTGTAGTCTGGGTCGGTGTCTTTACCGCTTTCTATGCTGCGGCAGTTGCTTGTGCTCAGAGCGATATCAAGCGTGTGCTGGCTTTCTCTACCATTTCGCAGATTGCCTTCATGATGGTAGCCCTCGGCGTATGTCTGCCCGGGCATCATGGCGCCGTGCTTGACAATCATGCCCAGCTGGGTTACATGGCTTCGATGTTCCATCTGTTCACCCACGCCATGTTCAAGGCCTGCTTGTTCCTCGGAGCTGGTTGTATCATCCATGCCGTCCACTCTAATGAGATGGCCCTCATGGGTGGCCTGCGTAAGTACATGCCTGTCACTCACTGGACGTTCCTGATCTCATGTCTGGCCATTGCCGGTATTCCTTTCTTCTCGGGATTCAGCTCGAAGGATGAGATTATCTCGGCTTGCTTCCAGTACAGCCCTGTAGTTGGTTGGATTATGACAGGAATTGCTGCCATGACGGCCTTCTACATGTTCCGCCTGTACTACGGCATCTTCTGGGGCACAGAGAACAAGGAAGCTCACGCTCACCACACGCCGCATGAAGCACCGCTGACGATGACCATTCCGCTCATCGTGCTTTGCGTCATCACACTCGGCGTTGGTATCTACACTACGATTGCTGGCTTTGCAGGGTGGGGTGGTTCCTTCGGCAGCTATGTGACTGCTTCGGGTCAGGAGTACAACATCCACTTCGATACGCAGATAGCACTGACCTCAACCATCATTGCCATTCTGAGCATCTGTCTGGCCACCTATATTTATAAAGGTGAGCAGCAGCCTATTGCTGACCGTCTGTTCAAGACGTTCCCGAAACTGCATCGTGCCGCTTACAAGCGTTTCTATCAAGATGAAATCTGGCAGTTTGTTACGCATCGCATCATTTCCGCTGTGTCTCTACGCCCATAGCATGGTTCGACCGTCACGTGATCGACGGCACGTTCAACTTCATGGCATGGGGCGCCAACGAGGCCGGCGAGTCTATCCGTCCGTGGCAGAGTGGCGACGTACGCCAGTATGCCGTCTGGTTCCTCACGGGTGCGGTGGCTTTGACTTTAATACTATTAGCCCTATAGGCTCTATAGCAACTATAGCTTCTATAGAATCAATAAAGAAAAAGAAATTATGAGTATATTAAGTCTATTCGTAGTAATTCCCGCCCTGATGCTCCTTGGCCTTTGGTTGGCCAAGAACCTCAGTCAGGTGCGTGGCGTGATGGTTGCCGGAGCTTCGTGCTTGCTGGCGCTGTCTGTTTGGCTGACTGTCTATTTCATTCAGCAGCGTGCGGCAGGCAACACGGCAGAAATGCTGCTTACCTATAGTGTGCCCTGGTTCAAGCCGCTCAATATTGCCTATTCCGTTGGTGTCGATGGCATCTCGGTGGTCATGTTGCTGCTTTCCAGCATCATTGTCTTCACCGGAACCTTTGCCTCTTGGCAGCTGAAGCCCATGACCAAGGAGTATTTCCTGTGGTTCACCCTCTTGTCAACGGGTGTCTATGGCTTCTTCATCTGCACCGACCTGTTCACCATGTTCATGTTCTACGAGGTTGCCCTCATTCCCATGTACCTGCTGATTGGTGTCTGGGGCTCTGGCAAGAAGGAGTACGCAGCCATGAAGCTGACGCTGATGCTCATGGGAGGCTCTGCTCTGCTCATCATCGGTATCCTCGGCATCTACTACTTCAGCGGTGCCACGACCATGAACGTTAACGAGATTGCCGCCATGCACAGCATCGCACCGGCTATCCAAAAGGTGTTCTTCCCCTTCATCTTCATCGGCTTCGGTGTGCTGGGAGCCCTGTTCCCGTTCCACACATGGTCGCCCGACGGTCATGCTTCGGCACCTACCGCCGTCTCCATGCTCCATGCCGGTGTGCTGATGAAGCTGGGTGGCTACGGCTGTTTCCGTGTTGCTATGTATCTGTTGCCCGATGCAGCTAACGATTTGGCATGGATATTCCTCATCCTGACCACCATTTCAGTGGTCTATGGTGCCTTCTCGGCCTGTGTACAGACCGACCGGAAGTACATCAATGCCTACTCTTCCGTGTCTCCCTGCGGTAT
>JAFUSC010000034.1 GCA_017467705.1 Prevotella sp. | reverse complement strand
GCGCAGCTGTTGGTGGACGATCCGGAAAAAGCCGTTCTGTACTTCAAAACAGCTCGTTCTGCTCCGCGGAACAGTGGATGCTGTACCGCGTGTAGTCTCTTGCTTTCTCTCTCATTTAGGTTGCACCTCGGAAAATCTCAAAAAAGTTTTGCATTTTGCTCACTTCTTTGTACCTTTGTGGCGAAATGTGATGATGATGGAACAGCAGAACATACCTCAGGAGTTTAACAACTTCCTACTGAAAGACGTGTCGTTCGTGAACCTGATGACGCGCCGCATCTTCAACGTGCTCATAGTGGCCAACCCATACGACGCCTTCATGCTGGAGGACGACGGGCGCGTGGACGAAAAAATCTTCGACGAATACATTGAGCTGGGCATGCGCTATCCGCCCACGTTCACGCAGGTGAGCACGACGGAGGAGGCCGACGAGGTGCTGCGCACGACGGACGTGGACCTCATCATCTGCATGCCGGGCAATGCGGACAACGATGCCTTTGCCGTGGCACGCAGCGTGAAGCAGGCCGCGCCGCAGATTCCCTGCGTGGTGCTGACCCCTTTCTCGCACGGCATCACGCGGCGCATTGAGCACGAGGACATGACGATTTTCGACTACGTGTTCTGCTGGCTCGGCAACACGAACCTCATCCTGAGCATCATCAAGCTCATTGAGGACCGCATGAACATTGAGCACGACGTGCGCGAGGCGGGCGTGCAGATGATTCTGCTCGTCGAGGACAACATTCGCTTCTACTCGAGCATACTGCCGAACCTCTACAACTACATTCTGGCGCAGTCAAAGAACTTCTCGACGGAGGCGCTGAACCCGCACGCCGCAGCGCAGCGCAAGCGCGGACGCCCGAAGGTGGTGCTGGCGACGAACTACGAGGAGGCCATGCAGTGGTATGAGCGTTACCACGACAACACGCTGGGCATCATCAGCGACACACGGTTCCCGATGAAGACGGTGCCGGGGCGCCTGAGCCACGTGGAGGAGGGCGACGCCGAGGCGGGACTGAAGCTGCTGCGCGAGATCAGGCGGCGCGACGAGTACGTGCCGCTCATTCTGGAGAGCTCGGAGCTGGCCAACCGCGAGAAGGCCGAGGCGGAGCACTTCCACTTCGTGGACAAGAACTCGAAGAAGATGAACGTGGACCTGCGCCACCTGCTGGAGGAGCACATGGGGTTCGGTGACTTCATCTTCCGCGACCCGCAGACGCGCGCCGAGGTGGCACGGGTGTCGACGCTGAAGGAGCTGCAGGACAACATCTTCAAGATTCCCCACGACTCGCTGATGCGCCACCTGCGCCGCAACCACATGAGCCGCTGGCTCTGCGCACGCGCCATCTTCCCCGTCAGCCAGTTCCTGAAGACGGTGACGTGGCACAAACTGCCGTCGGTGGATGCGCACCGGCAAATCATCTTCGACGCCATCGTGCAATACCGACAGATGAAGAACGTCGGCATCGTGGCCGTGTTCGACCGTGGCAAGTTCGACCGCTACGCCCACTTTGCCCGCATCGGTGAGGGCTCGCTGGGCGGCAAGGGCCGCGGACTGGCGTTTCTCGACAACATCGTGAAGCGGCACCCCGAGCTGCAGCAGTGGAGCGGCGCCGAGGTGACCATACCGAAGACGGTCGTGCTCTGCACCGACCTTTTCGACGAGTTCATGGACACGAACAACCTGTGGGGCATCGCCCTGAGCGACGCTTCGGACGAGGAGATTCTGCAGCACTTCATGCGGGCCCAGCTGCCCGACTCGCTCATTGCCGACTTCTTCACGTTCTTCGACGCGGTGAAGGCGCCCATTGCCGTGCGCTCCAGCTCGCTGCTCGAAGATTCGCACTACCAGCCCTTTGCAGGCATCTACTCCACGTACATGATTCCCTACCTGACGGACAAGTACGAGATGCTGCGCATGCTGGCCTGCGCCATCAAGGGCGTCTATGCGTCGGTCTACTACCGCGACTCGAAGGCTTACATGACGGCCACGCAGAACGTCATTGACCAAGAGAAGATGGCCGTCATACTGCAAGAGGTGGTAGGCCGCCAGTACGGTGACCGCTACTACCCCACGTTCTCGGGCGTGCTGCGCTCGCTGAACTACTACCCTATCGGCGACGAGACAGCCGAGGAGGGCATTGCGTCGCTGGCCTTGGGATTGGGAAAATACATCGTCGACGGCGGACAGACGCTGCGCGTCTCGCCCTATCACCCCCGTCAGGTGTTGCAGACCAGCGAGCTGGAGACAGCCCTGCGCGAGACACAGACCCGCTTCTATGCGCTGGACATGAATGAGTGGAAGGTTGAAGGCGGAGGATTGAAGGTCGACGACGGGTTCAACATCCTGAACCTCCGTGTGAAAGAGGCCGACAAGGACGGCTCGCTGCAAGGCATCGCCTCCACCTACGACCCGCACGACCAGATTATCCGTGACGGCATCTACGAGGGCGGACGCAAGGTCATCTCCTTCTGCGGCGTCCTGCAACACGGCATCTTCCCACTGCCTGAGCTGTTGCAGCTGGTGCAGAAGCTCGGCGCCGACGAGATGAAACGCCCCGTGGAGATAGAGTTCGCATGTAACTTAGACACCCGTCCCTCGGAAGGCGGCGCGGTGGCCGGCTCTTTCTACCTTCTGCAGATACGCCCCATCGTGGACTCCAAGCAAGTGCTGGATGAAGACTTGGCCGCCATTCCCGACGAGCAGTGCCTGCTGCGCTCGCACAACTCACTGGGTCACGGCATCTCGGAAGACGTGGTTGACGTGGTCTACGTGAAAGCCGGCGACGACTTCACCGCAGCGAACAATCCGCAGATAGCCGACGAGATCATGCAAATCAACAAACGCTTCTTGGAGGCTGGGGGAGGGGCTTCCTATGTGCTCATCGGTCCGGGACGCTGGGGAAGCAGCGACCCGTGGCTGGGCATCCCCGTGAAGTGGCCGCACATCTCGGCAGCACGGGTCATCGTGGAGGCCGGACTGAAGAACTACCACGTGGACCCGTCGCAAGGCACGCACTTCTTCCAGAACCTGACGTCGTTCGGCGTGGGCTACTTCAACATCAACACCTACACCGGCGACGGCGTGCTGCAACAGCAGGTGCTCGACCAGCTGCCTGCCGTCGAGGAGACAGAGCACGTCCGACATGTGCGCTTCCCCCGTCCGCTGAAAATCATGATGGACGGCAAGAAGCAACATGGCGTGGTGCTGCTGCCGGAGGGTCATTGACCGCCGAGACGCTCAAAGTAAGTGATGATGTCGTCCCACGTCTTGAACGTGTCGCTGCCATAGGCAATACGGGTGCAGAGCAGCTCCTCCTGACTCCCGTCTCCTGACTCCTCAATAAAATAATCCCCATAGAGCAGGCTGCGGCGGTGGGTATAGATGGTGTGCTGCCATGCCGGCACGCCCACGTACTCCGTGAGCCATGCGGCCTCCTCACAAGTCCCTCCAACGGGAGGGGGAGAGACGAAGAATACTTCGTAATGCTCTATGAGCAGGCGCACAGCTTTCACTGCCGACGGTTGCGGCTGTGGCTCCTTCTTCGTTTGGAGAGAGCGGGGGATGAGGCTCTCTATACCTATATATATAATAGGACGCTGGTGGTGCTCCTGCCGGTCGTCAATCCAACGGATGACGGGCACAATGCTGTGCATGAACGAGTGGTCGTTCATGCGGTGGCCGCCGTGGAAAGGAATGTCCTGCGCGTAGTGCTGGCTGAACAGTTCACGTGTGTCCACCAGATCATCCTCGTCGCCGAAGAGCCCGAAGACGTGGTGCTGCTCATCGCGCTCGTCAGCCCGGTTGAAGTTCTGTTCCGTGATGGCCTTATACTCCTTGACCAGTGGCTTGTCCACGTAGAACTCCTGCACGCCGTCCTGACGCGGGCTGAAGAACTGCTGCTTGCCCGTCAGCCCGTGCTCGCTCATGGTGTCGGCAATGCAGAAAGCCGGATTGACACAGATGCGGTCGTAGCCGTAGAGCATTTCAGTGAACATGCCGCCCATGCTGGTGCCGATGATGAGGTCAGGGTGCTCCGTCTCGCAGAGCCGGCGCAGCAGGTCCAGCGCTTCCTGCGGATGCAGAGGCAGGTCAGGGGCAACGACACGGGCATGGGGGAACACCGTACGCAGCCGCCCGACTGTGCCCGACTGACCACTGGAGGCAAAACCATGCACGTACATGATGGTTTTGCCTGCCATGAGGTCAGGGAATTGCTTGACGAAGTCCATGTCTTTTGAAGTTTGGTGTTTGATGTTTATTTGTTCGGCGTTTCCCATTTCTTGGTTTCCGTGCAGGTGATGCCCGTGGTCTGGTTGCCGGCTTTCAGTGTGAAGTCGCCTTCCTCCAGTATCCACTTGCCGTCAGCACCGACGAAGGCCAGTTCGCTGGCCGGCAGCTGGAACGTCACCGTCTTCACCTCGCCCGGCTGCAACTCCACCTTCGTGAAGCAGCGCAGCCGTTTGTTGTCGGGTACGATGCTGGCCACGAGGTCGCTCGAGTAGAGCAGCACCGACTCCTTGCCCACGCGGTTGCCGGTGTTCTTCACGTCGACGCTGACCGTCAGCACGTCGTCAGCAGCAAACTGTGTCTTGTCCGAGCGCAGATTGCTGTATTCGAAGGTGGTGTAGCTCATGCCGTAGCCGAAGGGCCATTGCAGCGACACCTTGGCGTCGTAGTTGTAGGCGCCGGCCATGGTGCCCACCTCTTCGCTGACCTTGTAGTCGTAGGTGTTGAGCGAGTTGATTTCACGCGGATAGGTGTATGGCATCTTGCCAGAGAAGTTCACATCACCGCTGAGCAGGTTGGCCAGCGCGTCGCCGCCGTAGTTACCCGGCAGCAGCACGTCGACAACAGCCGTTGCCAACGGCTCAATGTCAGCAATGAGACGCGGACGGCCCTCGTTGAGCACCATGATGATGGGCTTGCCCGTCTTGGCCAGCTCCTTCACCAAGTTGCGCTGGTTCTCTGAAAGCCACAGGTCGTTCAGGTTACCCGGTGTCTCGGTGTATGAGTTCTCACCGATGCAGGCAATGATGACGTCGGCCTGTGCTGCTGCACTGACGGCTTTCTCTATTTCGGGAGCGTTCTCTTCGAAGTATTGTCCCTGCTCGTTGTAGGTGACGCCCTGCTCCAAGATGATGTTCTCCTTGCCGTACTTCAGGCAGAGTGCCTCGTAGATGGTGTTGTATTTCTCAGCAAGGTCTTCGGCATTGGAACCCTGCCACGTGTAGCTCCAGCCGCCGTCCAGACAACGCATTTGGTTGGCGTTCGGTCCGGTGAGGAGAATCTTCTTGCCCTTTGCCAGCGGCAGTGTGTTGTTATTGTTCTTCAGCAGCACCATGCTCTCCTCTGCGGCGTGCAGGGCGTCCTGTGCAAACTCGTCGCTGCCGAACTTCTCGAAGCCACGGCCACCGGTGTTCGGCTCATCGAACAGTCCCAGACGATATTTCACACGCAGGATGCGGCGCACGGCGTCATCAATGCGCGTCATGGACACCTTGCCCTCTTCAACCAGTTCTTTCAGCAGGATGCAGAAGTCCACGCTGTAGGGGTCCATTGACATGTCAATGCCGGCATTGATGGCAATGCGGATAGCGTCCTTCTTGTCCTTGGCCACATGTTCACGGGTGAAGAGGTTGTTGATGTCAGCCCAGTCGGTCACCAGCATGCCGTCCCACTGCAGGTCTTCCTTGAGCCACTGCGTCAGGAATTCGTAGCTGGCATGCACGGGCACACCGTTGACGCTGGCAGAGTTGACCATCATGGTCAGCGTGCCGGCCATGGCAGCAGCGCGGAAGGGTTCAAAGTACTTCTCGCGCAGCAGTTGTGGCGACAGGTAGGCCGGTGTGCGGTCCTTGCCCGTCCAAGGGGCGCCGTAAGCCATGTAGTGCTTCGTGCTCGTGCCTACGTGGAAGCGGTCAATGTGGTTGGGATCGTCACCCTGATAACCCTTGATCTCAGCCTCCACCATGCGGGCGTTGACTATGGCATCCTCACCAAAGCTCTCCCAGATGCGCGGCCAGCGCGGGTCGCGGCCGAGGTCAACCACGGGATTGTAGACCCACGGACAGTTGGCGGCACGGCTCTCGTAAGCCGTGATCTCTGCACCTCGGCGAGCCAGTTCGGTGTTGAACGTAGCCGCCAGATTGATGGGCTGGGGGAACAGCGTGCCTCCCTGCGTGTAGGTGACGCCGTGGTTGTGGTCCAGTCCGTAGATGTCAGGAATACCGATGTACTTTATGGACTTCTCCTGAATCAGGCGTATCCACTTCTGCCACTGCTCTACGGTAGCAGCCCGCGTGCCCGGTGCATTGAGGATGGAACCGACCTTCCACTTCGATATGAGCGTGTCAAGCATGGTCTCATTAAGCTTCCATACTCGCTTAGTATCATCCATCGTCATCTTGCCCATAACGTCGAGATTCAGTTCGAGCATCTGCCCGATCTTCTCGTCAAGCGACATCTTGGCCAGCTGTTGTTCAATCTTCTGCTCCAGCGCAGCGTCGCGTGGAATGGCGGGTCTCACGGTGCCCTGAGCCGTGGCTGCCAGCGTGGCGCCGAACAGGGCAATGGTCATTAGAACTTTCTTCATTTGTTGTCTGTTTTAAGTTACTCTTTTTTCATTGATGCGACAAAAGTACTAAAAAAAAATGAACTTTCTTTCTGTTACTCAGGGGAGTGCGTTTTTATTAGAATTTGTTAACAGAGGAAAAGCACTTGAGTTGGCTTGCGTTTCCAGTTTTTTGTTGTACCTTTGCAGTACTTTTAACTATAAAACAAGAAAAACCATTATGATACAGACAGTAGTAAAACGCGATGGGCGTATTGTGGGCTTTAATGAGCAGAAAGTGATGGCTGCCATCCGTAAAGCCATGATACACACAGACAAAGGAGAAGATGAGCGATTGCTTTACCAGATAACCGACCGCATCACCCAGCGCGGCAGTGACCAGATGACCGTGGAGCAGATACAGGATCTGGTGGAGATGGAGCTGATGAAGTCGAGCCGTAAGGACGTCGCCCAGAAGTACATCGCCTATCGCAACCAGCGCAGCATTGCCCGTAAGGCCAAGACACGCGACGTGTTTCTGGACATTGTGAACATCAAGAATAATGATGTGACGCGCGAGAACGCTAACATGAACGCCGACACGCCGGCGGGCATGATGATGAAGTTCGCCTCGGAGACCACCAAGCCCTTCGTCGATGACTATCTGCTCAGCGAGGAGAGCCGTGACGCTGCTGACCATAACTATCTGCACATTCACGACAAGGACTACTACCCCACGAAGTCGCTCACCTGCGTGCAGCATCCGTTGGACAACATCCTGACCTGCGGTTTCATTGCCGGTCACGGTGCGTCGCGCCCTGCCAAGCGCATTGAGACGGCTTCGGTGCTGGCTTGCATATCGTTGGAGTGTGCGCAGAACGAAATGCACGGCGGACAGGCCATCCCCGCCTTCGACTTCTATCTGGCTCCCTACGTGCGCATGAGCTACGTGGAAGAGCTGAAGAATCTGGAGGAACTGAACGACGAGAGCTACCGCGACCTGTATGATGAGCCGTTGATGGACTACCTGAAGAAACCGCTCGACGGACTGACTGGCCGTGCCCGTGTGCAGCAGCAGGCCGTCAACCGCACCGTCAACCGTGTGCATCAGGCTATGGAAGCCTTCATTCACAACATGAACACCATTCATTCGCGTGGTGGTAATCAGGTGGTGTTCTCTTCTATTAATTATGGTACAGACACGTCAGCCGAAGGTCGCTGCGTCATGCGCGAGATCCTGCTGTCCACCTATGAAGGTGTCGGCGGCGGTGAGACGGCTATCTTCCCCATACAGATTTGGAAGAAGAAGCGTGGTGTGAACTATCTGCCCGAAGACCGTAACTTCGACCTCTATCAGCTGGCCTGCAAGGTGACGGCGCGTCGTTTCTTCCCCAACTTCCTGAATCTGGATGCCACGTTTAATCAGGATAGCGAATGGCGTCCCGACGACCCCAAGCGTTATCTGCACGAAGTGGCTACGATGGGCTGCCGCACCCGCGTCTACGAAAACCGCTTCGGTGTCAAGACCTCCATTGGCCGTGGCAACCTGTCGTTCTCAACTATTAACATCGTGAAGCTGGCCATTGAGTGCATGGACGAGCCCAACCAGCAGCGGCGCATTGACATGTTCATGGCGAAGCTCGACCACATGCTTGAAGTGACGGCACGCCAGTTGGATGACCGTTTCCAGTTCCAGAAGACGGCTTTCGTCAAGCAGTTCCCGCTGCTCATGCGCAGTCTGTGGATTGGTGCCGACAAGCTGGCTCCCACTGACACCATTGAGCCGGTCATCAATCAGGGTACGCTCGGCATTGGCTTCATCGGACTGGCTGAGTGTCTGGTGGCCTTGACTGGTAAGCACCACGGCGAGAGCGAGGAAGCGCAGCAGCTGGGTCTGAAGATTGTGACCTACATGCGCGACCGTGTCAACGAGTTCTCCGAGCGTTACCACCACAACTACTCTGTGCTGGCTACACCTGCTGAGGGACTGAGCGGCAAGTTCACCAAGCGCGACCGCAAGGAGTTCGGCATCATTCCCGGCGTCACTGACCGCGACTACTACACCAACTCAAACCACGTGCCTGTCTACTACAAGTGTTCTGCCCGCCACAAGGCAGAGGTGGAAGCGCCTTATCATGACCTGACGCGCGGCGGCCACATCTTCTACGTGGAGATTGACGGCGACGCTACGCACAATCCGCAGGTCATCATGTCGGTTGTTGACATGATGGATCAGCTGAACATGGGCTACGGCTCCGTCAACCACAACCGTAACCGCTGCATGGACTGTGGCTACGAGAACGCTGACGACCATCTGGACGTATGCCCCAAGTGCGGTTCAACCAATATTGACAAGCTGCAGCGCATCACGGGCTACCTTGTCGGTACCACTGACCGCTGGAACTCCGGCAAGCTGGCAGAACTGAACGACCGCGTGACGCACATTGACCACGGTATGCAGGAACTGTTTTGAATTGAAGGGTGAGTGGTGATAGGTGATAGGTGAGTGGAGCAAACCATGATTAGGGTACTTGATATCATAGAGGATACCATGGTGGACGGTCCGGGGTTCCGGACCGCCATTTATGGTGCCGGGTGTCGTCATCAGTGTCCGGGCTGTCATAACCGCTGGTCGTGGGACTTCAATCAGGGACGCATGATGACTACCGGTGAACTGATGGCGGTCGTTACGTCCGATCCCTTTGCCAATGTCACTTTCTCCGGCGGCGACCCGATGTATCAGGCAGCGGGCTTTGCCGAGCTGGCGCGGGCCATACACCGCCAGACTAACAAGGACATCTGGTGCTATACGGGCTTTACGTTCGAGTCGCTCATCAGTCAGGAGCAGCGTGAGCTGTTAGACGATGTTGACGTGTTGGTGGACGGTCCCTATGTGGAACGCCTGCGTGATCCCGACCTCATTTTCCGTGGCAGCAGCAACCAGCGCCTCATTGACGTGCAGGCCTCGCTCTATGCTGGTGAGGTCATCCTGTGGCAACCGGATGTCACCCCTTAACTCCATAACCCCTTAACTCCATAACTCCCTAACTCCTTAACTCCCCCAAAAATAATCTTCCCTTTTTGATGGTCGTTTCAAAAAAATGTATTAAATTTGCGGTGTCTTATAAAAACCTGACACATCATGAAACGACTACTGACCATTATTCTGGCTTTACAGTGTGCGCTGATGGTCTCAGCGCAGCAGTTGCGTAACCCCGTCATTCCCGGTTATCATCCTGACCCGTCCGTGGTCTGTGTGGGCAATGACTTCTATCTCGTGAACTCCTCGTTCCAGTATTTCCCCGGCGTGCCCATCTACCATTCGCGTGACCTCGTGAACTGGCAGCTCATCGGCAATGTGCTCGACCGTGAGAGTCAGCTGCCGTTGCAAGGTGCCTCGTCGTGGCTGGGCATCTACGCTCCCACCATCCGTTATCATGAGGGCACTTTCTACATGATTACCACCAACGTGGGCAACGGCGGCAACTTCATGGTGACGGCTACCGACCCGCGTGGCCCGTGGAGCGAACCCCTGTGGCTGGAGCAGCAGGGCATCGACCCCTCGCTGTGGTTTGAGAACGGCAAGACCTACATGGTCAGCAATCCTGACAACACCATCATGCTCTGCGAGATTGACTCCAAGACGGGCAAGCAGCTCACGGAGAGCCGTCCCTTGTGGCGGGGCACGGGCGGGCGTTATCCCGAAGGTCCTCACCTTTATAAGAAGGACGGCTGGTATTATCTGCTCATCTCTGAGGGTGGCACGGAACTGGCCCACAAGCTGACCATTGCCCGCAGCCGCAACATCTACGGCCCTTACGAGGCCAATCCTGCCAATCCCATCCTGACCAACTGCTGCATGGCGGGGCAGGGCATGCAGATACAGGGCACGGGTCACGGCGACTTCGTGCAGGCACCTGACGGCTCGTGGTGGATTGTCTTCCTGGCTTACCGCAACTTCGGCGGCAGCTATCACCACATCGGACGTGAGACTTATCTGGCTCCCGTGGAGTGGAAGGCCGGTGAGTGGCCCGTCATCAACGGCGGACAGCCCATCGACACGCTCATGGCCGTCAACACGCTGGCCCCGCAGCAGCCCCGCAACGTGCATCAGCACACGTTATTGAATAGTAAGAGCAACCTCGGCCCCGAGTGGGTGTACTTGCAGAACCCCATCGAGCAGAACTATCAGTTCACAGGCGGCAAACTGCGCCTGCATGCTCAGGGCTGGCTGGTGGACAACAAACGTCCCACCTTCCTCGGACGTCGTCAGGAGAGTGCTGCCGTGGAGATTGAAACGGAGGTGACCATCGAGCCGAACAATGCCATCTACGGCCTCACGGTCTATCAGATCAACGACGGCTACCTGCGTCTTTATGCTTCTGACGAGGGCGTGTGCTTCGATGCCCGCATCAAGTCTGCCGAAACGCAACCGGCATTTGTGCGGTGGGCTGACGACGTGCCGCAGCAGGTGCGTCTGCGCATCACCAGCGACGGGGAGCGTTACCATTGCTTCTATGCCCGTCCTCATCAGGACTTCGAGGAGTTAGGCTCCATGGAGTGCTCACTGCTCAGCACCGAAGTGGTCGGCGGCTTCACGGGTGTCACCGTGGGCATGTTTACCGACGGCCCCACCAATGCCGACTTCGGCGAGTTCAGCTACTTTGATTACAAAGAGAAGTAAAATTTCATCGAAAATATTTGCATTGTATTGATTTTTTTATTAATTTTGCGACAAATTGAACTTATCATTCATTTTTAAACTAACAGATTATGAAAAAGTATTTAGCAGAACTCGTAGGTACGTTTGTACTTACATTCTTAGGATGCGGTGCAGCTGTTGCACTGGGTTGTGATGCAGGTAACACTGCTGCTGTTGTCGGAACAGCCATTGCCTTTGGTCTGGCTGTCGTAGCCATGGCTTACACCATCGGCGGCATCTCGGGTTGCCACATCGACCCCGCCATCACGCTTGGTGTGTTCCTCAGCGGCCGCATGGACGCCAAGGACTGCGGCATGTATATGCTCTTCCAGGTCATCGGTGCCATTCTGGCTGCCGCTGTGCTGGCTGGTATCATTGCCACTGACCAGAGCGCTGTCATCACCACCGCCACAGGTGCCAACGCCTGCACTTACGGTGCAGTCAACGGTCTGATTGTTGAGATTGTGCTCACCTGTCTGTTCGTGCTCGTTGTGCTCGGTGCTACTGCCAAGACCAACGGTGCCACCAACAACTTCGCAGGTCTGGCCATCGGTCTGTCGCTCATCCTCATCCACCTCGTGGGTATTCACTTCACGGGCACCAGCGTGAACCCCGCCCGTTCCATCGGTCCCGCTCTGTTCCAGGGTGGTAAGGCACTCGCTGATCTGTGGGTCTTCATCGTTGGTCCGCTGGTAGGTGGCGCACTTGCTGCTTGCATCTGGAAGATCATCGAGCCCGCTGACAAGTAAATCAGCACGGCGCACCGACGGGCAACGAGCGACGTTGCTCCGTCTTTAACCGCGAACCGGCGCAAATTTCACGGATTACGCTCTGTCCGTCACAGCTGCGGACTGATACGATAAAAATCCGTGAAATTTCCGCCGGTTCGCGGTTAAAGCCGGAGCAACGTCGCTCGTTGCCCGTCGGTGCGCCGTGCTGATTTACTTGTCAG
>JAFUSC010000033.1 GCA_017467705.1 Prevotella sp. | reverse complement strand
GTCGGTGAGCGTGATGGTGATGCCGGCGTTCAGGTAGGCCAGCTCGCGCATGCGGCGGGCTATGATGTCGTACTTGTATTCGGTGGTGGTGAAGATGCTGCCGTCGGGCCAGAACTGCTGGCGCGTACCGGTCTGGTCGGTGTCGCCCACAATCTTCACGTCGTAGAGCGGCTTACCCTTCTCGTACTCCTGCTGGTAGATGTGTCCGTTGCGGTAGACCTGCGAGAGCATGTGGGTGGACAGGGCGTTGACGCAGCTGACGCCCACGCCGTGCAGACCGCCGCTGACCTTGTAGCTGCCCTTGTCGAACTTACCGCCGGCGTGCAGCACGGTCATGACGACCTCCAGGGCCGACTTGTGCATCTTCTCATGCTCGTCCACGGGGATACCGCGGCCGTTGTCCTGCACGGTGATGCTGTTGTCTTCGTTGATGGTGACTTCAATATGTGTGCAATAGCCTGCCATGGCCTCGTCGATGGAGTTGTCCACCGTCTCGTTCACCAGATGGTGCAGACCCTTTTCGCTGATGTCGCCGATATACATGGCCGGGCGTTTGCGCACAGCCTCCCGCCCCTCGAGCACCTGAATGTTACTCGCGGAGTAGTTTTGTTCTTGGTTCAGTTGTTCTTCTGTCATTTTCTTTTAATTTTGCAATGCATTGCAAGGTGATTTTCCTGTTTTCGCAATAACGTTGCAAAGGTACGAAAAAAAACTGACATACGCGCATGTTTATTTGCTAAAAAAGCACAAATTAAGGCGGTTTTACTCACAAAGGTTAACGAGTCTTAATTCTGTTAAATCCGGGCAAGTTTTTTTCCTGTCTGGAGTGAGCGTTCTGGAAAAGTTAAAGTATATACATTAGTTTTGTTAACACTTTTCGGGGAACAGAAAAACGCGCCGCTTCGTGCGAAACGATATTGTTTCATCCTCTGAAACGCGGCGTTTTGCACGATGAAACACGGCGTTTCATCGCCTAAAACATACCGTTTCGCAACATGAAACAATATCGTTTCGCAAACCGAAAAATGACCTATTTTCTTAACTCGCTGATAACCAGCAATATCTATCTATGCAAAAAACGGGCTTATTTCAGCCCGAAGTAGCACTTGGTGAATCAGAAGCCAAGGAGAAATGTTAACGTCAGCGAGTTACGAGGCTGAAAAGTCAAACCTCGCCGTCGCCATAGACGTAGCCGAAGGCACCGCTCTGGTAGTCGAAGATTTCTTCGGGGCGGAAGAAGCGGTTGAGTTCTATCACGGCGTTCTCCACGGAGTCGGAAGCGTGGACAATGTTCTGCTGGTTGCTCATAGAGAAGTCACCGCGGATGGTGCCGGGAGCTGCGTCGCGGCCATTGGTGACGCCGGCCATGGCGCGCACCACCTTGACGGCTTCCTTGCCGCTCAGGGCTAATGCCACGACGGGCGAGGCCTGCATGGAGGCTTGCAGTGAGGGGAAGAAGGGCTTGTCAGCCAAGTGAGCATAATGCTCGCGCAGAATGGCATCGCTGAGCTGCATCATCTTCATGCCGGAGATGCGCAGGCCGCGACGCTCAAAACGTTTAATCACTTCGCCAATCAACTGGCGCTGAACACAACTGGGTTTTAGTAATACAAGTGTTGTTTCCATATTAATTTTGAATGTTTTGGGGTGATTTCTTCTCTGGGGTGTTCAAGGACGAAAAAGAATCTTCGCGTCGTCAGAGTGCAGCCACTTTTCCGAAAGTTTTTCGCAAAGAGGAGGCAGTCCAACCCATGCGGGTAATGAGCGTGGAGAAGGTGATGCGGTCGTGGGCAGGCACTTCAAGCTGATAGGTGTCAACGCCATTGTCACCTTCTTCGTTCAGGTTTGTAGCATCGTAGTAGTACCCCGTCTCGGGCAACATTGTTTCAGACAAGTCTGTGGATTGCAGAAGGGTTGTTGCGGTGAGTGTCCCATCGTGAGATTCTACAAGATAGAGGGCGTTGTCTACTTCGGGATGTAGGTAGGCATCACGCAGGTCAAGCTGCCCGCCGATAAATGCCATCAGTCGGGGCTCCGATATTTGTACGCCTAAGTAGTGATATCCGTCTGCTGTTTGCTCATAGAGTGTGCAGAGGTAGCGGGTACCGGTAGCATCCGTTGCTGTCAATATCTGCGGCACGTCGTAGAATTCAAGCGTATTCGTCAAAGTAAGTTGTCTCATATTTGTAGCATTGATAGGTTTGACATCTGGAACTGGCGTGTGCGCCACCATGTATAGTGTGAACGATGTACCCCCGTCTGTTTGACCACACCGTCCGTTGGGTTAAGTGTAAGGGCAATGATGCCTTGGTATTGGCGAAACATAGGGAGTTTAAGACTGCGGCGTGCTTTCTGTTCATTGGCTATCAGCGACAGCCCGACAGCCAGAGGCAGCAAATCGCCCCAGTGACGCTGCGGACAAGTCTCTGCGTATGTCTTAAAGTCATTTTCGTCATATGTGGTAGCCTGTTTTGCAAGTCGGAAAAAGAGGTGTTCTGTTGGAACAAGTACTTTGTCCGGCGGACATCCGGCTGGCATCGTGCAAGTCCATTCGGGTTGATTCTCCTTGCAATAGTTTGCTATTGTGTATGGTGTTAGCATAACTCTGTGATGATATTTTGCGTACAAAGTTACAAAATTTGAATTAAAATAAACGAGAATAGGCAAGAAAAGTAGAAAAAAATGGTTGAATATGGCTTATCAGCAAAAAAACACCGCCGTTCCTCGGTGGGAATGGCGGTGCCAAAAAGTATTATTAATTTTGTGGGGATGTTTGCTTACAGCTTGCTGATGTGCTTGCACAGGCTCGACTTGATGTTAGCGGCCTTGTTCTTGTGGATGATGTTACGCTTGGCCAGCTTGTCGAGCATCTTCTGCACGCTGGGGTACAGCTTCGTTGCTTCTTCCTTGTCGGTCATGGCGCGCAGCTTGCGAACGGCGTTACGCATGGTCTTAGCATAGTAACGGTTGTGCAGTGTCTTTGCCTTGGTCTGGCGGATTCTCTTCAGAGATGATTTGTGGTTTGCCATTTTCTTTTAAATGTTTAATGTTTAATTTTTTGAATGTTTAATTTGTTAAAGCCTACGGGTCTTATACTTGCGTTGCCCCGGGCGAGCCGATGGCCCTCTGCACCGTTTCCCTGTCGCGGCTGACAGGTAGCGCATCACTACGCAGATGACAGATTTAAGTTGGTAGTCCCTAGGAGAGTCGAACTCCTCTTTAGAGAATGAAAATCTCTCGTCCTAACCGATAGACGAAGGGACCGTGTGCACAAAAGCGGGTGCAAAGGTACGAAAATTAATGGGAAATGAGAAACGAGAAGTGAGAAATTCCGACTTGAAGCGTGAAAATTAACAAAATTTATGTGTTTTACGCTCTGTTTCTCATGATTCGGTGCTCAGTTCTCGATTAAAAGTGTTACCTTTGAAGGCTGAAAACGTAAAGAGTAAAAACCGTAGAATTGCAAAGGTGTTAACAAAGACCAGTGCCATCGTGCTTCATAGTTTCAAGTATGGCGAGAGCCGGCTGATAATTGATCTGTTCACCCGTGAGCAGGGTCGGTTGTCGTTTATTGTTAACATTCCGAAGACCAGCCACGGGCGGTTGAAGAAACAGCTGTTTCAGCCGTTGTCGATCATCGACGTGGAGTGTGACCTGCGGCCGCACGTGCAGCTGCACAAGTTGCGTGATGCCCGTATGCTCTATCCCTACGGCACCATTCCCGTTGACCCGGTGAAGCTGGCCGTGGCACTGTTTCTGGCTGAGTTCCTGTACCACGCGCTGCGCGGGGAGCGACAGGCTGACCAGCCGCTCTTTGACTACATGACGAACAGTTTTCGCTGGCTTGACACCGCCACGACAGGCATTGCCAATTTCCATCTGGTGTTTCTCATACATCTGTCGCGCTTCCTGGGCATAGGACTTTCACGGGAAGGGTTGGGGGAGGCACCTTACTTTGACCTCCGTGAAGGCACTTTCTGCGACGTGCCGCCGATGCACACTGACTTCCTGCAACCGCAGGAGGCGGCACGCATCAGCACGCTGCTGCGCATGGATTTCGCCACGATGCATCTGTTCCGCTTCACACGGGCAGAGCGCAACCGGTGTCTGGAAGTCATGCTCACCTACTACCGGCTTCACGTGCCTGACTTCCCGGAACTGAAAAGCCTGCCCGTGCTACAACAGCTCTTTGACTGATATACAAGAAAACAGCGGATTCCACTTCATTGAAATCCGCTGTTTTCATAACGTCAGGAGAACTTAGAAGAACTTGATGGTTCCCTGCACCGGGTCGCGCGGCTCTTCGTTATCCTTGTTAAGCGTGTCTTCCTTGGTGGCCGTACTGCTGATGCCGTCAAGGATTTCGCGTGTGCGCTTGTAGGTCGGCGTAGACTCCACGGCAGAGATGACATCATCGTTGTCAAGGTCTTCGGGACGGAAGAGATAGATGTGCGGGCGGCGCTTGTAGCGGCGGTTGGTGCCCGGCTCGCCGTAGTACTGCTGACGGCGGTCTTCACGCTTGGCGGCGCGCTCCTGTTCCTCGGCAATGCGGTTGGCCTCTTCCTGCGAGTGCTTCTTCAGGTGGTTGTTCATGCCGTCCACGTTGTTGATGCCGAAGCCCGTGGCCAGAATGGTGACCTTCACCTTCTTGCCCAGTTCGGGGTCGGTGGCCAGTCCCCACTTGATTTCGAAGTCGCCGAACTTCGCCATGAAGTCGTTGACGTCGTTCATCTCTTCCATCATCAGCGAGCCCGTGCCGTCCTTGTTGCCGGCAAACGAGATGCTGAGCAGGATCTTCTTCGAATTGAACACGTCGTTGTCGTTGAGCAGCGGTGAGTTCAGGGCGTCGTCAATGGCTTTCTTCACGCGGCATTCGCCCTCGCCGTAACCGGTTGACATGATGGCCACGCCACCATCCTTCAGCACCGTCTTCACGTCGTTGAAGTCAAGGTTGATGAGTCCGTGCACGGTGATGATCTCGGCAATGGACTTCGCTGCTACCGACAGTGTGTCGTCAGCCTTGCCGAAGGCGTCGAGTACCGTCAGCTCAGGATAAATCTCGCGCAGGCGCTCGTTGTTGATGACGAGCAGGGCGTCGACGTGCTTCGACATCTCCTCCACGCCGTCGAGTGCCTGGTCAATCTTGCGGTCGCCCTCGAAGCGGAAGGGAATGGTGACGATGCCGACGGTCAGGATGCCCATCTCCTTCGACACGCGGGCAATGACAGGTGCAGCACCTGTGCCCGTGCCGCCGCCCATGCCGGCGGTGATGAACGCCATGCGCGTGCCGTCGCTGAGCATGGTCTTGATGTCCTCAAGACTCTCTTCAGCTGCTGCGCGGGCGCGCTCGGGCTTGTTGCCGGCGCCCAGTCCCTCCTTGCCCAGCTGCAAGTGCACGGGCACGGGTGAGTCGTTGAGCGCCTGGTTGTCAGTATTGCAGAGCACGAACGTAACGTCGTGGATGCCTTCGCGGTACATGTGGTTCACGGCATTGCCGCCACCGCCGCCTACACCAATCACTTTGATGATGCTGTTCTCTTTCTCGGGAGCACCGAAATCTAATATATCTGGCATAATGTTTCAGTTTTTAATGGGTTATTCATCTTCCTTAATCATGTTCTCTCCGAATTTCTTGAGGCCCTTGAGGGCTTTGTTCCAGAAGCTGTTTTCGCGCTTCTCCTTAGCGATGCGGCGTGCCTCGGCTTCAGCTTTCTCACGCTCAATGCGCTCCTCTTCCTCCTTCTTGCGGCGTGCCTCTTCCTCTGCAAGTTGCTTTTCACGCTCCATGCGGATGACGCCCGGATCGGTCTCTGTGGCCTGACGCACCTTGCGAGGCTCACCCGTACCGCCAGTGCCCGGCTGCTTGTTGTTGCCGAACAGGTCGCCGTTGGGGTCTATCGGATTGCCGGCGCAGTTGATGTCGCCCTTGGCCAGCAGGCCCAGCACGGTGTTCATGGTGCCGTCCTTGGCGTTAATCTCGGGAAGGTTCGACGTGATGGTCTGCGTCACGAACTTCGCAATGCGGATTTTGTCAATGTGCGTGTGGTTGCTGAACGCCTTTTCGATGTCCTTCATGTTGGAACCGCCACCGGTGAGGATGATGCCGCCCAGCAGTTTGTCGTAGTAGTCGTTGGGTATCTGGTACCACACGTTCTCAATGATTTCCTCCAGACGTCCCTCCACAATCTCAATGAACTTGCGGCTGTCCACCTGACGCTCGGGGTCAATGGAGTATTTCAGGTTGTTGTCAATCTCATTGTTGTCCGTGAAGGCGCGGCCATACTTCAGCTTCATCTTCTCTGCATCCTGCTCTTCCATCTGCAAGGAAGCGATGTCCTTGGTGATGTTGTTGGAGCCGAGGGGTATGACGGCAAGGTGACGCAGGAGGTTTTTCGCATAGACACTGACGGTGGTGGTGTCGGCACCGATGTCAACCAGTGCGCAGCCCGAACGCTTCTCCGTGTCGGTCAGCACGCTGTCAGCCAAGGCCAACGGTGCCAGATAAAGCTCGGCCACATCTATCTGAGCCATCTCGAAACAGTTGTTGAGGCTCTTGTAGAACGCCTTGCGCTGCAGAATGTTGAGGAAGTTGCCTTCTAACCGCGTGCACTGTATGCCCACGGGGTCAATCTGCAGCTGGGAGTCCACGCGGTACTCCTGACCGGCAGCGTCCAGTATCTCCTGATCCGGATACTTCATGCTGCGGTTGGTGTCCATCAGCTCAATGACCATGTCCGATGTAACCAGCGTGTCGGGAGCGAGATCCTTAGTCACCACGTTGCGCACGCTGCGGATGGACTGACCGCCGATGCCGACGTACACCTGGGTGATGTCTGTTTTCAGCTGCGTGGTCAGTTTCTTGACAATGTTAGTAAGGCATTGTGCAGTCTTCTCAATGTTGTAGACCACACCCTTCCGGATGAATGAAGACGAGTCTTCCTTGACCACGGCAAGCACCTGGATGCTGCCATCGAGATTCTTCTTTCCCGCAATACCGGTCATCTTCGATGAACCGAGTTCAATAGCTACGATAAAATCTTTTGCTGCCATCTTATTATACTTATTTTTATTTCTTTCTCTTTCACCTTTTTACTTTTTCACCTTTTTGCAGATAATCTGGTTGTCGAACTCCAGATTGATGTATGAGTAACGGTTCCAACCGGCTTGGCTGAGTCCGTAGATGTAGAACTTCTGCAACCGGTCAAGCTTGGCCTCTATCTTGTCGGGCTTACCTAAGTAGACAATGTGGTCGCCGACACGCGGCACAATCTCGACGGTGCCGTCCTGCAACACGTTCAGCTGTTCTATCTGGTTCTGCCAGAACTTGTCTTCAATCAGCTTGTTGCCGATGGCGGTCAGCACGCTCTTGGCATATTGGCGGCTGATGTGGCCCGTGGCAACGATGAGATTGCTCGGATACTGCACGTTGGTCAGCATGCCGCCATGGTTGTCAAGGTAGTAGTCGTCACCGTTGTCAGCCTGCACGCGGAAGACGGGCGTCTTCTGTTTGACCTGGATGCACACCTTGCCGTCCAGCGTCTTGTAACATTCGGCCTTCTCTACAAACGGACTGCGTTCCAGCATTTCCTCAATCTGGCGTGCATCTACTTTATTCATGGCCTGCCCCACGGGATTCAGCTTGTTGGCCTTGAGGTAGTTCATGATTTGCTCGTTGTTGAGAAAGCCGTCAGTGGCGTCATGCTCAATATCAATCTTCACCTCCGAGCAGGCTGCTACCAGCTCGTCGGGTTTGTTGAACGAGGTGACGGCCAGCACCAGATACACTGCCAAGGCAATGTCGGCGGCGATGATTGTTATTTTCTTCCAGTTGAATGACACCATGTTGATTTACGATTTACGGATTTGCTATATTCTATTTATTTGTCAGTATCTTGGTGATTTGCGGCACGTAGTTGTCCAAGTCGCCGGCCCCCAGCACGATAAGCACGTCGAACGTGTGGTTTTTGACGAAGTCGAGCACGTCGTCCTTGCGGATCATCTGCTTCTCAACGCCCGGTCGCAGGTTGTCGTAGATGAGTTGTGACGTTACACCTTCAATAGGCTCCTCGCGGGCAGGGTAAATCTCGGTCAGAATAACCTCGTCGAGCTGGCTCAGTGCCTCGGCAAACTCCCTGTAGAAGTCGCGGGTTCGGGTGTAGAGATGCGGCTGGAAGATGGCAGTGATCTTGCGGTCGCGGTACAGTTCGCGGATGCTGCGTGCACTTTGGTAGATTTCTTTCGGATGATGTGCATAGTCACTTAGGAACACACAGCGGTCATTCTTAATCTTAAAGTCGAACCGACGTTCCACACCGTTATAGGTTTTCATGCCGTAACGCAGTTCTTCGGCGTTACAACCGTTCAGTTGGGCCATGGCCATAGCTGCAATGGCGTTCTCAATGTTGATGGGTACGGGCTGTCCGAGGTCGATGTTTTTGACAGACTCAATGGGCGACACGAAGTCGAACGTGATGGTACCGTTGTCGATGCGGATGTTTTCTGCATGGAAATCGCCCTCGTTGAGGCTGTAGTCATAGCGACGCACGCCGTCTTGCAGGGCCTCCTGCATCTCCAAATCACGATGAATGATGAGTGCTCCGCCGGGCTGAATGAGCTCTGTGTAATGGCGAAAGCTCTCCAGATAGGCTTCCTTGGTGCCGTAGATGTCGAGATGATCGGGGTCGGTGGCGGTGATAACGCTCATCCAAGGGCGCAACCAGTGGAATGAACGGTCGAACTCATCAGCTTCAATCACCACGAAGTCAGAGGCAGAGAGAATGTAGTTGGTGCCGTAGTTCTTCGAGATGCCGCCTAAGAAAGCGTTGCAGTCCAAGTGGCTCTGGTGCATGATGTGGGCACACATGGTCGAAGTAGTCGTCTTGCCGTGTGTACCGGCCACGCAGAGACCCTTGTGTTGGCACGTCAGTGTGCCGAGCACCTGTGCACGTTTCTGTATTTCGAATCCGTTTTCGCGGAAGAATTGCAGCTCCTTGTGGTCGGCGGGAATGGCTGGCGTGTAGATGACGAGGCATGACTGCGGCTGACGGCAGGCATGTGGAATCTCGTCAACGTTTTCTTCGTAGTGAATCAGCATGCCTTCCTTCTCCAGCTGGCGGGTGAGTTCGCTGGGTGTTTTGTCGTAACCGGCCACTACTAACCCGCGATGGATGAAGTAGCGTGCCAGAGCACTCATGCCGATGCCGCCGGCACCGACGAAGTAGACTGAATTTATTTCTTTGAGTTTCATTGTCTTCTTTTTGTTTTTATGGGGCTTATGAGCCTGATATGCCTGATGGGTCTTATGGGACTAATGGGGCTTTCGGGCCAGTTTGATGACTTCGTCGGCGATGATGTTAGCCGAGTCAGGCAGTGCCAGTTTGAGAATGTTTGTGCGCAGGGAGTTGAGCTTTTGTTCGTCTGCGACGGTGTCAATGGCCAGTTGCAGTAACTGACCGGGGGCTTCGGCGTCTTTTACGTAGAGTGCAGCACCTACGTTGACCAGTGCCATGGCGTTCTTGGTCTGGTGGTCTTCGGCCACGTTGGGACTGGGAACGAGGATGACAGGCTTGCCGATGAGACAGAACTCCGAGATGCTGCTGGCTCCAGCACGGCTGATAACGAGGTCCGCAGCCTTGTAAGCGGCACCCATGTCGCTGATGAAGTCAGTCACGACGAGGTTCTGCGGTTGCCCCTTAGCCTTCAGTTCGTCCATGATGGCCGCGTTATAGTATTTACCCGTCTGCCAGATGAACTGCACATCGCTCTGCTTGACGAGGTCCAGATGCTGCATGATGCTTTCATTGACGGTGCGAGCTCCAAGACTTCCGCCCACCAGCAGGATGACCTTACGCTGCGGATCAAGCCCGAATGAGCGCACGGCGTCCTCGCGTGACAGTGTAGTCTCCAGCAGTGACTGGCGCACAGGATTTCCCGTTTTGATGATTTTGTCAGCAGGGAAGAACCGTTCCATGCCGTCATAGGCCACACATATCTTGCTGGCTTGCTTGGCCAAGTTCTTGTTTGCCAGTCCGGCATAGCTGTTCTGTTCCTGTATCAGGGTCGGTATGCCGAGGCTGGCGGCTGCTCCTAATGCAGCACTGCTGGCATAACCTCCAACACCGACGGCCACCATCGGGCGGAATTCGCGCAACATTTTCTTGGCTTGCCACTTGCTACGCAGATAGTCGAGGGCAACGCCGACGTTGGCAGGCTTCCACAACGGGCGATAGAACCCGCGAATGGGCAGTCCTTTGATCTCGTAACCGGCTGCAGGGACGCGCTGCATCTCCATACGACCCTTTGCACCGATGAACAATATCTCTGCGTCAGGGTGCTTGGCGCGGATGGCATTGGCTATTGATACGGCCGGGAAGATGTGGCCTCCCGTACCGCCGCCGCTGATGATGATTCTTAGTTTCTCGCTCATTGATAGATGTTGTTTTCTTTCTTTCTTGTTTTCTTCACGCACGCGCGTACCTTATATATATAATATGCAGTGCTCTGCAAAATTACTAAATTAATCTCTTTCGGGCGAATAATCCTCTCCCTTTTTTATTTGTATATGCCTTTACTTGACATGTACGATATCTTTGCTGCGTAATGACTATGCCTCTGCAGCGTCGTCTGTGTCTTTTTGTTGGACAACGGCCTTCTGTTTACGCATCTTTGCCGAACGGCTGATGCTCAGCAGTGCACCGATGTAGGCGCAGTTGATGATGGTTGACGTGCCACCCTTGGAGATAAGCGGCAGCGGCTGACCCGTTACGGGAGCCAATCCCACGGCCACCATCATGTTGAACGTAGCCTGTACGACGAGCAGCAGGGCCAGTCCCATGGCCAGCAGTGCCGGGAAGTTGTTTTCACAACGGCTGGCAATGCGCGCCGCCCGATAGAGCAAGACGATGTAGAGGAACACCACGAATCCGGCCCCCAGGATGCCTAACTCCTCAACGATGATGGCATAGATGAAGTCAGAGAACGCCTGTGACAGGAAATCACGCTCAACTGACTTGCCTGGACCCTTGCCAATGATGCCGCTTGACGTAATGGCAATGTTGGCGTGAGCCACCTGTGCGTCTTTGTCAAGGTCATACTCTTTGGGTGATACCTCTTCTTTACCGAACTTCAGGATGCGTCCTTTCCATGTGTCGGCACGGTGGAATAGCTTTTCTATCTTGCCTTTCTTCTCTGTCTTGACTACTTTTGCCGCGGTTGCTGTCTGCTGTTCGGCAGCATCGGCATTACCCACCAGCATAATGAAGATGAGCCCCACCACAGCCAGACCGCCGACAATGCCTGCCAGTTTACCTATTTGCTTCATGGAAACGCGCCCTATGAACATCATCAGCACCACAATGGCGAACAGCATGGCAGCTGTTGAGAGGTTCTCAAGCCCGATGAGGAAGGTGATGGGCAGTGCCAGCCAGAGAATGTATTTGAATGCGTCTTTGTCAGCTCCACCTTCACGCTGCATGGCACTGAGTATCTGCGCTTCGGCCAGTATCATGGTGCCCTTGGCAATCTCTGATGGCTGGAACGTGAAGCCGGGAATCTCAATGACGCGGTTAGCACCGTTGATGGTCTCACCGCCCAGCAATACCCACAACAAAGTGATAAACGAAATGAGCAGCAGGAAAGGTGTCATCAGTTTGAAATACTTGCACGGAATGTTCAGCGTCACTACGGCAACAAGCACGCCGATAGCGATGGTGCCGGTGTGCTTCATAATGGGCGAGATGAAGTTCTGGCTCTTATAGGTCAGGCCTGACGAGGCTGAAAACACCTCGACAATGCTGATCATACAGAGGAAGAAGAACACCTTCCAGATGACCTTGTCTCCTTTGAATATGTTGCCTATTTTCTTGTTCATTGTTCTGTCTTATGGATCTTATGGGCCTTATAGGTCTTATGGGACTTATGAGATTTGTGGGGTCTTATAGGTTTCTTGCCAGTTCCTTGAACTGTTCGCCGCGGTCTTCCATGTTCTTGAACAGGTCGAACGAGGCGCAGCAGGGCGAGAGCAGTACCGTTTCGCCGGGCTTGGCCAGTTCATAGCAGGCGGCTATGCACTCTTTCATGGAGTGTGTGTCGCGTACGGGGAGGCCCAGGGCGTCGAAGTTGTCGTGCAGTTTCTGGTTGTCTGCACCCAGATAGACCAATGCTGAGCACTTTTCCTTGACCAACGGCTTGATAGGGTCGTAGTCGTTACCTTTGTCTTTACCGCCAATGATGAGCACAGTCTTCGTCTTCATGGACTCCAGTGCATACCAGCAGGCATCTACGTTTGTCGCTTTTGAGTCGTTCACGTAGTGCACGCCACGCACGGTGCAAACCTTTTCCAGCCGGTGTTCAACCCCGGGGAAGTCGCTGAGGCTCTTACGTATCACCTCTTTCTTGATGCCTGCGATGTTCGATGCAATACCGGCAGCCAGTGAGTTGTAGATGTTGTGCTTACCTGTCAGGCTCAGTGACTCCTGTTCCATGTTGAATGGTTCGGGCTGTTCTATGGTGTATTGTCCAGCTTCAATGTAGCCAATGGAACCTTTTTCCTTCAGTTCTGAGAACGGATATTGTATGGCTTTGATGTTATATTTCTCTAATTCACGCTTGATGATGGGGTCATCGTTCCAGTAGATGAACGCATCCTGTGGCGTCTGGTTCTGGATAATGCGCATTTTGGCGTCCACGTAGTTCTGCATGCAGTTGTCGTAACGGTCCAGATGGTCAGGCGTGATGTTGAGCAGGATAGCAATATCGGCGCGGAAATCGTACATATTGTCCAGTTGGAACGACGAAAGTTCGATGATATAGTACTCATGCGGCTCTTCTGCCACTTGCAGTGCCAGCGAGTTTCCGATGTTTCCAGCCAGACCTGCATCATAGCCTGCGGCCTTGAAGATGTGGTAGATGAGGCTCGTGGTGGTGGTCTTACCGTTAGAACCCGTGATGCAAATCATCTTCGATGTGGTGTATCGTCCGGCAAACTCAATCTCACTGATGATGCCGATGCCCTTTTCCTTGGCTTTCTTGACCATGGGAGCCGTGTCGGGGATGCCCGGACTCTTGATAATCTCGTCGGCATTGAGGATACATTCCTCGGTGTGCTGCCCTTCTTCCCACGTGATTTGGTGGTCGTCGAGCAGCTTTTTATATCTGTCGGCAATCTTCGACATGTCACTGACAAACACATCGAACCCTTGTTTCTTGGCTAAAACGGCAGCACCGGCGCCGCTTTCGCCTGCTCCTAATATGACGATTCTCTTCATTGCCATTGCTTTTTTATACCTGTAACCTTATCTGATCTTTAACGTAATAATCGTAATCGCGGCCAATATGATGGTCACAATCCAGAAACGGAATGTCACTTTCGACTCATGGAAGGGGCGGTGAGGCCAGTTGCGCAGCACGTAGCCGCTGTCCTTCGGCAGTTGGTCTTCCGTCTTACGGAACGTGTCATGAATGGGAGTGGCGCGGAAAATGCGTACGGGGTGGCCCTTCCGCTTCGTATACTTGAAGTAGTAACGCTGCAAGATGACGCTCAGGCTCTCCACGAAGAATATACCGCAGAGAATGGGCAGCAGCAGTTCCTTGTGAATAATCACGGCACAGACGCCGATAATGCCGCCGATGGTCAGTGAACCGGTGTCACCCATGAAGACTTGAGCGGGGAAAGCGTTGTACCAAAGGAAACCGATCATGGCACCCACGAAGGCACATAGGAACACCACCAGCTCCTGCGAACCCGGAATATACATGATGTCAAAGTAAGAAGCGTAACCGATGTGTGACGACACATAGGCCAGAATACCCAGTGCCACACCGATGATTGCCGAGTTGCCGGCACACATTCCGTCCAGTCCGTCGTTCAGGTTGGCACCGTTTGAAACGGCTGTTACGACGAAGATGGTCATCAGCACGAAGATCACCCAGCCCGCAGCCACCTTGTATTTGCCGAAGAAACCCATCACTTCCGAGTAGTTCAGGTTGTGATTCTTGATGAATGGAATGGTGGTTTGAAGCGACTTGACGGCTTCGCTCTTATGCTTGACCACCACTTCCTGATTCTGTTGCACCACGTTCACGTTCTCGCGTACCACGGCATCGGGGCTCAGCCACAGCACCAGACCGACAATGAAGCCGATGCTTACCTGCCCGATAATCTTGTATTTGCCTTTCAGTCCGTCCTTGTTCTTGCGGAAAATCTTGATGTAGTCGTCCATAAACCCGAGGAAACCGAGCCACAGCGTGGTGATAATCATCAGGATGAGGTAGATGTTTCGCATGCGTCCCAGCAGGATAACCGGCACCAGAATGGCCACAATGATGATGATGCCGCCCATGGTGGGCACACCTACCTTCTTCTCACCGAACGGATCAATCTTCGGGTCGCGCTGTGTTTCGCCAATCTTGCGGCGCTTCATCCACTTGATGAAGTATTCACCGAACCAGGCCGAGATAATCAGTGACAGGATTAACGTCAGCAATGCACGGAACGACACGTACGTCCACAGGTGAGAACCGGGAATGTTGAACTCTTCTAAGAAACGGAATATATAGTATAGCATAATCTTTAAGTTGTGAGTCTGATAGGTCTAATGGGGCTTATAGGGCTTCTGGGCCTTATAGGAGGAACATTTCACGTACGACTTCCTTGTCGTCGAAGTGGTGTTTCACGCCTTTAATCTCTTGATAGTCCTCATGTCCTTTGCCGGCAATGAGGATGACGTCACCTTTCTCGGCCATCATGCAGGCTGTGCGGATGGCTTCACGACGGTCAACGATGCTGATCACCTTCTTCATCTGCTTCTGGTCGATGCCCGCCAGCATGTCGTTGATGATGTCCTGCGGCTCTTCGAAGCGCGGATTATCGCTGGTGATGATGACGCGGTCACTCTGTTTGACAGCCTCCTGTGCCATGAGTGGGCGCTTTCCTTTGTCACGGTTTCCGCCTGCTCCACACACGGTAATCACCTTACCGCCCTTGCCGTCGAGCACTTCATGGATGGCGTTCAGCACGTTTTCCAGTGCATCGGGCGTGTGAGCATAGTCGACGATGGCCGTGAATCCTTCGGGAGAACGCACGGGATCCAACCGTCCGTTGACGCTCTTCAGTGTGCTCATGATGAGCAGAATGTCCTCCGGCTGCTTGCCGAGCATAATAGCTGCGCCGTAGACGGCCAGCAGATTGCTGACGTTGAACTTGCCAATGAACTGAACACCCACCTCACGACCGTCTACTTCCAGATACATACCCTCGAAGTGGCACTCGATGATCTTCGCTTTGAAGTCGGCCATGGTGCGCGTGGAGTACGTCTTGATCTGCGCCTTGCAGTTCTGCACCATGAACATGCCGTTCTTATCGTCGGCGTTGGTGATGGCAAATGCGTCCTTTTCCAGACTGTCGAAGAACATCTTTTTGGCGTTCCGATAGTTCTCGAAGGTCTTATGATAGTCCAGATGGTCACGTGTCAGGTTGGTGAACAGCCCGCCTGCAAACTTCAGTCCGCCGATGCGTTGCTGTTGGATGGCGTGACTGGAGCACTCCATGAAGGCATATTCGCAGCCTGCCTCAACCATACGGGCCAGCAATTGGTTCAGTTCTATGGGGTCAGGAGTGGTGTGGTCAGTGGGCAGGGCTTCATCTTCAATGTAGTTACAGACCGTTGACAGCAGGCCACACTTGTGTCCGAACTTGCGGAACATATTATATAATAAGGTAGCAATCGTGGTCTTTCCGTTCGTTCCTGTCACACCTATCAGCTTCAGTTTGCGCGACGGATCGCCGTAGAACAGCGTTGCTACGGGGCCGACGGCCTTCTCCGTTGACTCCACCTGTACGTAAGTGACGCCTTCGGCAGCCTCTTCGGGCATGTCTTCACACAGCACGGCGGCTGCTCCCAGCTCCAGTGCCTTCGGAATGTATTTGTGTCCGTCGGTCTGTGTGCCCTTGATGGCCACGAAAAGGTGACCAGCCTCTATGCGACGGGAATCAATGTTGATGCCTTTGATGTCAATGTCGGCATCGCCTTTGATGCTGACGGGCTTGATGTTCCTTAACAGTTCGTTCAGTTTCATATCTTGTTTTCTTTTGTTTTCGTCTTTGGGGATGGGGCTGGGGGCGTCAGTTCAGCGTCAGCACGCAGACGTTTCCTCTGCTGATGGGCTTGCCGTAGGCCAGACTTTGTGACCTGACTTTGCCACGTCCCTGCACCTTTACTTTCAGTCCGCGGCTTTCTAACAGGTAAACCGCATCACGGGCACCCATGCCGGTGACGTCAGGCATCATGTTGTCTGTGTTCTTGACGCGGCTCATGGCTACGCTGTTGTCCTCACGTTTGGCCCGTCCCCAGATGGGGGTGCCTGATGCAATGTCGCCGTCCCAGTTGACGTGGGTCTTGATGCCAAGGTGTTTCAGCACGAAGTCGGCTGCAAGAATGTCGCCGTCCTTCACGTCCGGGATGGCAACGGAGGTCGTATCGTGCGCGTCTTCGACGCTCAGTTTCAGGTGACGGGCCATCACTCCCTCTGAAATCTGATGGAACACGACGCCGCTCATGCCGCCGCCAGAGGCAGGAAGACCTGACTTCTTGATGCAGACGAGGCAGGTGTAACGCGGATCATCGGCAGGGAAGAAGCCTGCAAACGACAGCCAGTATTGCACGGTTCCGCTCTTGTAACCGCCTGCACCCTGCGAAATCTGGGCCGTTCCGGTCTTACCGGCCACCTTGAACGCACGGCTTCCAGCCTTCTTTCCCAGTCCTTGGCTGACCACATGCTCCAGAATGGTCTGCATGGTCTTGATGGTCTGCGGCTTGGCAATCTGCTCTTTCACCACTTCGGGGGGAAATTCCATGAGCGTTTCGCCGTTCTTGACAATCTTCTTAACAAAGCGTGGACGCATCATGCGGCCGTTGTTGGCAATAGCATTGTAGAAGGTGACGGTCGAGATGGGGGGCAACTGCGTCTCATAACCGATGGACATCCACGGCAGGGCCGTCTTGCTCCAGTTCTCATACTGGCCGTTCTTCGACTTCTTGGGGCGGCGTATGCGTGGCGCAGCGGCACCTACCAGCGGCACATGCAGGTCAGTGGCGATGCCGATGCGGTAGAGACCGTCGACATATTTCTCGGGATTGCTGCCATAGAACTTGTCAATGACGTAGCTGACACCGATGTTTGAGCTCACTTCGAGGGCGCGTGGCAGCGAGATGGTGCCGTAACCGCCGCGTCGCCAGTTGTGATCTTTCATCTCACGGCCATGCATCGGGTAGACACCTGAGCCGGTATTGATGTGGAACGTAGTATCCACGACGCCGTCGTCGAGCGCAACAAGGAATGAAGCAACCTTGAACACCGAGCCCGGTTCGCGTAAGTCGGCCACTGCATTGTTCTTGACTTCGCGGTATTCGCCATCAGCACACTTCGTCATGTTGACGATTGCCTTCACATCACCAGTCTGAACCTCCATCAGGATGGCCACGCCGAGGTCGCCGTTGATGAGCTTCAGCTCGTCGATGACCGCCTTTTCAGCCAAGTCCTGCATGTTGACGTCGATAGTGGTGACGATGTCTGCACCGTCAATGGGGGCCGTCACGGGAATGTTCATGTACTTGTTGAGAATCTTGCGGCGGTCGGTCAGTCCCGGTGTTCCGCGCAGAATGGAGTCGTAAGACAGCTCCAGACCGCAGCGGGCCGTATCCTTGGCGCCGAACATGTCGCCCACGGTGCGCTCTGCCAAGGTGCCGAACGGGCGGCGGCGGGCGTTATATTCCTCCCAGCAGAAGCCGCTTTTGTTTCTCGGCATGTTCAGAAATGGCAGGCTTTTCACCTCCATGTAGGTGTTATAGTCAATGCGGCGCGGCCAGATGTTCCACCAACGTGAGCCTGTCGTACCGTTCTTGTTCACCTTGTGGCGCCCTTCTTCCAAGTGACGCTTGAACTCTTCGGCTGATTTTGAGGGGAAAATGTTGTGCAATCCCGTGCATACGCTGTCAATCTTGGCCAGCCAAAGCGAGTCATTCTCAAAGGCTGAGGCCTGAAAGTCCATGAAAATCTTGTATTCGGGGATGCTGCTGGCCATGAGTTGCCCGTCGCAGCTGAGGATGTTACCACGGTTTGGCTTCACACTGACGCTGTCGCGCTTCAGTCGGTCGGCCACTTCTGTCCAGTATGCTTTTTTGGCAGTCATGATGTAGACGGCCTTGCCCAGCACGGCAACGCCCAGAATGGTCAGCACTACGGCGATGATGAAGTAGCGCGGCATCACTTTTTCACTGTCAAACTTACTCATATCTGATATTGCTCGTTTTCTTTTCTCTTACTCGGGTACATTAATTATATAAGGAGGCTGGTCGGCTACATGGAGCAACGAGTCCCGGTTCTGTTTCAGAATCTCCAGCACATGGCTCTCGCGGCACTTCTCTGTCAGCGTGCTCGAACTGGACAGCGCGCGAATCTTGGCGTCTTTCAGCTCGTTAGTGAGCTTGTCAATGACCAGCATGTCCTGCTGACACTGGTAACGGACGGCCACTGAGACCGTGATGCAGACGACTATGAGCACAATCAGCCATATCTGCGAGCGCAACCACTGCCCGGAAAGGATGTCGCCACCCAGAATCATGCGCAGTGAAAGACCCTGCTGGCTCTTCGGGTCGTCCTCATGGACGTTCTCCTTGATTTCCTTGATCTTCTCCTTCAGCTTGGCTTCGGCTGCAATGGTTTGCTCTTTCAGCGTTTCCTTCTTCTCTTCGGTGGCGCTTCCCTCATGGTTTGCCGCGCCGGTCTTGCTCTTTTCGGCGGCAGCAGCATCGTCAGTGACCGCAGCCTTGGGCGGCTGCGGCGTGTCCTGTTGCTCCTGCTGGTCGATGATGAGCTTCAGTTCGTCTTTGTCGTTCTTATCTTTTGCCATGGTTGTTCAGTTCTTTTCAGCTATTCTCAGTTTGGCGCTGCGGCTTCTGGGGTTGCGTTCCTGCTCTTCGGCTGATGGGATGATGAGCTTGCCCACCGGTGCGAACGGGCTTGATGTGCGCCCGAAGAAGTCTTGTTCCACCCGTCCCTCGGCATTGCCTGCCCGCATGACGTTCTTCACAATGCGGTCTTCCAGCGAGTGATAGGTCAGCACGCTCAGGCGGCCGCCACTCTTGAGCAGTGTTGTTGCACCGCGCAGCAGGTCGCGCAGGGCATCCATTTCGTGGTTCACCTCTATGCGCAGTGCCTGAAACACCTTTGTCTGCTCCTTTTTCTCGCGTTCGCGCGGGAAGAAAGGCTCTGTTACGGCCAGCAGTTCGGCTGTAGTGGCGAAGGGCTTGTCCTTGCGTCGGCCCACGATGGCTGCTGCTATGCGGCGTGACTGTTTCAGTTCTCCGTAGAGAAAGAAGACGTCTGCCAGCCGCCGTTCGTCATAGTTGTTGAGTATGTCGGCTGCCGTCTGCCCGGCACGTTTGTTCATCCGCATGTCTAACGGAGCGTCGAAGCGGAACGAAAAGCCCCGTGAGGCGTCGTCGAAGTGATGACTTGAAACGCCTAAGTCTGCCAACAGACCGTCTATGTGGTCCGTCTCGTAGTAGCGCATCCAGTTGGTGATATACCTAAAGTTGCTTCTGACGAAGGTGAATCTATCATCGTTGACGATGTTTTTTTCCGCATCGGCATCCTGATCGAAGCTGAAGAGGTGCCCGTCAGGGCCTAACCGATGCAGTATCTCGCGGCTGTGCCCGCCGCCACCGAACGTGGCGTCAATGTAAATGCCGTCGGGCTTGATGTTCAGGCCGTCAACACTTTCGTGCAACAGCACCGGCGTGTGATATGTATTCATGACCTCTTCCATCACTAATCACTTACCACTTGACACTTACACTTGTCACTTATCACTTGACCTCAGCGTCCTGCATCAGGTCCTCAATGGCGGCACTGAACGTTTCAGGCTTCATCTGCGATTCCTCAGCTTGCTGAGTGCTCCATATTTCGATGGTGTCACCCATGCCAAGGAACGTGATGTCCTGCTCTATCTGGGCCATGCGCTGGTAACGTTTCGATATCAGGAAGCGGCCGTTGCCGTCGAGTGTCATGACTTCTACGTCCTTGACAAACTGGCGGAACACCTCCTGATGCACCTTGTTCCATCGGTTCAGCCGTGAGCGCAGGGCGTCCATCTGCTCGTTCCATACCGACTCCGGGTATAGCACAAGACACTCTTGGTGGATGTCCTTACGCATCACCAGCTTTTCCTCGCCCGATGCTTGCAGCACCTTGCGGAAAGTCGCCGGTAAAAACGCACGACCTTTGACGTCTAATTTGGCTTCTATGTTACCAATAAATCGCATACGTACTTCTTATAAAAGAGTCTTTGGCTGCAAAGGTAAGCATTTTTCCCCACATTCCCCCACCTTTCTTCAAAAAATTTTCAAAATATTTTTGTTTTTATTTTGAGAATTTTTGTATTTTATTGAAAATCAGTTTATTATATGTTTGCTGCTTTTGGTGGGGCAAAATGTGCCGTTTTTGTCCTGAAAAATGCGTTTTGTTCCTGTTTCTCGGCCTCAATCATCAGGTTGCCCTGTCTCGGTTACGTGGTTACTGTGCTTTTTGGTGAGCGTACGTTTTCTGCTTTTTTTAAGATTTTTACCATAAAAAAGTCTTTGTTTTAAAACTTTTCTGTTAATTTTGCACTTTCAATGGGACGGAGAAAAACTAAACATGAGTCAAACAACGGAAAAAACGATTGACATTGACAGGATTTTGCGCGACAAGATGGGGGCCAAGTCAAGGTTTGTTCCGGGCTTCCTTGTCAGTCTGCTCAAGCGCATCATCCATCAAGATGAAGTGAATGACTTTCTCTGGGAGAGCCGTGACAAGACTGGTACGGCCTGGTTAGAGGAGTGTGTGCGCTATCTTGATATGACACTTGTGGTCCGTGGACGTGAAAACCTGCCCAGTCCTGACGACGGAAGGCTCTATACGTTCGTGTCAAACCATCCCCTTGGCGGAGAGGATGGGGTGGCGCTCGGTGCTATCATTGGCCGACACTACGACTCACGGTTCCGTTATCTCGTCAACGACCTGCTGATGAACCTGCCCGGACTGGCTCCGCTCTGCATCCCCATCAACAAGACTGGCTCGCAGGCACGCTCCTTTCCGGCCATGGTGGAGGCGGGTTTCAGCAGTAATAACCACATGCTCATGTTTCCGGCGGGCCTCTGCTCACGCAGAAAACACGGCGTGGTGCGTGACTTGCCATGGAGAAAGACCTTCATATCAAAGAGTGTTGAGTATCAACGTGACGTGGTGCCCATTCACTTCAGCGGCTGTAACAGCGGTTTCTTTTATCGGTTAGCCAATTTCAGCGACCGTTTTCTGCCGTTTAACTTAGCTATGATGTTCTTAGTCGACGAGATGTATAAGAATGTGCATAAGACTTTCACCGTTACCATAGGCAAACCCATCGCTTGGCAAACCTTCGATAAGACGAAAACTCCGATGGAATGGGCTGATTTTGTAAAAAACAAAGTGTATTCGTTAGCATAGAGAAATGGAACAGACAATCATCGAACCCATTGACAAAGCATTGCTCTTGAGCGAACTGACGTCCGAACGCCAGCTCCGCATGACCAATAAGAGCCACAATGAAATCTACATCATCGACGCACACAATGCGCCTAACGTGCTGCGTGAGATCGGTCGCCTGCGCGAAATAGCCTTCCGGGCTGCCGGAGGTGGTACGGGGAAAGCGCTTGACCTTGATGATTTCGACCTGTGCGACAACTGTTACAAGCAGTTAATCGTCTGGAATCCCGAGGAAAAGGAAATCATTGGCGGCTACCGTTACATCCTTGGCACCGATGTGGAGTTTGATGCTGCGGGTCAACCCGTCCTTGCAACGAGTCACATGTTCCATTTCAGCGAGCGTTTCATCCGTGACTATCTGCCACAGACCATCGAACTGGGCCGTTCGTTCGTCTCTTTGCCCTATCAGAACACCAACGTCAACGGCACCAAAAGCCTCTTCGCCCTCGATAATCTCTGGGACGGACTGGGCGCACTCACCGTCATCAAGCCCAACGTCAAGTACTTTTTCGGCAAGATGACCATGTATCCTTCCTACATACGGAAGGGCCGTGACATGATTCTTTACTTCCTTCGGAAGCATTTTGACGACAAGGAACACCTGATAATCCCGATGAAACCGCTGAAAATTGAGACTGATGAGCGCGAATTGGAGGCTTTGTTCTGCGAGGAAGAGTTCCGTGCTGACTATCGCATCCTGAATCAGGAAATCCGCAAACTGGGCTATAACATTCCCCCGTTGGTGAATGCTTACATGAATCTGTCGCCCACCATGAAGCTCTTTGGAACCGCTATCAACGACGGTTTCGGCGACGTTGAGGAGACAGGTATCCTTATTGCCGTCGATGAAATACTCGAACAGAAGCGCGTCCGGCACATAGAATCGTTTGCACGCGAACACCCCGAGGCCGTAAAAATCACCAGCGGAGCGAATAAGGTAATTTACAAGGTTTAGGAGTTAAAGGAGTTAAGGGAGTTAAAGGGGTTAAAGACAATAGACTCTTATCATCATTTTGCGCATGTACTTGGAACCTATAAAGTATTGTCTTTAACTCCTTTAACTCCCTTAACTCCTTTAACTCCCCAAGTATCTGGAGCCTATAAAGTATTGTCTTTAACTCCTTAACTCCCTTAACTCCTTTAACTCCCCAAGACCTACTTATACTTCACCTGATCACGTGACAGCACGTAGTCCCTGCTCCAGGTCTTTCCACCAGTTAATGTTTGCATTGTTGTGGCTGAAAAGAGGGTCAAGTGTCGCAGTTTCATGTCCTGTTATGGAGCTTGAATGGTTTAATGAAAAGCGCCGTCGGGCCAGTAAAGCATGAAACCGCCCAACTTTCCGTTCGAATTCCGGATGCTCCACTTTGGCATAATCTTGAGAAGTCTGTTGGCTTCTGCTTTCAGTTGTTTCGGAATCTCGTTGAAATGATCGGGGTTCATGTCTATCATGTTAACATCAGTAGGCTGTCCTTTGGCGTTGACCGTGAAGTAAACAAACAACATCACGTCGCCTTCCAGCTTCACTCCTTTAGGTGTACGCTTACTCTTGTTGGCCCATTCGTCTGCATCGCCTTTAGAAAAGATGGCCGATGTCGGAGCATCTTCGCGTATAGCGGTATAATACTTGTCAGCTTGAAGCACTTGCCATCCGTGGTTTTGGTACTTTTCTTAGACTCTAAAATTAATAGGAAGACTATATCTTACACGTACTTTCTTGCCTTCCATCTTGCCCGGCTTCCATTTCGGCATCTTTTTAACGAGTCGTATTGCCTCTTGATCCACAGCAGGATCGTTGCTTGAATGGGTGATTTTAATATCCGATAGACTGCCATTCTTCTCCACTACAAAAGTGAGGATAACGCGTGTTCTCTCTTTAGCGGGATTGTTGCCGTTTTCTGCAAGAAATTTAAACATAGCAGAAGCACCGCCTGGGAAGTCAGGCCATTCTTCAACAATGTCATAAATCTTATCGCTTTGCGCATGAACATTGTCGGTCATGACTGTTGCAAACAGTAAGG
>JAFUSC010000032.1 GCA_017467705.1 Prevotella sp. | reverse complement strand
TAATTTCCATAATCTTGCGTCCTCCGTATGTTTTACTTCATCATGTCAGTTACGTAAGGCAGCAGAGCGATCTGGCGGGCACGCTTGACGGCCTGGGCCACGCGGCGCTGATACTTCAGAGAGGTACCGGTGATGCGGCGGGGCAGAATCTTGCCCTGCTCGTTCAGGAACTTCTTCAGGAACTCGGGATCCTTGTAGTCAATGTACTTGATTCCACTCTTCTTAAAGCGGCAATACTTCTTCTTCTTCGTGTCGATTGAAGGAGCGTTCAAATAACGGATTTCTGATTGTTCTGCCATAGTTTAAGCCTCCTCTTTTTTACCAAGTTTGTTACGACGCTTCTCAGCATACTCAATGGCATACTTGTCAAGCTTAACGGTCTGGAAACGAATGACCTTCTCGTCACGACGATAGGCTGTTTCAAGCACCTTGATTACTTCCGGCTCAGCCTTGAACTCGAGCAGGCAGTAGAAACCTGTCGACTTCTTCTGAATAGCATAAGCCATCTTCTTCAATCCCCAGGTCTCTTCATTCAGAATCTCTGCACCCTTGTCGGTGAGCACTTTCGTGAATTTAGCGACCGTTTCCTTCATCTGTTCATCAGACAAAACGGGAGTCAAAATGAAAACGGTTTCGTATTGATTCATACTACTTAAATGATTAATAAAATGTTATGTTTGCAAAATTGCGGGTGCAAAGGTAACCAAAATTTGCGACTTAGCGATTTGCGGCTTACGATTTCGTTCAATGTTTAACAGACTTTAATACTTTTCCGTTGATTTTGTGAGCACGACATACAAAATGACGCCCACAAACACCAACAAGAAGCCTCCGACAAGCACCAAGTTGCTGGAGGTCCAGCCCGTCAGATAACTGACCGCCAAGAGAAGGGCGCCGGCCAAAACCAGCGCCATCCCTCCATAACGTTTCAGAGTATTCATTGCAGTCAACTATGAACTATGCACTATGAACTATGAACTATGAACTATGCACTATGAACTAACTCACTCCTCCTCCGGCGTGATGAGCTTATAGCCCTTGCCGTGGATGTTGATGATCTCAATCTGCGGGTCTTCCTTCAGGTGCTTGCGCAGCTTGGTGATGTAGACGTCCATGGAGCGGGCGTTGAAGTAGTTGTCATCAATCCAGATGGTCTTCAGGGCGAAGTCGCGCTGCAGGATTTCGTTAGCGTGCGAGCAGAGCAGGGCCAGCAGCTCGTTCTCCTTGGTGGTCAGCTTGGTCTGCTTCTCGCCGATGCTGAGCAGCTGCTTCTGCGTGTCGAACACGAAGTTACCGATGTTATAGACCGTGCTCTCCTTGTTCTTCTTACCACGAACGCGGCGCAGGATGGCCTCAATGCGCAGCACCAGTTCCTCCATGGAGAAGGGTTTGGTGATATAGTCGTCAGCACCAATCTTGAAACCTTCCAGAATGTCCTCCTTCAGCGTCTTGGCCGTCAGGAAGATGATGGGGATTTCGGCATTGGCCGTACGTATCTCCTGTGCCAGTGTGAAGCCGTCCTTCTTGGGCATCATCACATCAAGCACGCAGATGTCGAACTTCGTCTTCAGGAAAGCCTTGTAGCCGGCCTCGCCGTCGGCACAAAGTTCTGCGGTGTAACCCTTTGCTGCCAGATATTCACGGAGCAACATACCGAGGTTCTCATCGTCCTCGCAAAGCAAAATCTTCAAATTCTCTTCCATAATCGTAATTCTTTTTGCCCCCTGAGTCAGGGGGTTGGCGGTCTGCGCTCGGCTTTGCCGCTTGGCTCGTCCAAGAACGACCACCCAGTTAATACTATTATTAATGATCTCTTATTTCTTCATGATTCTTGTTCATAGCCCCATCCCCCTGACTCAGGGGGCAAGGTCAATCTTCTTTAATCACCGGCAGGCTGATGGTGAACTTCGTTCCCTTGCCGTATTCGCTCTCCGCCTTGATTTCGCCCTGATGCAGGTCAACGACTTTCTTCACGTAAGCCAGTCCCAGACCGAAGCCTTTGACATCGTGCTTGTTGCCGGTGTGCACGCGGTAGAACTTATCGAATATCTTTTTCAGGTTCTCCTTCTTGATGCCCATGCCGTTGTCCTTGATGGAGAAGTAGAGGCGCTTATCATCGTTCCACGTGCTGAGCACCAGTTCCACGGGGCGGTCGGTGTTGCGGTATTTGATGGCGTTGTCCATCAGGTTATGAATCACGTTCGAGAAGTGCACCTCGTCCACGTATATCTTCGAGTCAACGGCGCCGATGTCGAGCATGATCTTGCCGCCGGTGTGCTCCACGCGCAGGGTGAAGGAGCGGGCAATGTTCTCCACCAGTTCGTTCAGGTCAAGCTCTTTCTTCTTGAACACGGCATCGCGCCGGTCGAACATCGACATCTGCAGCACCTTCTCCACGAGGAAGCGCAGGCGCTTTGACTCGTCGTTGATGACACCGCCCAAGTGCGTCATCATCTGTTCCGTCTTCGGCACGCTCTTGTCGTTCATCATCTGCGCGGCCAGTGAGATGCTGGCTATCGGGGTCTTCAGCTCGTGCGTCATGTTGTTGATAAAGTCGTTCTTGATCTCCGTGTAACGCTTCTGACGGAAGATGACCACGATGGTGAAGATGAACGTGATGAGCAACACGACGGTGAACACCACACTCGGAATCATGAAGCGCACGCTGGACATGATGTAAGAGTTCATGTCGGGGAAGTGCAGCTTGACAACGCCCACCTTGGACTGCGGGTCGTGGCTGAACAGCAACTGCTCGTAGGTGTATTCCTCGCCCTCCTCGGTATAGTCGGGACAGCGGTACACCTCGCGCCCGTCGGCTGTCGACACGGTGAAGTGATAGGGAATATCAATGCCGTTATTTTGCAGCTCCAGCCTGATGTCCTTGTCCAGCATCTTGAAGTTCACGCGTTCCTTCAGCGGCTTTTCGCTGGCGGTGTAAAGGATGGAGTAGACCACCTCGTCCAACAGCGCCTTCTGGTAGACATAGCGTGTACGCACAATCTCCTGCATGGTCTTCGATGCCTCGGCCAGCGAGTTCTTGTCCTTACGCATGATCATGGCCTTCGGCACGTTGGGTTTGATTTCAAACGAGTTCACCTGAAACGACGAATAGACCGTGCCGTCGTCGGCTGCCACGGCAAACTGATGCGAATGGAGCACGGTGCCATCGAGCCCGTCGGTCACCACGGAATCTTGCTGGAACGCCCGACGCTCCGTAGCGTTGACGTCCTTTTCCAGATAGCGCAACGTCTCGTCCAGCTCCAGCTTGCGCGATGCCTCGTACAAGCTGCGGCTCACCGACTCGTCAAACTGCTCCTTCTTCATCTTCGCCATGCTCTCAATGTAGGAGAGCTGAAGATAAAGCAGGCCGAGGAACGAGAGGCCCATCACGATTGCTATTGTCCAGATTGTACTCTTTTTCATATTCAAATCATTCTGCTGCAAAGATAGTTCTTTTGTCCGTTCCCTGTTCCTTATCTGTTAATTATTTGCGTTAATTTTAACGATTTTAACAAAAAAGTCTGCTTTTATGTCAAATACAAACAGATTTCACGGACTCTACGGATTGTACCCATGCTGATAATCAGCCAATACGAATCCGTGGAATCCGTGAAATCTGTCGTTATAAGATTCTATGATGGACGCTTAGTCCTCATCCTTCATTTCTTCCTCATGCTGCTTGATGAGAGCCTGCTGGATGTCGTTCGGCACGAGCTCATAGCTTGCGAACTTCGTTGTGAACGATGCGCGGCCACCCGTCAGCGAACTGAGAGCGATGGAGTAGCTGGCCAGTTCCTTCAGAGGAATCTTGGCGGTCAGCTTCTGGTAACCGGCCTCTGAGTCCATACCCATGATGATGGAACGGCGACCCTGCAGGTCACTCATCACGTCACCCATGTAGTCGGCGGGCACCAGCACTTCAAGATCGTAGATGGGCTCCAGCACCTTCGGGCCTGCCTCCTTGAAGGCTGCGCTGAAGGCATTGCGGGCTGCCAGCATGAACGAAAGCTCGTTAGAGTCAACGGGGTGCATCTTACCGTCGTAGACGATGACGCGGACGTCGCGGGCATAAGAACCGGTGAGCGGGCCCTGCTCCATGCGCTCCATGACACCCTTCAGGATGGCGGGCATAAAGCGCAGGTCAATGGCACCACCGACAACGGAGTTGATGAAGACGAGCTTACCGCCCCACTCCAGGTCAATCTCTTCCTTGCCCTTGATGTTCATCTTGAACTCCTGACCGTTGATCTTGAAGCTCGTCGGGTCTTCCATGCCCTCGGTGTAAGGCTCCACAATGAGGTGCACTTCACCGAACTGACCGGCACCACCTGACTGTTTCTTGTGACGATAGTCAGCGCGGGCCATCTTCGTGATGGTCTCACGATACGGAATCTTCGGCTCTACGTACTCAATGTTGATCTTCTCGTTGTTCTCCATACGCCACTTCAGCGTGCGCAGGTGGAACTCACCCTGACCGTGGACGATGATCTGGCGCAGTTCCTTCGACTGCTCCACCACCCACGTCGGGTCTTCCTGACGCATCTTGGCCAGTGCAGCCATCATCTTCTCGGTCTCAGCCTCGTTGACGGCTTTGATGGCACGAGAGAACTTCGAGTTAGGATATTTGATGAAGTCGAACTTATTGTCGCAGTCCTTGCCGTTCAGGGTGTTACCCGTCTTGACGTCCTTCAGCTTCACGGTGCAGCCGATGTCACCGGCCACGAGTTCGTCAACCTGAACGCGGTTAGCACCGGCGCAGGCATAGAGCGTACCCATGCGCTCTTTCGAGCCACGGTCAGCATTGGTCAGGTCGTCACCGCTCTTAATCGTACCGCTCATCACCTTGAAGTAGCTGACCTCACCGATGTGGGGCTCTACGCCGGTCTTGAAGAAATAGAGCGATGTGGGAGCGCTGGCGTCGGCGGGAACATCCTTGCCGGCAGCGTTCTTGACAACAGGCATTTCGCTGACGAAGGGCACCACGTTGCCGAGGAACTCCATCAGGCGGCGCACGCCCATGTCACGGCCTGCACAGACGCAGAACACGGGGAAGATGGAACGTGTGACCAGGCCCTTGCGGATACCCTCACGCATCTCGTCCTCACTCAGGTCCTCTGTCTCAAAGAACTTCTCCATCAGCGTGTCGTCGCCGGCAGCGGCAGCCTCCACGAGGGCGGCCTTCATCTCCTTGGCCTTGTCCAGCTGGTCAGCGGGAATGTCCTCAATGACGGGAGCACCGCCTTCGGGCTTCCATGAGTACTTCTTCATCAGCAGCACGTCGATGACGCTGTTGAAGCCGGCACCCGTGGCAATGGGATACTGCACGGGAACGCAGTTCGGTCCGTAGACCTCGCGCAGCTGACTCAGAATCTGGTCGAAGTCGCAGTTGTCGCGGTCCAGCTGGTTGACAAGGAAGATGACGGGCTTCTTCAGCTTCTCCGTGTTACGAAAAGCATTCATGGTGCCCACCTCAGGACCATACTGGCCATTGACCACAATGACGGCCTGATCGGTGACGTTCAGGGCTGTGATGGCACCGCCCACGAAGTCGTCGGAACCCGGACAGTCAATGATGTTGAGCTTCTTACCGTTCCACTCCGTGTGGAATACCGTTGAGAACACGGAGTATCCGTATTCCTGCTCCACGGGGAAGTAGTCACTCATGGTGTTCTTACCCTCTACGGTGCCGCGGCGCTTGATGATGCCTGCCTCGTAGACCATTGCTTCGGCAAGAGTGGTCTTGCCGCTACCCGCACTGCCAAGCAGTGCAATGTTCTTAATCTCGTTTGTCTGATAAACTTTCATATAAATTTATGTCTTAGGTTTATAAATTTTCGAAAAGCGAGGCTAAAGGTAGACATTTTCAGGCAAAAAACCAAGAAAAGCTTTCAAATATTAAGCAATATTAGTAATTTCTTTGTACCTTTGCCCTTCAAATGGCAGGTTTATACATCCATATTCCCTTTTGTGCAAGCCGTTGCATCTACTGCGGTTTCTACTCCACCACCCGGCTGGAGCAGCGGCAGAGATACGTGGATGCGATATGCAAGGAGAGTAGTACAGCCCCCCTTTCGTCCCCCGGGGGGGACACCAATGTCTTCGGCACAGCAAAACCTCCCCTCGGGGAGGTTTTGGGGGGACGGCTATCCACCATCTACCTCGGTGGCGGCACGCCGTCGCAGCTGACGCCCGCACAGCTGGAGCAGCTCTTTACCTATATATATAATAGGTATAAGGTCAGCCCCGACGCCGAGGTCACCATGGAGTGCAACCCCGACGACGTCACCGCCGACTATGCGGCGGCCCTGTCGCAGCTCCCCGTCAACCGTGTCAGCATGGGCGCCCAGACCTTCGACGACGGGCGTCTGCACTTCCTGCACCGTCGGCACACCAGCCGGCAGGTGGCCGAAGCCGTGGCACACCTGCGGCACGCAGGCATCCGTAACATCAGCATTGACCTGATGTATGGTTTCCCGCACGAGACGCTCAGCGACTGGGAACGTGACATCGACGCAGCACTGGCACTGGACGTGGAGCATCTGTCGGCCTACTGCCTGATGTACGAGGAGGGCACGCCACTCTACGAGAAAATGAGAAAGGAGAACTTAGCAATAAGGAATGACGCCTCCGACGAACTCGAGCGACGGATGTACGAGCTGCTGATGGACCGGTTGGAAGCCGCAGGCTTCGAGCATTATGAGATCAGCAATTGGGGAAGACTCACCCCCTTGAAGGGGGAAGGCTCCCCGCTCCTTCGGGGAGGGGCTGGGGCTTATCGCTCAAGACATAACAGCAATTACTGGAAGGATGTGCCCTACGTCGGGCTGGGAGCTGCGGCACACTCTTACCTGCCCGTAGGAAAGCCCCTCCCCTCGGAGGGGTTTGAGGAGGGCCGCCGTTTCTGGAACGTGGCCGACCTGCAGGAATACATGCGGCGCATCGAGCACGGCGAGTCACCCGTAGAGGGCAGCGAGCTCATTGAGGGCTGGACGCGCTATAACGACCGCGTGACCGTGGCGCTTCGCACTTGCGAAGGGCTGGACCTCACCACCCTACCCGACGAGCAGCGCCGCTACTGCACGAAGACAGCCCGCCGCTTCCTTGACGACGGGCTGCTACGACTCCAAGACCAGCACCTCATCCTCACCCGCCGCGGCCTCTTTGTCAGCGACATGGTGATGTCAGAGCTCATGTACGTTTAGTGCATTTGCTACGCACTTCGTTCATTGGCACCCGTTCAACCGTTCATCGGCATTTCGTTCATTCGTTCATCGGCATTTCGTTCATTCGTTCATCGGCATTTGTAATGCCGATGCTTTCGTTCATCGGCATTTCGTTCATTCGTTCATCGGCATTTGCAATGCCGATGCTGCTGGCAGGTGCATTTGCAATGCACCACGTAGCCACGCCATTCACTTCACCCCTGCGCATTGTTTTGCATCACAGAATCAACAAAGCCGGCCCGCATTTTTCCTTTTCCCCTATCACTTATCGGGGCGCTTTCCAAATTCATTGTCGGCTGCACTTTCCTTACACATGAAATACAGAAGGATAAAAGAGCCTATGTAGGGAATGAAGCTTACTAACATCCACCACCCACTCTTACCGACGTCATGCAAGCGTCTTACACCCACAGCAATTCCGGGTAGAATAAGTGCTAAGGTCGTGCATACAGATAATGCCGTTACAATGAAGTACGATGTCTCATCACGAACGAACACAACAGTGATTATCGCAAGTAACATAAAAACAAGAAAGTAGAAAAAGGCAAACCACCAGTATTCCGAACGGCTTGCCCTCCCTGTAAATGTTGTATATTTATTGAGACAAGTCTTCACTGCTTCTGAAAATTTCATAGATTCTTGTTCCTGCTCCTTTTCGTGAATTGCTTGTCCTTCTAACTTGGCAAAATAATGGTTGTCAACGATGGCTTTCTTTATCCAATACCTGAAATCTTCTTCACTATCCTTTGCATAGTATTGTGCAAAATAATATTGTGCTTCTGCGTCTCCTGAGCCTGCATTAAACTTTAACTCCTTGAACGAATCCTTATTGCCTTGCAATGCTTCATGTAGTAATCGTTCATTGTACCTCATGACTTTTTCCTGTTCTTGTTTCATAATTATCTGTTGCCCCCCAGCAGCCATGAGAGCATTTAATGATGACAGAAGCGTGGCGCTGATATACCACTTCTTCTGATGGAGGTCGTAGGAATTACCTTGTAATGCAGAGGTAGAAATCAGTCCACGCTATACGCGCGAACCATTACACCGTCCTTGCATTACATTTTGGAAGTTTCCTACGTTTCCATCAGCAAGTCGAGCATAACGCTTCGTTATTCAGTATGTCTTGTGTCTCTTGCGAAACACAGCACAAAGGTACAACTTTTCTGTGAATAACCATGCATTTAGACTTGAAAAGTTCAAAATCTTCGCATTTTTAACTATCCATGCCTTTATCTCAAATCGGTCTTTAGGCCGATAAGTTGTCTTTGTTTATTCTATCTTTAATCCGAATCGGTCACGATAAAAGCTGAACGGGGGTACTAAATGCTCTGTTTCGGGGTACAAAATGTAAGGTTCTGCGGTAGTTCCCGTAAGCCATTCTATAAAATCAGAAAGACGGGTATTCAGCTGGATTTCAAAGATGTTAGGTGCATTACAAATGCACCGACCAACCGCAGCTGCATTGTAAATGCAGCTGAACGGGGAATCGGTCACGATAAAAGCTGAACGGGGGGTACTAAATGCTCTGTTTCGGGGTACAAAATGTAAGGTTCTGCGGTACAATCATACTTTTTTCGAATCGTCCACCTCGGGCTGCGCGATCGCGCAGCTGGAGGTGGACGATCGCGCAGCCCGGGGTGGACGGTCAGGAACAGGCGCTGCTGTACCGCAAAACTGCGCGTTTTGCTCCGCAGTATTACGTGTGCTGTACCGGCAAAGCGCGAGAGACGGTTCCCGTAAGCCGTTCTGTTCAAAAAAAATGTCGCCCGATGCTGAAGAACAGTATCGGGCGACACGATAAAAGCAAGGTGGCTGGTATTTTTCAGGCTGAGCGCTGCGGAACTTAAGCGAATTAGAAATGCAGGCTCACATCCACACCCATCTGGAACGGATTGCCACGCTGTGCCATGAATATCTCGCGGCCTGTTGCCTTGCTTGAGAAAGCGAAGGTGTTATACTTCGAGTCTGTCAGGTTGCGCCCCCACAGGTTGACCTTGCAGAGTCCGAGGTCAGCACAGACATGGGCACCCAGCACGGCATAGAACTTCTGGCTGTAGGTATTAGCCTCGTCCCACCATATCTTGCCCTGTGCATTGACGTTAGCCCCCACAGTCAGGCTCTGCACGAACGAGTCGCTGAAGTCGAAACGATAGTCACACATGGCAGAAAGCGTGTGCTCCGGCACGAAAGGCACCTTGTTGTCCTGATAGTCCACGACGGTGCCGCTGGCACTGGTCTTCGTCGTGTATTCTTTGAAGGCAGCATGCGTATAGCCGTAGCCCAGCGACCATGACAGATGATTGCCCAGTCCACTGCCGCGCAGTGTGAGCTCGAGGCCGCAACTGTAGCTCTTGCCTGCGTTGACCATCTTCCGCCCGTAACCGTAGTCCTCAGTGAAGACGCTGAGCTGCTGGTTGCGGATTTGCATGTAGAAGGCCGAGAGGTCTGCATGAATCAGGTTATCAAACAGGTTCAGGTGTGTGCCTACTTCATAATTCCACGACTCCTCGGGCTTGAACTTGATGCCGTCCAACAGAGCTGCGTAAACCTCTTCGGAGTGTTCTACCACTGACGTGACGTCCTGATGAGTCTGCATGGCCTCCTGCATGACGCCCTGCAGACTGCTCTGCACGTCGTTCTGAATGATGTCGCCGAACATCTGCACATTGAAGCCGCCCGCACGGTAGCCTTTGGTCACCGTGGCATAGACGTTGCTGCCGCCATTGAATTTATAAGTGAGTCCGAACTTGGGCAGCAACTGACTGAAACTGGTTTTCTCCGTGTGCTTGAAGATAGACGTCACGGCGGCATTGGCCGCTGCGCCCATGATGTCGAAGTTCAGCTGTGAAATGCCGCGGGTATCATAGTCTATCTTTGACTGGGTGAAGTCGTAACGCAGTCCGAGTGTAGCCGTCAGCTGGTCGGTCAGGTCAATGTCTGACTCGTGAAAGATGCCGAGGTTGAACTGCGGTGTATGGAACACGCAGGGCACCAGCAACGACATGCCGACGTTGACGCCACCGGCGCGCTCAATGGCGGCAGCTGCGGCCTCCTCGCCCATGCGGGCTGCCATAGAGTTGAGCATCTGCCTGTAAATCATGCCGCCCACCTGCTGGCTCATCATGTCGCTGAACGCACTGCCGAAGGTGTTAGGGGCCGTGGTCTTCAGCCACGTGTAACTGCCGAAGACACCAGCCGTCCAGTGCCAGCGGCTCTGGGTGTTGCTCTTGAACGTGAACTCCTGCGTCAGTGCATTGCTGAGCTGATACTGGTCGACGACGATGAAGTCAATGTTGCTATAGTCGTTATCCATCAGCAGATTGTCTTTCAACAGCTGGTAGCTGGTGTTAGAATGGAAATCGAAGCCACAGCCCTGATACTTGATAGCCAGACCTGTGTTAAGCATGTTACGCTTGTAACGGCTCTGGGTGTCCTGATTGGGCGCTGTCAGCACGTCGCCACTCTCAGGGTCAAGCACACCGTAGGGGTAGGCTTTCTGCCGCACATACTGATAATCTGCAATCCAATCAAACGACAGGCGTCGTGTGGGCTGGTAGACCAGTCGCAGGCGTCCGCCGGCCTCGTCCATGTCGTCAGCACGCTCGCCGGTCAGTGAATTCTTCCAGAAGCCATTGGTGCCATTGTAGAACGCTGCCAACGAGAATGCCAGCTGACTGCTCAGCTGCTGATAGTGAGCCACTTCAACGTTACGATAGAAGTGTGTACCCAGTCCCAGGTTCACATCCGTCCCCTGATAGTTTATGGGGTTACGGGTGTACTGGCGCACCAGTCCGCCCTCAGTATTGATGCCGTAGAGCGTTCCCTGCGGGCCACGCAACACGTCCACACGGTCCAGTTGGTAAGTGTGGCTGTTGAAAGCCGACTTGTTCATCAGGGGAATATCGTCCACATAAATACCCATGGAGGGGCTGTTGACACGTGAGCCAATGCCACGCACGTAGATGGACGACGTGAAGCGGGCACCGTAATTAGGCATCACAAACGACGGAACGAAGTCGGAAATCTCACGCAGGTCGTGAACGCCGAGACTGCTGATTTCCGTACCTGTAAGCACCGTTGAGCTCAACGGCTGATAACGGAGTTTCATGTATTCCTTTGACTGCGAAACCACCACCACTTCATCCAGGTCGACGACTCTCGACGTGTCTACGGGTATGGGGTCGTTCTCTGCCACTGCGGGCATAACCGCGCTGAAAAACAGCGCCATCAATAGTTTTCTTTTCTTCATATCTGTTTATGATTCTTTATTTGATATTTCACCTGTTATCTGTCTGGCAATGTTGGCCGCCTGCGTGATACGGTGGCCCATGCCGATACCGTCACGCAGGTTACCGCCGATGATGAGTCCCCGGTATTGCTGCTGCAAGCTCTCCACGGCTGCGAAACGCCTGCCGCTCTGTGCGTCGTATTGCGGTATGGCACGCTGATGACGGGAAATGCTGATGAAGTCAGGCTTTGCCTCCTTGGGGAAATTCAACATCCGGTGCAGACCGTCCATGACCAGCGCCTCAATGTCAGCATCACTCCAGGCAAGCAGCTCGGGGTGCCTGATGCCTCCAATGAAGAAGGAAAACAGTGCTCCGCCACGCGGTGCACGGCCACTGAAGCAGGCCGACGGAAATAGAACACCAAGCAGCAACTCCTGCTCTACCGTAGGCACCAACCCGCCAAAAGCAAGATAGTCGCCGCCGAAGGTGTCAGGCATGCCGACATTCACTTCCATCACCGGCGCATAAGTCAGTTGTGCTATGGCCTGCATGCGCTCCTCGTCAACAAAAGGCAAGAGGTCAGGCAGGCAATAGGCGCCGCAGGTAGTTACCACATAGCGGCTCCTCAGCGTGGTGAGTGATGAAGGAATGGTGGTTTCCCAGCCGTCAGGTGCGGGCTGCACCTGCACATGCTGTGCACCAAGCGTAATATTGTCAAGTCCGATGTAACTGGCTTCTGCCTCCGTGATACGGCTCAGGCCCCCACGGGCCGAAAAGACTTTCTTCGTGGCTAACCTGTCACGGTCGGTTTTCGGTTCTCTCATCTTTTGGATGGAACCGCGTATGAAACTGCCGTAATTCTGCTCCAAAGCGTAGAGCTTCGGCAAAGCATAACGTGTTACCAGTTTGTCGGGGTTGCCGGCATAGACTCCTGACACGAAGGGATCGACAGCATAGTCAACAAACGAACGCCCGAGCCGACGGCGTGCCAGCGAGCCGACGCTCTCGTCAGGGTCAGTGCCCCGTTTGCGCCACGGCTCTCCCAATATGCGTAACTTGTCAGCAAAGCGGAACAGCGGCGTGACCAACCCGCCCAAAGGACCTGAGGGCAATTCATGAAAGCGCCCGGCTTTCCAAATCAGCCGACGTTTTGCTGCGTCAGGCGCCGTCTCCAACAGGCAACGCCCGCCTGACGTCTGAGCCAGATCGGCCATCAGTTCAGCCACCTCAGGGGTCGAGACAGAGCCCGTAGTCGGTCCTGTCTCATATATATAAGTTCTTGTGTGGTCAGGATTTTTTGTATCCTCGTCAGTCGAGCGTGTCTGTATCTGACCGCCAATGCGCGTATCACGCTCCACCACGTGCACATTCACGCCATGTCTGCGTAGCCAATAGGCAGTGGTCAGTCCCGTCAGTCCGGCACCAATCACCACTACATCTACTGTCTTGCACTGTTCTTTTACCATTTCGGCTGCAAAGGTACGCACTTCTCCCCACTCCTGCAATCCATATTTATGGGGATTTTTTAATTATTAGGGAGTTAAAGGAGTTAAGGGAGTTAAGGGAGTTAAAGGAGTTAAGGGAGTTAAGGGAGTTAAAGGAGTTAAAGGAGTTAAAGACAATAGTTCATGCGCGTCGTATCTTCCTTGTTCAATCCCTACGGTACATACGTCTTTAACTCCTTTAACTCCCTTAACTCCTTTAACTCCTTAAAAATCCCCCATCTCTTCAATAAACAGCCGCATGAAATGTTCGTACTCTGCGGGGGTGATGTCCACCTTGTCGTAGCAACGGGCATCAGGATACTTCTCTTTGTAGGCCTTGCGAACCATCTCGTGCGTCACGATGTTGGCCGTGGGAATGTGATACTGGACGATGAGGGGGCGCAGGTATTCAATGGCGCTGTAGATTTGCTCGTCGGTCAACGGGGCCTCCAACGTGTTGCCCTGAAACTCGATGCCGATGGTAAACTCGTTACAGGACTCACGCCCGTTGAGGACTGACTTGCCCGCATGGAACGTCACGACTTCGGGGGCGCACATGACGTAGCGCGTGCCGTCGGTGTCGATGACCACGTGCGTGCCCACCCCTTTCTTCTTCGACGTGAGGACTTCGAGCGAGCGTTCGACGGTGGGTTCCGCCGTGTGATGCAGGATGACGCCCTCCACCGTGTTACGCTTCTCCGGGTCGAAGTTCGGCGTGGGATGCTGGTGCTCTGCATAGTGACGGCTCACCTCGCGCGCAGGTTCAGAGGCCGACGCATGACGGGCGGCAACGGAATCGGCACTGTGGCCAGACTCAACATAACCGTTAAGGGCCGCCTGCTCATCCTTGTCAGACAGAAATGCGTCGACAAGAACAACTGCTGCCCCTGCTATGAGCAGCAGGAGCAGCAGTTCTAAAAGATATTTCCGGAATTTCATGTATTCCCGTCAGTCAAGACATCAAAGGGCAGCTGATGCGTAAATCCAGTCGTAGATGAACGAGCAGACGCCGAAGAGCAGGATGCCGGCAGTGCAGAGCACGAGTGATGCACGGGTGGCAAAGTCAGTGCGGAACGTGGGCAGCGGCGTGTCGGTCTTCTTGATATACATGGCCTTGACGATGAGCAGATAGTAGTAGAGGCTCACCACCGTGTTGACCAAGGCGATGAAGACGACGAAATAAGCCCAGAAAGAAGTGGGCTCATGACCCGTGACACCAGCCATAAAGACGAAGAACTTACTGAACATACCGGCAAACGGGGGAATACCAGCCAGCGAGAACAGGGCCAGCGTCATGAGGAACGCCAGCTTCGGGTTGGTCTGATAGAATCCGTCGTAGGTTGACATCTTGGTGTCACCGCCGTTATGCTCGACGGAAGAAATCACCGTGAACACGGCCATGTTAGCCACCACGTAGACCAGCACGTAGTAGATGAGGGCCGTGGTGGACATCTGGAAGTCATTACCAATGACGGCGAGCATGATGTAGCCGGCCTGCGAGATGGAGCTGAAGGCCATAAAGCGCTTGAGCTCCGACTGGCGGATGGCAAAGAGGTTGGCCACGGTGATGCTCAGGATGATGACCACGTAGAGCATAGCCTGATAGTACTCCTGCATGGGCTCGAACACGCGGAAGAGGATGATGAGCAGCGTAAAGGCTGCTGCACCTTTAGAAATGACGCTCAAGTAACCCGTGACAGGTGTGGGCGCTCCCTCGTAGGTGTCAGCCGTCCAGAAGTGGAAGGGAACAAGCGAGAGCTTGAAGCCCAGACCGCTGAAGAAGAAAGCCAGACCCATGAGGATGAGAGGCGAAGCCGTGTAGAGCGCATTGAACTTTTCAGCAATGTCAGCATAGTAAAGCGTACCGGCAGCAGCATAGATAAACGAAATGCCGAAGAGCATGACGCCGCTGGAGAAAGTAGCCATGAGCACATACTTGGCAGCAGCCTCGGCTGACTTCTGCTTCCACTTGTCGAAGGCGGCCAGGCAAGCCATAGGCACGGAGGCCGTCTCAAGACCGAGGAAGAACAGCAGGAAGTGACCGCTGGACATCATGATGAACATACCCAGCAACGTGGAGAGGATGAGCATGTAGAACTCGCCCTCGTACTTGACCGTCAGCGCGCTGGACTTGATCCACGTCTGCGCCATGACCACGACAATCAGCGTGCCGGCAGTGAGGATGGTCTTCATCACATTGGCTGCGGCCGTAGCAACATACATGCCGCCGAAAGCCTCTGTCGGCTGAGCCGACAGGCAGACACCCAAGGTAACAGCAAGCAGACCCACGGTCAAGGCATAGAGCGTGTAACCCTTCACCTGCTTGCGGCTGATGCAGAAGTCCTCAATAAACACGATGATCAGTGCGAGCACCAGAGCGACCTCGGGCAACATATTTAAGAATTGACTATAATTCATAATCTTCTAATTTATTTAAATGAGTAATGAGTAATTAGCAATGAGTAATTATGATTACCGTGCAAGCCACCCCAAAGCAGCCTGACATCAGCGGAGATTCTATCGTTAGAACTAATCATAATTACTAATTACCCATTACTAATTACTAATTAAATAATATTCGAAAGTATGGGGCCTACGGCATCGTTAATCACATTGCTTGCCCAGAGGGGGAACAGACCGAGACCGGCCACGCAGGCAATGAGACAGATAACGGCGACGCGCTCGTCCCAAGTGGCATCGGTAAGCTCCAGGAAATGTTTGTTCTCCACCTCGCCATACAGAATCTTACCGACGACGCGCAGGATGTAGACTGCAGTGACGACGATAGAGGTGCAGGCAATGATGGTAGCCACACGATGGAACGTGTCAGCGTTCTCAAACGAACCGACGAAGATGGTCATCTCAGCAATGAAGCCCGAGAAGCCCGGCAGACCGAGGTTGGCCAGACCAGCAATGACGTAACCCACTGCCAGGAAAGGCATAATCTTCATCAGGCCGGCCAGCTCGCGGATGTCGCGGGTGTGCGTACGACCGTAAATCATACCGATGAGCGCAAAGAAGAGCGCCGTCATCAGACCGTGAGAGAGCATCTGCAGGATAGCACCCGTGCAAGAGGTCTTCGTCATCATGAGCAGGGCAAAGAGCACCAAGCCGCAGTGTGACACTGAGGAATAGGCG
>JAFUSC010000031.1 GCA_017467705.1 Prevotella sp. | reverse complement strand
CGATGGATGTTCATGAGCAGGTAAAACAGATTAAGCAGTCGTTCCGCCAGATGATGGACGGAGCGGTGGCCAAGTCCATGCGCGACAAGGGCATGAACTATAAACTGAACTGGGGAGCTACGCTGCCACGGTTGAAGGAAATGGCGGAGGAAATCAAAACCTCCACCCTCGACTTTCCACCCTCCACCCTCCTCCCTCCACTCTCCACCCTCTACGACCTCTCCATCGCTCTGTGGAAGGAAGATGTGCGTGAGTGTAAGATACTGGCTACGCTTCTGATGCCGCCCGATGAGGTGCTGCCTGAGGTCATTGACATCTGGATGGAGCAGATGCCGTCACAGGAAATAGCTGAGCAGGCCGCCCTGAACCTTTTTCAATATCTGCCCTATGCACCGCAGAAAGCTTACGAGTGGATGGCTTCCGACCGTGAGCTGTATCAGCTCTGTGGTTTCCATGTGCTGACCCGTCTCTTTATGAACGGTCAGGAACCTAACGAACGTGGCATCAATGAGTTTCTTGATCAGGCACAGGCGGCCATCGAAGGCCCGTCACTGCCCGTCAGGAAGGCTGCCGTGCAGTGTCTCAGACGCTTTTCAGAGCTCGGTTTGGTTTACAAACGTCTGGCCCTGACCATGGCTAAACGGCTTAATTTAGATTTTTTATAAACAAAAACGCTGTTGTTTGAATAATTTATAGTACCTTTGCACCTCAGCAAAAATACGCGAAGAAGTCATGAAAGAGAATGTAAAGGTCGCTGTCAGGCGTATTCTGACTAATTATCTGGTGATTAATAATCATCGGAAGACGCCTGAGCGTTATGCCATCTTGGATGCCGTCTACAGTATGAATGGCCACTTCACGCTCGAAGAGCTGGGTGAGAAACTGAGCGAGGAGGAGAACTTCCCCGTCAGTCGGGCTACGCTCTATAACACGTTGAAGCTGTTTATGGAGTTACGGCTGGTGGTCCGTCACCGCTTTCAGGGCAGCACACGCTATGAGACCTGCTATGACAACAGCGGACACAGTCATCAGGTGTGCAGCGTCTGTGGAAAGGTGACGGAACTGAAGTCACCTGAGGTGGTCGAGGCCGTCAACAACATTCACCTCAAGCGCTTCCGTAAGGATGGCTTCTCCTTATATATATATGGTATATGTAGCACGTGTCAGGCGAAGATTACCCGACAGATGAAGCTACAGCAGAAAAGGGAGGAGAACAGAAAGAAAACCAAGGCTGAAAATACACGTGCGGTTGACAGCCGGCAGAAGAAGAACGAACAAAACAAAAAGATAAACCGATAAACAAGACTATTATGAACCAAGGTAAAGTAGACGTCCTGCTGGGATTGCAGTGGGGAGACGAAGGTAAAGGTAAGGTTGTTGATGTGCTGACGCCGCATTACGACGTGATAGCGCGTTTTCAGGGAGGTCCGAACGCCGGCCATACACTGGAGTTTGAAGGACAGAAGTATGTGTTGCGCAGTATTCCTTCCGGAATCTTTCAGGGTGGCAAGGTGAACATCATCGGCAATGGTGTCGTGTTGGCTCCTGACCTCTTCATGGAGGAAGCCAAAGCACTGGAAGCCAGTGGTCACGAGCTGCGCAGTCGGCTGCATATCTCCAAGAAAGCCCACCTGATTATGCCGACCCACCGTGTGCTTGATGCTGCTTACGAAGCACAGAAAGGCAAGAACAAGGTAGGCACGACAGGCAAAGGCATCGGCCCGACCTATACGGACAAAGTGAGTCGCAATGGTCTGCGTGTGGGCGATATCCTTGATAACTTTGAAGCGAAGTATGCCGCAGCCAAGGCTCGTCATGAGGCTATTCTGAAGTCGCTTGACTATCAGTATGACATCACCGAAGTGGAGAAGAAGTGGCTGGAAGGCATTGACTATCTGCGCCAGTTCCAGATTGTGGATTCGGAACATGAGATCAACAACATCCTGCGTAGTGGTAAGAGCATCCTCTGCGAGGGTGCGCAGGGAACCATGCTCGACGTTGATTTCGGCAGCTATCCCTTCGTCACCTCGTCGAACACCATTTGTGCAGGTGCTTGCACAGGCTTGGGCATCGGCCCTAACAAGATCGGTGATGTCTATGGCATCATGAAAGCCTATTGCACTCGCGTCGGTGCCGGTCCGTTCCCCACAGAACTTTTCGACGAGACGGGTGCCCGCATCCGTGACCTGGGTCATGAGTATGGTGCCGTGACGGGTCGTGAGCGTCGATGCGGATGGATTGACTTGGTGGCACTGAAGTATGCCATCATGGTCAACGGCGTGACGAAGCTCATCATGATGAAGAGCGACGTGCTCGACGGCTTTGACACCATCAAGGCCTGCGTTGCCTATAAGCAGCACGGCCAGCAGATAGACTACTTCCCCTACAGCATCGATGAAGGCATTGAGCCTGTCTACGTAGAAATGCCCGGTTGGAAGACTGACATGACCAAGCTGTCGAGTGAGGCCGAGTTCCCCGCTGCCTTCAAGAGCTATGTCGACTTCTTGGAGAAAGAGCTGGAGACGCCCATCTGCATCATCAGCATCGGTCCCGACCGCGAACAGACAATCCTTCGTAAATGACTAATGAAAAATGACTAATGAGAAGTGTAAATGTAGAAATGTTTAAATGATTTGCGCCAATGTCATTCCTTCATTTTTCATTTGAATTTTTCATTTCTTATTTCTCATTCCTAATTTTGAAAAAATTATGAAACCAAGTATTCCCAAAGGCACCCGCGACTTCGGCCCACAGGAGATGGCCCGTCGCAACTATATTTTTGACACCATCCGTCAGGTTTATGCACTCTATGGCTTTCAGCAGATAGAGACACCGGCCATGGAGACCCTGCAGACCTTGATGGGGAAGTACGGCGAGGAAGGTGACAAGCTGCTGTTCAAGGTACTCAACAGCGGTGACTTCCTCTCGAAGCTCTCTGATGAGGAAATCTCAAACCTCCGATCTCAATCCTCCAATCATCTTGCTGCCAAGCTTTGTGAAAAGGGCCTGCGTTATGACCTGACGGTGCCCTTTGCCCGCTATGTGGTGATGCACCGCGAAGAACTGCAAATGCCCTTCAAACGTTATCAGATTCAGCCCGTCTGGCGTGCAGACCGTCCGCAGAAAGGACGTTACCGCGAGTTCTATCAGTGTGATGCCGACATCGTGGGCAGTGACTCACTGCTCAATGAGGTGGAACTGATGCAGATTGTCGACGAGGTGTTCTCACGTTTCGGCATCCGTGTGCAGATTAAGATCAATAACCGTAAGATTCTCTCGGGTATTGCCGAGGTCATCGGTGCGGCCGATAAGATTGTCGACATCACCGTTGCTATTGACAAACTCGATAAGATTGGCCTTGACAACGTCAATGCCGAGTTGCGCGAGGATGGACTGACTGACGAACAGATTGCGAAGTTGCAACCCATCATCTCGCTTTCTGGCTCTAACGAAGAGAAGCTGGCCACCATCGCCGAGGTACTTAAGGACAGCGAGACTGGCTTGAAGGGCGTGGAGGAACTGCGCTTTATTTTGAATACGCTTAGCGGTAATCATAATTCTCAATTTTCAATTTTCAATTCTCAATTAAAGTATTATGGAACTAAAAAGAGTAGTAGTAACAGGCATGGGTGCCGTTACACCACTTGGCAACAATCCCAAGGACACGTGGGAGGCTATGTTGGCAGGT
>JAFUSC010000030.1 GCA_017467705.1 Prevotella sp. | reverse complement strand
GGCGCAAATGCTCCATTCTGGACTGCAATTCCTCTAATTCCATACCTTCTTATTTTTCTACAAAGGTACAAAAAAATATTGAAACCGCCAAACATTCTTGCAACTTATTTTACTGATTGTCAAATATTTACGTTAAATAATGCCAACACGGGCATCATCACTTCAAACGGAGCTTCTTGACTACCGGACTCTCCAATACAGCCACCAAATCCTTCCAGTCCATACGGTAACTTTTAAGGCCATTCGCATCCCTATACTCCAGAAGCATGAAACTGTAACCGTCGGTAAATACCTTCTCATGGATATAATAGGCATGATTCTCAAAATGCACCATCTTCACCTTGCGCCGGTCCTTGGACATAAAGACAAACACATCACCGTTGTACGGATCATGATGCGTCATCTGCTTGACTATCTGGAGCAGGCGACTATAGCCGCAACGCATATCTGTAACACCAGGAATATAGTAGAAACGCTTAAGACCAGATATCGTCAGCATAAGACCTCCAGTTTCTCTACGAATCTCAGAAGACTCTCGTAGCTTAAGTTCTTCCGCCTGATAAACACCCCATTGCTCATGCAGATGGCTACACCTATACGCACAGGATTTGACTCCTCCGAGGGAGCGGCCACCGAGGACTCCTTGGAGTCTTCCGAGGGAACACCATCCACTTGAATTGGATGAATACGCTTGTGAGTATCCCGATACCATTTGTTAAACTCGTTTACTGGAACACCTTGCTTTAAGCAAAACTGTTCGATTGACAGCTCATAAGGTAAACCTTCTGTCTGGTATAGAAACCAGCATTTTTCAAAGTCTTTGCTACTGAACATAATCGCATAATATTAATGAACAGTGCAAAGGTATATCTTTTCATCTTTTAATGCAACACGTCATAATTGGCTGCTTACCGATTTTCAAGAACAAGAATCAAAAGCGGACGTTCATATCCTATATGTCCTTCTGGTCTGTCTTTTATTCAGTCATAGGCATTTCTGTTTTCAGGGTTCTACAATGTTATTTAATTCCTCAATATACTGAGTTATTTGCCTCTTCAACAATGGTAGGTCGTTGGTGTAGGTTTCCCAAATCAGTGTGGCATTTGTAGTAATATAGCCATGCACTAACACATTTCGCATATCTACGATATCGCGCCAAGGCACTTCAGGATGTTCGTTGCGGAAATCTTTTGTCAGGAGATTGGCTGCCTCGCCAATAATCATCATATTATAGACGACGGCATGAAAGCACATGACATTCGCTTTCATGTCTTCTAATGACTTTGCTTTGAGATAGTCATTAATGTGATTTATGCACTCGTCAATATGACGGAGACGGTCAATATCCCTAATTGCTTCTCTCATATATCACTTTTAAATCACGGTTTGCAGTCATTTGAGCGGCTGGGCGAAGTGTCCCTTCTTCCACAAGGTCAACTTTTCGGCCTAACCTTTCTTCCAGTTCACGGTGCATGCGTATGTAAGCTAACAATCCGATGGGGGAGGTCCGGTCAAATTCAACCAGTATGTCGACATCACTGTTTTGGGTCTCTTCCCCACGGGCAAAAGAGCCAAAAAGCCATGCTTTCAGGACGGGTTGTGTCTTGAAGTATTCGGCTATCTGTCGCATCAGGGAATCTCTACTCATTGGCAATATGCTTTAATTTCGCCGACAAAGATACGAATAAGTAAGAACAATACAAAATAAAATCCGATTTATTTTTTTTATTGTCGGCAGTGCGCATCTGTGCGTATCTGTACGACAAGAATATGCTGCCACTAAAGCGAATTTCTTTCTTGGGGAATAATGATGCCTGTTAAACCCAGAACAATGTGAATGTAATTTTTTCGTTTTAGATGGCGAAATTACAGAAAAGAATCTTAATTTATAATCTTTTGTGCCCAATTCGATGGTTGTATCATGAAAAAGTAGTAAATTTGCAGCAAAGAACAGTAAATGAAACAATACCTCGACATACTGGATGATGTCTTGGAACCCGATGAGATGAATTGGGACTTCTTTGAGACGGATTTCACCACTTCAGCAGATGTGGTGATGAAGGCCAGTGGGCTGCGCCTTGAGGCTATTCGTGTGATAGCCCGTGAGCAAGGTGTAGAGATAGAGGACACGGCGTGCAGATGTATAGATGAAAGCCTGCTCGCCGCTTTGGCGGATGCTCACGTCCGCAAAATGAGGGCATACATTTTCGTCAGACGACGATGACCATCAGCAAGACACGTTTGATTATTTAATTATTCATCGTGCCCCTGCGATGGTTGCATAGTTCGTGCATCATTAAGGGGTCATAATCAACTTAAATAATTATGGCAACTTTACATTATAATATTCTTGAGATAAGGAACGGCTACTTACCTACAGCGGGTGAGATGAAATGGCCAGTGCTGGAACTTTATTTCGGAGGACTGTGATATGGGAGGTAGAGGCAGTTTTGACAAAGCCACCATGTCAATCCCGGTGGAAAAACGAAAGTATAAAACACTTGATGTAGTGGATGGCATAAAGATAATAGAAGATTTTGAAAGCAGCAATGGTAAGACCCCCGTCATGTCGAATACTGCAAATACGATTTATGCCGTATGGAGCGGGACAGCTGGTCGCATTAAACATATCTTCTATTACAAGAATCACGTGTTATACTATTCTATTGATTTGGAAGGTAAGAACTCTCATGCTCACAATGTCTATGTTGATCCAAAGACAGGTAAGATAGGAAGAAAGACTCATAGTAATGGAAATCATCTTGAACTGAGTACTAAAGAGTGGAACCTTGTAAAAAAGCTTGAGAAATGGACAAAGAAGTGATTATGAATAACTGGATAGAGTTTCATCCTGTTATTACCAAAGCCGACTTAGGCTGGAGTGAGGAATGCATTAGCGATGCTATGTCGGAAGATCCGAAAGAAATATTCAATTATTTCTGGCAGAACTTCTTTTCCATCATATTCTATTATGTAGATGATGGAAACTTCTATGAGTTGTTCATGGAATCTGACCCTCATAAGTTCTGGCGTATTCCTAAGATTGAAGGTTGGGATGGCAAGTACATTGGCAGACAAATTCTTTGGGAAAGTCATCGAGAAGGCGAGGTGCTTTTTGAATTTGATGACGACACCGATTTGTGGGAAACTCTCAACATTAATGGAAAGCCTATTGGCGAGGTTCTTGAACGTTCGTATATCGCAGAAATCAATTGAAGAATGGAGAATATACAACTATCAATGTTTTCTGAGAAGGAGTTGGCGAAAATGATTTCGCCAACTTTCTCCAGAAAGAAAAACCAAGCAGAATGGAATCTTCGAGTCAATAGGCTTGGAGCAGTTCGTGCTGATTTGTCAAAAGACCTTCATCTGTCAGAGGAAGGATGCCCAACTATTCAGCCATACTTCGGAATACCAGAATACCCCCTTATCAATTTCAAGGAGGCCTTGTCTGCTAATATTTATGACTACTGGATTCATTGGTTCATTGATGATGTATTCTTTGAACAAATCTGGAATCCGAAATACACAGAACGGGATATTGAGATACTCTGTAGTTTCAAAGGAATGTTTACTCCTGACTTCACGTTAGACCCACGTCTTTCGCAATGGCAAGAGCAGTTTAATATCTTCAGAAGTCGCGCCATCGGTCAACTCGTACAGAATAGAGGAGGTATAGTCATACCGACAGTTGGATGGTCTTTCAGAAGGAGTTTTGATTATTGCTTCTGCGGCTTATCTGAAGGTGGAACTGTTGCAATCAGTACAAACGGTGTCTTGAATAATCTCGTATCAATACGCATGTTTATGGAAGGGGTTTTTGAACTGGAAAGGCAATTGCGTCCTGAAGTCATTTTTATCTATGGTGACAAAATAGAACTACGCACAAAAGCTCGTCAGATATGGCACCCTAACACTCAAATAGCTCATTTGAGAAATCAAGACATGAAGAAGCGTATACTTAACAATTAGTATTTATTTTGTATCTTTGCCGAAGAAACTAGAAATATCAATATGCAGTCTATGAAACAGAACAAAAAGAACAACGGAGTCGATATCAACGATGTGGTCATTACCATTGAAGTGGAAAGTGGTACGATAGACAGAGTGCGTAAAGGAGAGACGACGCACATCGCCGTACAAATCCCTTATGGCATCAAGGATTCGCTACAGTTCTTAGTGCTGTCTGATGGTTCGGACGACTGCCTCGTGAAAATACTCAGCATGGAGACGGAGGCTATTGGGGAGGTGGAGTTCGAAATCGTACCGGTTTTAGAAGAACCCAAGAAGTACTTGATGAGATGGAATCCCTCAATTAGTTCATTTACTGAGAGTGATTACGAGAGTTGTCTGGAAAACATGGAGCATGGCATGTTCCGCATGAATTGGAGTATATATGAGTGGGAAGAGGCCAGAAGGGGCGACATGTTTTATATGCTTCGTGTAGGTGATAGCAAAGCTGGAATTGTTTTTAATGGACTTATAGTTTCCGATCCATACGTGATGGACGACTGGGCTGGCTCTTCCAAACGAAGGCTCTATGTTGATTTAGTTTGTATGAATGTTGTAGCCCCTGACGAAAAACCGATTGTCTCGTTAGAGATGTTGCAAACAACCATACCAGAATTCAATTGGGCGAAAGGCCATTCGGGTACTCTTCTGCCTGATAAGGTAGCAGAGAAGATTGTTGGACTGATGGATAAAGATGCTCCGTTGTTGAATTAAAGTTCATAACGCAGCAAGTAAAAGATACTCTTTTGCACTTGAAACGATGGTTCTTTGGGGGTGTAAACAAACATCCTTTACTCAGCAAAGAACCATCAAATGACATCAAAACGACCATCGTTTACAACGCAAACAACGGTCTTTTTCAAAAAGGTGTAGCTCATGGAAATTTCTCCGCAAATGTTTGGCAGTGTCGGGCAAAAGGTGTAACTTTGCAAGCGGAAACTTGTAAAACATATAAGGCTATGGAGGATAATATGTACTCAATAGAGGATGATAGCCCCGCAATGGCTGCTGAGCCTGTCGCCATGATGAGCGAGAGTGTCGGCAGAAGCGGACTTCTGGGACAGGTAATGAAGTTGAGTCGCAATGATAAGGTGGCTCTGATGAAGTACCTGTGTCAGGATACAGAACAGACAGGGTTTACTGTGACCGACGAGCTGGGGAGGGTAGTGCTTACTCAAGAAATGCGGGAGGCCGTGCGTCGGGCAGAGCGCGAGTATGAAGACGGCAAGTGCCTTTCAGAAGAACAGTTCAGACAGCGGTTTTCGAAATGGCTTTAGAAATCAGAAAATTGGTTGCCTGACAGACTTCCCCGGTGTCAGGATTATTTATGTTGAACGGTTTGGCATAGAATACCAAATCAGGGACAAGTCCATTCTTATCATTGATATCTACAACTGCCAGACCGATCCGGGGGTGCGGTGGTTCAAAAAGGTGTAGCTCATGGAAAATTCTCCGCAAATGTTTGGCAGTGTCGGGCAAAAGGTGTAACTTTGCAAGCGAAACATATTGCAATATGGGAATATTCGGATTTTTTAATAAAAGCAAGAAGGAAACGCTTGACAAGGGACTGGAGAAGACCAAGACAAGCGTGTTCGACAAGTTGGCACGCGCTGTGGCCGGCAAGTCGAAGGTGGATGACGATGTGCTCGACAACCTCGAAGAGGTACTTATTACGAGCGACGTGGGCGTGGATACCACGTTGAAGATTATACAGCGCATTGAGGAACGTGTGGCCCGCGACAAATATGTGTCAACCAGTGAGCTGAACGGCATACTGCGCGACGAGATTGCGGCACTGCTGGAAGAGACGGAGAAAGCCACCCCCCAGCCCCTCCCGGATGAGAGGGGGGAGTCCTCTCCTTATGTCATTCTCGTGGTGGGCGTGAACGGTGTCGGCAAGACGACGACTATCGGCAAACTGGCGTGGCAGTTCAAACAGGCAGGCAAGAAAGTCTATCTGGGCGCTGCTGACACGTTCCGTGCGGCAGCCGTCGACCAGCTCTGCATCTGGGGTGAGCGCGTCGGTGTGCCTGTGGTGAAGCAGCAGATGGGCTCTGATCCTGCCTCGGTCGCGTTCGACACGTTGCAGAGTGCCAAGGCCAACGGTGCTGACGTGGTGCTGATAGACACGGCGGGACGTCTGCACAACAAGGTGGGCCTGATGAACGAGTTGAAGAAGATCAAGGAAGTGATGAAGAAGGTGCTGCCCGGTGCTCCTGACGAGGTGCTGCTGGTGCTGGATGGCTCAACGGGTCAGAACGCCTTTGAGCAGGCCAAGCAGTTCGCCGCTGTTACGCAGATAACCAGTCTGGCCATCACCAAGCTCGACGGCACGGCCAAGGGTGGGGTGGTCATCGGCATCAGCGACCAGTTGAAGGTGCCTGTGAAGTATATCGGACTGGGTGAAGGCATGGAAGACCTGCAGCTCTTCGACCGCCGACAGTTCGTGGATTCGCTGTTTAAGTGAAGACAGAAAAGTGAAGACGATAGATTTCATTACGTTAGGTTGCTCGAAGAACTTAGTGGACAGTGAGCGGCTGATGGCTATGTGCGAGGCGCATGGCTTCCGTTGCACGCACGACAGCGAGCAGCCAGAGGGTGACATCGTGATCATAAACACCTGTGGCTTCATTGCCGATGCCAAGGAGGAAAGCATCAACACCATTCTGGAATTTGTGCAGGCCAAGACTGAAGGGCGCGTTCAGCAAGTCTACGTAATGGGCTGTTTGTCGGAGCGTTATCTGGCTGACCTTGAAGCAGAGATTCCCGAGGTGGACGGCTGGTATGGGAAGTTTAACTATGGGGAACTGCTTGCTAAAATTGAAAATGGAAAATTGAAAATGGAAAGTGGCCATGCGGTAAATGACTGTGCACATTCTGATTTTCAATCTTCAATCTTCAATTTTCAATATAGAAAGCTTACTACTCCCCCTCACTATGCTTACCTGAAGATTTCCGAGGGCTGTGACCGACACTGTGCCTACTGTGCCATTCCCATCATCACAGGTCGCCACCGCAGCCGTCCCATGCAAGAGATACTGGACGAAGTCCGCTGGCTCGTCACGCAGGGCGTCAAGGAGTTTCAGGTCATAGCACAGGAGCTGACTTACTACGGCATCGACCTCGACGGACAACAGCATATTGCCGAACTCATAGAACAGATGGCTGCCATTGAGGGCGTGGAGTGGATTCGTCTACATTACGCCTATCCTGCCCACTTCCCGATGGACCTGCTGCGGGTGATGCGTGAGCACAAGAACGTGTGCAACTATCTGGACATTGCCTTGCAGCACATCAGTGACCCCGTGTTGCAACGCATGCAGCGCCACATCACCCGTCAGGAGACCTACGACCTCATAGAGGCCATGCGGCGCGAGGTGCCTGGGCTGCATCTGCGCACGACGCTCATGGTGGGATTCCCCGGTGAGACGGATGACGACTTCCGCGAGCTGATGGACTTCGTGCGCTGGGCACGCTTCGAGCGCATGGGGGCCTTTGCCTACTCGGAAGAAGACGGCACACCGTCGGCCAAGCTCTATGCAGATGACGTGCCCGACGACGTCAAGCAGCAACGGCTCGACCGGCTGATGCGCTTGCAGCAGAACATCTCGGCTGAGATAGAGGCGCAGAAGGTGGGCAGCGTCATGCGCGTCATCATTGACCGCATGGAGGGTGACTACTACATCGGACGTACGGAATTCTGTTCGCCGGAGGTTGACCCTGAAGTGCTGATACCTGCTACGAAGACACTCACCATCGGCGAGTTCTACGACGTGAGAATAACGGACTCCGAGGAGTTTGATTTGTATGGAGAGGTGGTTCAGTAAAAGTTGAAAAGTAAAAAAAGTAAATCTAAAATCTCAAACCTCAAACCTCAAATAAAAGAGTTATGAACAACAAGGAATTTATCGGCGAGCTGTCCATGCGGTTGGGCTACAGTGTCAGCGACACGCAGCGCATGGTGACGAACGTTGTGAACAACATGGGCGACAGCTTCATGGAGGGGAATACCATTCAAGTGTCGGGCTTCGGCACTTTCGAGGTGAAGAAAAAGATGGAGCGCATCATGGTGAATCCCTCAACTGGTCAGCGCATGCTCGTGCCGCCCAAACTGGTGCTGGGCTTCAAGCCCGCCTTGGCGTGGAAAGATAAAATAAAGAATGGAGGACAAGAGTGATGGGAAAGCTGGCGTTACAAGATTTGGCCCGTATTCTCGAGGAGAAGAACGGACTTGGACATGCTGAGGCCGAACAGTTTGTGTCGGCCATGTTCAGTGTCATTCAGCAGGCTCTCGAACAGGGACAGCAGGTGAAGGTGCGCGGACTTGGCACGTTTAAGATTGTCAATGTCGATGCACGCGAGAGCGTCAACGTCAACACAGGCGAACGGGTGCTTATTGCCGGGCACTCCAAGATATCATTCGTGCCTGACACCACCATGCGTGAGTTGGTCAACAAGCCTTTCTCGCAGTTTGAGACAGTCGTGCTGAGTGAGGGCGTAGAGTTTGACAACATGGAAGTGTCGGAAGTGACAACTGATGATCCTGCTGATACGGATGACGAGGAAGTCACCATCCTGCCGGACAACCGCGAGGACACCGTGCCTGCAATGGTTGGCTTGATGGCTGCGCCCGCAACTCCCGCAACTCCCGCTGAAGAAGAACAGACAGAACTCCCCGCTGTTGCTACAGAGGAAGAGCCTGCTGAGGAACCTGTAGAGCAGGCTTCCAATGAGGTTTCTACCGAGGATGCTCCAACAGAGGAGGCTCCTACAGAGGAGCCCCCAACAGAGGAGCCCCCAACAGAGGAATCAGCCAATGAAGTCCCTGTTGAGGAGGAGCGTCAGGAAGAAGTTTCTGAAGAAGAACATCAGGAAGAAGTTGCTGAGGATGAAACGGAAGACGATTCGGAGGAGTCCGGTTCGTCATGGCGTTGGTTGCTTGGTGTGCTGGGTATACTGCTGCTGTTGGCGGGTGCTGTTGCTGCGGGCTATTATATAGGATACGGCAAGGGACTGGAGAAGGGTATGTCCGTGGTGAAAGACTCGGTAGCTGTGCCGACGGCTGACTCTACGGCATTGGTGACAGATACGCTCCAGACGGTTCCTGCGGAAGAAGAGGATGCGTCCTTGTCGGCTGACACGGCAACATCGCTGCCCGCTGACCTGATGCAAGAAGCTGAGCCTGCGAAACAGCAGCCTGCTGATAGTCAGGTGAAGGAAACGCCGAAACCTCAGGCAGAGGCCAAACCGCAACCCAAGCCAGAACCCAAGCCAGAACCGAAGCCACAGACGGCTCCTGCGCAGGATGCAAACGACAAGTATGCCGCCATGGATGTCCGTGTGAAGTACGGCGGTTATCGCATCGTCGGTCTGGACCATACGGAAAAGATACGCCCGGGCGACACTTCTGCCCGCATCGCCAAACGCACGCTTGGTGAAGGCATGGAGTGCTACATTGAGGTCTATAATGGCTGGAAGAACGGCACGCAGCTTCAGGCCGGACAGACGGTTAAGATTCCTAAGGTGGTGCTGAAGAAGAAACAGAATAAATGATGCGTTTGTTGCAAAATGAAAGAATTTTGAATAAAAAAGTTTCAAATTGTTTGTTAGTTCGCGCAGAAATGTTTAACTTTGCAGCCGATTTGAAACATTCATCTCATTAATATGACAAGAAACGTGCATCTGCTGCTGAACCTAATTAGCCTTCGACTGCGTGGAGCGGCCGGAAGTAGTGAGGCATGTCTGTAGATGTTGAAGCTTCAAGATGAGACATTCAAGATGATAATAATGACGAGCCTTTCTCACTTCCGGGTGTAGAGAGGCTCGATTCGTTTAATTCGCAAACAGTAGAAACAGTTTAAATAGTAAATTCACATGAGTGACAGATTGTTTATTTTCGACACGACACTCCGCGACGGTGAACAGGTGCCCGGATGTCAGTTGAACACAGTAGAGAAGATTCAGGTGGCAAAGGCGCTCGAACAATTGGGCGTCGACGTGATTGAGGCAGGATTCCCGATTTCGAGTCCCGGCGACTTCAATTCCGTCATTGAGATTTCCAAGGCCGTGACGTGGCCCACCATTTGTGCGCTGACCCGTGCGGTACAGAAGGACATCGACGTGGCGGCAGATGCACTGAAGTATGCCAAGCGCAAGCGCATACACACGGGCATCGGCACCAGCGACTCGCACATCAAGTACAAGTTCAACTCCAATCGGGAGGAAATCATTGAGCGTGGTGTGGCTGCCGTGAAGTATGCCAAGAAGTTCGTGGAGGATGTGGAGTTTTATTGTGAGGATGCCGGTCGCACGGACAATGAGTACTTGGCCCGTGTCGTGGAGGCCGTTATCAAGGCCGGTGCAACGGTCGTCAACATCCCTGATACGACGGGCTACTGCCTGCCGCAGGAATATTACGAGAAGATCAAGTACTTGAAGGAACATGTGGACGGCATAGACAAGGCCATCATTTCCACCCACTGCCACAACGACCTCGGCATGGCCACGGCCAACACGTTCAACGGCGTGATGGGCGGTGCCCGTCAGGTGGAGGTGACCATCAACGGCATCGGTGAGCGTGCCGGCAATACGTCGCTCGAAGAGATTGCCATGATATTGAAGTGCCACAAGGGTCTCGGCATTGAAACCAACATCAATACCACGAAGATATATCCGACGAGCCGCATGGTCAGCTCGCTCATGAACATGCCCGTGCAGCCCAATAAGGCCATCGTGGGCCGTAATGCCTTTGCGCACTCCAGCGGCATCCATCAGGACGGCGTGCTGAAGAATGTGCAGACCTATGAGATTATCGACCCGAAGGATGTAGGCATTGACGATAACAGCATCGTGCTGACGGCTCGCAGTGGACGTGCGGCCCTGAAGCACCGCCTGCATGTCAACGGCGTTGACGTGAGCGAAGAGAAGTTGGACAAGATATATGAGAAGTTCTTGCAGCTGGCTGACCAGAAGAAGGAGGTCAACGATGCCGACGTGCTGATGCTGGCCGGTGCCGACACAGCCGAGGCTCACGCTGTGAAGCTCGACTTCCTGCAAGTGACCACGGGTAAGGGTGTCAAGTCGGTGGCCTCTATCGGACTGGACATCAGCGGACAGAAGTTCGAGGCTGCTGCCAGCGGCAATGGTCCTGTGGATGCAGCTATTAAGGCGCTGAAGAAGATCATCATGAAGCAGATGACACTCAAAGAGTTTACCATCCAAGCCATCTCGAAGGGCTCAGACGATGTGGGTAAGGTACACATGCAGGTGGAGTACGACGGTTCGCTCTACTATGGCTTCGGTGCCAATACTGACATCGTGACCGCTTCTGTCGAGGCATACATTGACTGTATTAATAAGTTTAAGAAGTAACCCCATGAATACTTTGTTTGATAAGATTTGGGACAAGCATGTCGTCCAGCAGGTGGAAGACGGTCCCACACAGTTGTATATTGACCGCCTCTATTGTCATGAGGTGACGTCGCCTCAGGCCTTTGACGGCATGCGGGCCCGTGGCCTGAAGTGTTTCCGGCCTGACCATATCTATTGCATGCCTGACCACAACACGCCGACGCACGATCAGGACAAGCCCATTGAGGACCCTGTTTCGGCCAAGCAGGTCAGCACTCTGGCGCAGAACGCCCGTGACTTCGGACTGACGCATTACGGCATGATGGACCCCTCGAACGGCATCATCCATGTCGTCGGTCCTGAGAAAGGCTTGTCGCTGCCGGGCATGACCATCGTCTGCGGTGACTCGCACACGTCGACGCACGGTGCTATGGGTGCCGTAGCCTTTGGCATCGGTACGTCAGAGGTGGAGATGGTGATGGCCTCACAGTGCATCTTGCAGCAGAAACCGAAGTCCATGCGCATCCGTATCAACGGTAAGCTCGGTCCGTGCGTGACCGCCAAGGATGTTGCACTCTTCCTGATGAGTCAGCTCACCACTTCCGGTGCAACGGGCTACTTTGTGGAGTATGCCGGTGATGTCGTTCGTGACATGTCAATGGAGGGACGTCTGACACTCTGTAACCTTTCGATTGAGATGGGTGCCCGTGGTGGTTTCGTGGCTCCTGATGATGTGACCTTTGCATATCTCAAAGATAAAGAGTTTGCCCCGAAGGGTGAGGAGTGGGACAAGGCCGTCGCTTATTGGAAGACGCTGAAGAGCGGTGACGATGCTGTGTTTGACAAGGAACTGACGTTCGACGCCAAGGACATAGAACCCCGTATCACCTATGGCACCAATCCCGGCATGGGCATCGGCATCACTGAGAGCCTCCCCTTGGTTTCTTCCCAAGGAGGGGGAACGGCAGGTTTCCAGAAAGCCCTTGACTACATGGGCTTCAAGCCTGGCGAGAAACTGTTGGGCAAGCATATTGACTATGTGTTCCTCGGTGCCTGCACCAATGGCCGCATAGAAGACTTCCGGGCCTTTGCTTCCATTGCCAAGGGCCGCCGGAAGGCTGACCATGTCACGGCATGGCTGGTGCCCGGTTCGTGGGCCGTTGACCGCCAGATCCGTGAGGAGGGACTTGACAAGGTGCTCGAAGCATCTGGCTTCGAGATTCGTCAGCCCGGTTGCTCAGCTTGCTTGGCCATGAACGACGACAAGGTGCCTGCCGGAAAGTATGCCGTGTCTACCTCGAACCGCAACTTCGAAGGTCGTCAAGGCCCCGGTTCGCGCACCATTCTTTGCTCGCCTTTAGTGGCCGCTGCAGCAGCCGTCACGGGAGTCATCACCGACCCGAGAGAACTTATTTAATGAGTAATGAATAATTAGTAATGAGTAATTATGATTACCTTGCAAGCCCTTCTGACAGCCTTTGCCTCTGCAGCTTTATCAGTCGCAGAAGTAATCATAATTACTAATTACTCATTACTAATTACTAATTAATACAGAAAGATGAAACAGAAATTCAACGTAATAACAAGCACCTGCGTTCCCCTGCCGTTGGAGAACGTGGATACTGACCAGATCATACCCGCCCGCTTTCTCAAGGCAACGACCCGCGAGGAGAGCTTCTTTGGCGATAACCTGTTCCGCGACTGGCGTTACAATGCCGACGGAACCATCAACAAGAACTTCGTGTTGAACGACCCGACCTACTCGGGATGCATCCTTGTGGCAGGCAAGAACTTCGGCAATGGTTCCAGCCGTGAGCATGCTGCATGGGCCATTGCGGGCTATGGCTTCCGCGTGGTCATCTCGTCGTTCTTTGCCGACATCCACAAAAACAACGAACTCAATAACTTCGTGCTGCCTGTCGTTGTCAGTGAGCCGTTCTTAGCCGAACTCTTCGAGAACATCAAGCAAGACCCGAAGACTGAGGTGGAGGTGGACCTGCCTAACCAGCGTGTCACCAACAAGGCCACCGGTAAGAGTGAGACGTTCGAAATCAATGGTTACAAGAAGCACTGCCTCATGAATGGTCTTGATGACATCGATTTTCTGGTGGAGAATCAGGACAAGACCGTGGCGTGGGAAAAGCAGAACCGTCATTGAAGTATGAAACAGAGTTTCATCGAGATCATGGACTCGACACTGCGCGATGGTGAACAAACCAACGGCGTGTCGTTTCTGCCGCATGAGAAGCTGGTGATAGCCCGAAAGCTGCTCTATGGGTTGAATGTCGACCGCATCGAGGTGGCTTCTGCCCGTGTGTCGGAAGGCGAGAAGGATGCTGTCAGCATGATTTGTCGTTATGCTCGCCAGATAGGGCGCTTGGATAGGGTAGAGGTGTTGGGCTTTGTCGATGGGGGCAAGTCGGTTGACTGGATTGCCGATTGTGGCGGCAAGGTCATCAACCTCTTGGCCAAAGGGTCGTTGAAGCATTGCACGCACCAGCTCCATAAGACCCCCGAAGAGCATATTGCCGACATCAAGCAGGAGATAGCCTATGCCGCAGAGCGTGGGCTGAACGTCAACCTCTACTTGGAGGATTGGTCGAACGGCATGAAGGACTCGCCGGAGTATGTCTACCAGCTGATGGATGCGTTAGCCCCCCTCTCATCCCCCCAAGGGGGCAGCACGCTCCGTCGCTTCATGCTTCCTGACACGTTGGGCGTGATGAATCCCTTGCAGGTGGTGGAGTATTTCCGCAAGATGATGAAGCGTTATCCCAATCAGCACTTCGACTTCCATGCCCATAATGATTACGACTTGGCTGTGTCTAATTCGCTGGCAGCTGTGCTCAGTGGTGCCCGTGGCCTGCATGTCACGGTCAACGGGCTGGGGGAGCGTTGTGGCAATGCGCCGCTGGCCTCTGTTCAGGCTATTCTGAAAGACCAGTTCCATGCCCGCACAAACATCGTGGAGAGCCAGCTCAATGACCTGTCACGCATGGTGGAGAGCTTCAGCGGCATCAGCGTGGCACCTAACCAGCCCATTGTCGGCGAGAATGTGTTTACGCAGGTGGCCGGTGTTCATGCCGACGGTGATTCGAAGGATAAGCTCTACTACAACGAGCTCATGCCCGAACGTTTCGGACGTAAGCGCGAATATGCTCTCGGCAAGAACAGTGGTAAGGCCAATATCCTGAAGAACCTCGAAGAGCTGGGGCTTGAACTGACGCCTGAGCAGACCCGTCGGGTCACCCGGCGCATTACGGAACTGGGTGACAAGAAGGAGATTGTCACACAAGATGACCTGCCTTACATCGTGGCTGATGTCTTGAAGCACGACACGTCAAGTGAGAAGGTCAAGCTGATCAGCTACGTCGTGTCCACGTCCTACGGTTTGAAGCCCGGTGCCAATATCCGTGTGGAGATAAACGGTCAGCAGTACGAGGCCGGTGCCACGGGCGACGGTCAGTACGATGCCTTTGTCAAGGCGCTGCGCTACATCTACAGGAAGCATCTTGGCCGCACCTTCCCCATACTGGCAAACTATCAGGTGTCCATCCCTCCCGGCGGCCGCACCGACGCCTTGGTGCAGACCGTCATTTCGTGGCATTACAATGATGGCATCCTGCGCACCCGTGGGCTTGATGCTGACCAGACGGAGGCGGCCATCAAGGCCACCTTCAAGATGCTCAACATCGTGGAAGATCATCTTTCTAAGAAAAATTTGTAGCAAAAAACACTTATTTGTGTTATTTTTTTTGTACTTTTGCAGCTGAATCAGCCAAATGGTGTCTCATGAGTAATGTCTGCAAAACCGAATCCCGTACCTCGCACCCCGCACCTCGAAAGGAAGGAGCGGGGTATGGCGCCGTGTGTCAGCAGGCCATGAGGCTTGTGGTTATGGGCGTCGTCGTGCTGTGCGCCGCAGTGTTCAGTTCGTGTGATAAGACCCTTGGTGAGCTGTTCCCCGATTCGGAAGAGGCGTTGGTGGTCAGTCCGTTGGCTCATCAGCTGGGATTCACGAAAGACCGTCCGCTTGTGATGGGCATGAACACCAGCTACGCACCGCTCCAGTATGTGGATGAGAACGGTGTGCCCAGCGGCTACGACGTGGAGTTCACCAAGAAACTCATGCGCCGCATGGGTATTCCCTTTACCCTGACGCCCAACCACTGGGACAAGATGTCGCCCGGCATCATCGGCGGCGAGTACGACATGGGCATGCTCGTCTATTCCCACTACCGTAAGGACGAGACCAACTATTCTGATGCCGTCTTCCGGCTTTATTACCAGATTGTCTACCGTAAGCAGGACTACACCAACTTCGACTTCCGTCATCTGCGTGGGCGTAAGATTGCCTACATGAAGTCACGCCCCATCGGGTTGATGCTCAAGGACGAGGGCGCCGAGGACGTACCCATTACCGACCTCAGCGTCGCCTTTACTGATTTGGCCAAGGGCGACTACGACGGAGTCATCTGCTACCGTTTTCAGGCACGTTACAACATCGGGCAGCTGCACATGGAAGACCAGTTGCAGGCTGAGGACCTGTCGTTGGAGCCACGCGAATACTGCTATGCCAGTGCCAACAAGCAGCTCATTGACGCCGTCAATGCCGAGCTGAAACGGATGGAGGCCGAGGGCATCATCGACGAGGTCTACGGTCAGGAGGTGGCCGAGCGCTTCGGCGTCATCAAGATTCCCGCGTGGGTGTGGGGCCTGCTGGTGTTGCTCACCTTCCTGTTCCTGATTGTGTTCAGCGTCAACCGTTACCGGCTGAGCCGTAAGCTGCAAGTGGCCAACCGCCGACTGCAGTTAGCCTTCGACCAGCTGTCGAAGCAGAACGAGGAGCTGAGTCTGGCCAACGAGCGCGCCAAGGAGTCAACCCGCATGAAGAGTGCGTTTATCAGGCAGATATCACATGAAATCCGTACGCCGCTTAACGTCTTGGGCGGATTCGTCCAGCTGTTGACGACCCCCGGCCTCCAGATGTCGGAAGCTGAGCAGGCTGATGCCTCGCATCAGATTCTGGAGAGCACCGACCGCATCACGGGGCTGGTCAACAAGATGCTTGAGCTGTCCGACGTGAGCAGTCAGGCCGTCTTAGACCGCAACGACGAGTCGTCAGCAGAGTCTGTCGCCCGCGAAGCCGTGCTGGTCTCAGGCATCGGCGACGCCGCTCACCTCACCTTCGAGCTGAAGCTGGAGGCAGGTGCCGACACGCCGTTCAAGACCCATCGTGAAGCAGCCGTGCGCATTGTGGAGTTGTTGCTTGACAATGCCATGAAGTTCACCCACCCCGCCGAGGCTTATATGCACCTCGGATCTCAAACCGCCGACCCTGAAAAGAAGGAACGGGTGACGCTGACCGTCGGCACGTCCGACGGTGTTGCACGCTTCGTTGTCGAGGATACGGGCATCGGCGTGCCTGAGGCTGAGGCCGAGCACATCTTCGACGAGTTTGTTCAGTTGGACGAGTATTACGACGGCACGGGCATCGGTCTCGCCATAGCCCGCAGTCTGGCCCGCCGCTTGGGCGGTGACGTCGTGCTTGACACCAGCTACGGAAGCGAGAACGGTGCCCGCTTCGTCTTTACGCTTTCTGCTTAGATTTATATTCGCTGGGCGACATGCCTGACTGCTTACGGAACAGACGGCTGAAGTAGGCCACATCGTCAATGCCGCAGGCACGGGCTACCTCGCTGATGCTCATCTCACCGTCTTCAATGAGCCGTTTGGCGCGCTCAATGCGTACCCTGCTGACGTGTTCGCTCATGCTCTGGTCGAGAATGGCTTTCATCTTGCGGTTCAGTTGCGAGCGGGTGATGCATAGCTCTGAGGCCAACTGCTCCAAGTCAACGTTGAAACTGCGGAACTGCTTGTCTAACAGCTGGTCAACACGGCTGACAAATTCACGGTCGGCAGGCGTGAGCAGCTGGTCGCGCACTTGGTCCAGTTGGGTTTTCATGCGGCTGTTCTTTCGTTTCAGGCGGAGAATGTAAAGCTGTATAAGTACGCCTCCCAGCAACACGAGGCCAATGGTTGCTCCGATGATGAGCAGCATCTTGTTCTTCTGCTTTTCCTGTTCGTTCATCAGCCTCAGTTCGTTGTTCTGGTAGCGGGCTTCGTATTCAGCCGTCATGCGGGCTACATCCTGCTGATAGAGCGTGTCTTTCAAAATCGCGTATTTCTCCAAGTGTGCTGCGGCCTGACGTATGTCGATGTGCTGAAGCGCCTGCCACAGCCCCCATTCGGCCTTTGACTCACTGAATCGCTCGCCCGTCTGTGCGTAGATGGCGATGGATTGCTCAAACCATTGTGCGGCCTTGTTCCATTGCTCTTTCTTTAAGGCTACGTAGCCCATCTGGTTCAGGCAGATGGCCAGCGACACCTTGTTGCCTGCTGCTTCCAGCACGGGGCGGGCTTCGTTTAACTGTGCTTCTGCTTCGTCAGTCCTTCCCATGGCGAAGAGCGGACTGGCCAGCTGTACGCGCCTCACGGCCATTCGTGCCCGGTCGCCTCGCAGCGAGTCCATGCGCAGGGCCTGACGTGCATATTCGACGGCCTTTTGGTTGTCGCCCAGCGTTTGTCGCAGTTCTGACAGCGTGCCATAGCGCACGGCTATCTTGACGGAGTCGTTCAGCTCCTGCGCCAGTTGCAGTGAGCGCAGCAGGTGTTTCTCACCGTTGGCTGACTGCTTGGCCATCATGTAGATGCAACCGACAATGTTGGTGGCAGTTACCAAGCGCTCCTTGTCTTTCAGTTGTTCCCCCATTTCTACGGAGCGCGTAGCTGCTTCCAGTGCCTCCTGAAACAGTCCTTGGCGGGCATAGCAGATGGCAAGATCATTGTAGCTGTCGCCGATCCTGCCGATGTCCTTTCCTTTTTCCAAAAACTCTAATGCCTTGTTGAAATAAGCAACCCCTCTGACAAAGTCCTGACCGTAGAACTTCTGCTCTCCCATCCAATAATATAGCGTGGCTGCCACGGTGTCCTGATGGGCTGTGTTGTCGAAGTGTATCAGTGAGTCTGTGACCTCTTCGTCGTTTAGTAACTGGAATATCTGGTTGGCAACGGCGATGCGTTGCCGACCTGCTGTTTCCTCATATTGGGTCAGCAATGAGTCGCTCTTCGTTTGGGCTGACAGGGGAATCATTCCGCAGACCTCAAAGAAGAAAATCGTGAGTGTGTATCTTAAATGATGTGCCATAATTCATTTGCAAAGTTATAACTTTTTTAGGGAAAAACAACCTTTACTTGACTGAAAAACAACGGTAGTGCGTCTTTTGTCCTTATTTTTGCTTGTTTAATCCAACTTTATGTTGTTTTTTGTCCAAACGAAATGTCCAAGATTTACCGTAACTTTGCAAACAAGATAAAAATGTAATCACACTCATGTACGTATTCATTAATATAGCGTGTTGGACGCTGGCCATTGTGGCGATGGCTTGGCTGTTCTATAAGTACCGCCGGCTTCATCGTCGGCTGGAGGAGAACGGGACGGAAAAGGAACCGGACAGACTCCAGAGAGTAGGACACAGCGTGCATGAAATAGAAAATGAGATGAACATAGAGAATGACAATGACCGCCTCTTCAAGGAACGCCTTGATGTCATCATCCGTCAGGAGATGCAGTCGGGCAAGGTGGAAGTGGGCATGTTGGCGGACAAGATGTGTCTCAGCCGCTCTCAGCTGAACCGCCGGACCAAGAAAGTGACAGGCATGGCCACGTCAGTCTATTCAACGCACATACGACTTCAGGAGGCTTGCCGACTGTTGCGTGAAGAGCCTGACACCTCCATCGCTGTCGTGGCCCAGCGTTGCGGGTTTGATGATCCAGCTTACTTCGCCCGTGTGTTCCGGCGCCAGACGGGGGCAACTCCCAGCGACTACCGTAAGTCATAGTTCATGTTTCGCGCGTAATATACAGGAACATAATAACTTAATTAAAATTACAGATATGAAACTGAAAAACTGTTTGGCTATCGTAGCTATGATGCTGACCGCGGTCAGCCTGACCTCGTGTGATAAGGTGGCAGACGTCGTGCTGGAGGCGTATGGTGCCTACACCTTTAATGAGAATGCTGTCATCCTTCAGAAAGAGGGCGATGTGGTTACTAACGTGAACTCCCGTACCATTACGGTCAATCCGGGTAGCACGGTGTATCTTTTCATTGGCGACAAGAACACCAAGAAAACCCTGAGCTACTCGAAGACGACTTGGAGCAGTGATGATACAGAAGTGGCAACAGTCACCGGCAGCAAGAGCAATGGCACCAATGTCACGATTGTGGGCGTGGGCGTTGCCGTGATTACTGCTACCGATGTGGAAGGCAACAGACTCACCACGACCATCATAGTGGAAGACGAGTATGCCCCTGAAGACCCGGAGGAAGAGGATCCCGAATATCCCGAGGAACCCGAAGACCCTGAGGAAGAAGAACCCGAATATCCCGAAGAGCCGGAGTAAGCTCCATCTTGTATATATAATAATGTACGTGCGCGCGTATACCCCTCGCTCGCTTCGAGAACTGCCGATTCCCGTCACGAGAACTGCCGATTCCCACCGCGAGAACTGCCGATTCTCAACGTGAGAACTGGCGATTCTCGAAAAACACGGAAAACAAGCGTATTTTTGCTCACACAGAAACCACAGAAATCACAGAAATAAGCCTACGGCTTAGGCCGCACGTCCCCTGTTACCATTTTATTCGAAGGGTAAACTTTTTCTGTGGTTTCTGTGGTTTCTGTGGTTTCTGTGTGACAAGAACTATGTTACTTCTCTGTCAGGCGGAATGCGACGGGTACCGTCCACTCCGTTCTGACGGGCTTTCCGCGCTGGTAGCCCGGTTTCCACATGCCTGATGATGCTTTGACGACCCTCAGGGCTTCCTTGTCAAGCGACGGGTCAACGCTTCTTACGATCTGGACGTCGCTCAGCGTGCCGTCTTTTTCTACCACGATTCTGACCATGACGCGACCCTGAACACCGTTCTCCTTGGCTATGTTCGGATACTGTATGTTCTCGTTAAGATATTTGATGAGGGCAGCCTGACCTCCTTGGAAATCAGGATACTGTTCGGGCACCCTGACAATACCCTCATTGTCATTGCTGGGTTGGGGGGTATTGTTCGCTGTGACGTTTGTGCTGACGATGGATGTTTCAGCCGGTGTGTCTTCCTCTTCTTCTTCAATGGCCGGTTCTTCCTCCCTCACGTCGAAGCTGGCTATCGCGGTTCTTTGCTCTTCTTCTTCATCATCGGACGATACGGAGGACGTGTCTTCGTTGTCGTCAGATTCTTCTGTCGCCGTCTCGGGTTTTGCGCGTTCTGATAGCCAGTACCACGTCTCGCCCGTCGTGTTGATGGGGATATACATGTCGGTGTTGACGATGGGCAGCTCCTTGCAGGGTTGCTCGTTGTGCGTCATCCGCTGCTCCTTCTTGCTGTAGGCGATGCGCTGGTCCTCATATTCGTCGTAGTTCAGTCCGCACTTCACTGTCACCACGTCCTTGAAGCCTTTGATGCACTCCTTGCTGGCCTTCAGGTCAAACACGCACTCATTGATGACCAGCATGGCCTTCGAGTCCCGTCCGCCGGTGCACATGAACGCATAGCGTGACTCCGTACATTCGGCCTCCAGTCGGCTGAACGTCAGGATGGTGCCGCACTGGATGGCTGTCAGCGGCGAACTCAGCGTCAGCGAAGCCCGTTCGCCCGGCCATGCACTGAAGGTGACCTCACCTTTGGTGCTGACCAGCGTGCCTTTGCCGCGAATGGTGTTGTTGCCTTTCAGCAGAATGTGTACGCGGACTTCCTCATCGCTGTAGAAGATGGGATCAGTCTTTTCGCTCTCAATCGTCGCATCCTCCATCACCAGAATCTTCTTGTCGGGCAGGTAGTAAACGGTTCCCTCCTGAGCAACTTCGCCCAGAACGTAGGCCGCGCATCTCTTTCCGTCAAGTGTCAGCGAAGTCTTTTTGGGCGACTTCTGTAAGGCGTATCCAAAGATTTTGTAGTCAAGCACAACGTTGCGGTCAATGGCCTTAGCCGGGAGGACACACCAGGTCAGCAGGACGATGGCAGTCAAAAGTAAGCTGTTCTTTTTCATTGTAGTTATCGGTTTTTGTTGTTCGTTATTTGTTGTTTTGCAAATTTAATGAATAAACGGCAAAAGGCCGTCTCCTCTGTCGTTAACAAAAGTTATTGGGATGTAAGATGCACGGATTGTCCATGCTGTTTGCTTCGTCAGTCCTGTCAGTCCCCTGCCGCTTAGCAAAACAACGTCAGGAATCTTGACGCCGCAAACTTGGATTAGTGACGCAGGCCATTTGGACAAAATGAACATAATGTTGTATTCTAACATTTGTTAACAACTTTGATGGTGGCCATTGCGTTTGTTTTCCCTAAATTTGTGAAACCAAAAAGGCAGGTTAATGCCTCAATGAAACGTAAAACTTATACATATTTATTATTCACTAAACAATCATTAATTATGAAAAAGAGCAAATTGTTTTGGATGGCAATGGCCATCTTCATGATGATCCCCATCATGGCGAATGCGAAGGCTGCTAACATGAAAGGTCTCTATGTCGTCGGTCAGGGAAAGTATGAAAACTCTCAGGTCGTCGGAAAAGTGAAGTGGAATGGCGGCAACTATGACTACTATCGCGTCAGCGGCGTCTCATCCGGTGTCTATTATGTGCCTCAAATGTCGCGTGGCTTCACTGGTATTTACATCACAGACACCAAAATCGATGGTAAGGTGTTGGCAGAAACCACCAAGAATTTCGGCGGTACGCTGGTGATTATGGCCAAAAACAATCTGACCGTTTCGCTTGGTGGTAATAAGTCAGTGGTGCGTATGTACTATGGTCAACTGATGCTGACCAAGCCTGATGATGCTGGTGATGTTACGATGACGATTAATCAGACGGGTTCCAAAGATGCCGTGTTCACATCGCGTGGTAACATGTATGCTAAGGACATTACGCTGAAAATCAACACGAAATACAGCTCGAGCGAGGCCATCAGTGCTGAAGGTGGTAACTTTACTGCCAACAATGCGGTAGTCATCACTAATTCGCCGATTCTTTCACAAAGAGAACCCTCTTTCATCGGCACGGAGTTGAAAGACAAGAACATTACGTGGAATTCCAAGACCGGCTACTTCGTGAAGGGAGGCAAGAAGACTTATCCAATTGAAATCGTGAAGAAGCAGGCAACTACCACGACGACTCCAACCACCACGACGACTCCAACCACCACGACCACTACGTACCCCACCACCCACAATTTTAATTTAATCATCAAAGGTAAAGTAGATAAATGGAAGGGTACGCTGGAGAAGGTGAATTGGGCACCTTTCCACAAACAAGATTTCTATAAGTTGGATTTGAGCGGTGTGTCTGGCATCACTGGTGATGTTTATATGACTGGCACTTTCAACAAACCGATACTGGTATTGCACAACGTTAAGGTGAACTGCCACAATGGAAACAATGAAATCTTGTTCGGTACAGGTACAACGGACCCGCTTAATGTGGTTATCTACGGTACGCTGGATATCAATACGACAGGCTATGAGGTCTTTTCGAGTATGTCTAACGTGTCAATTACCACGTACAACCAAAGCAGTTCGCTTCCTGCGAAAGTCAACATCAAGTGTAAGAATTGCTCGTTCGTCGGAGGTGCCAGTGTGAAGATTGCACATGATGGTGCACTTGGCGCTCATAACACCTTTAATGTCACTATTGATAATACCTATGATAGGACCAGCGAGGAGAAAGGACTGTATCCTGATGGTATTTCATCGTTCACCAAGTATGCTACGAATAAGCAGACGTACCTTGAATTTGAAAACGCGAATTTCAGCATGACCATCAATCGTGGTAAGCTGATTAAGAATTTCTGGTGTGTGACGATGAAGAAGTGCGGACTGCCTGAGTCATACAAGAATACGGATTTCAGTTGGAATGTAAATAATAGTGGTCGTCTCATACAGAACGGCAGAGATGCTACCAAACTGGAGATCACTGCTGGCAGATATCTTGAAAATTCTAACTGCGTCTGGAGCCCTGGAAGCTATCCGAAGTGGAAGGCATCAGAGCTGCGCGTCAAACAAGACGTTGCTAATTAATCATTTCTGAGGCGTACTTTTCGAGGCGTACTTTTCGAGGCGTACTTTTCGAGGTGAACTTTCCGAGGTGCACTTTTCGAGGTACGAGGTTCGAGGTACGAGGTACGAGAATGGCTTGCACGCCCTTCGTTGCTGCATTTTCAACCTCCAGTGTATCCTCGTACCTCGCACCTCGAACCTCGCACCTCGAACCTCGTATCTCGAAAATACGTACCTCGAATAATAATGTAATAAGAAATCAAGATGAAAGGAACCTTTAAACGTGTCTTGGCAGTGGCCCTGCTGCTGGCGGCAATGCCCGTGTCAGCTCAGGAGAGCATCACGCTGCCTGTCACTTTTGCTAATCAGAAGCAATGGAAAGCTACAAAGACAACCATCACGCTGTATGAAGGTGCCGAGGAACAGGCAGCCTACGAGCTGCAAGACTTTAAGCGCATTGACCACATGAGGCGCTCGGGACAGGTCTTCTATGTTCCCGTCGAAGGGGACGACCGCATCGTGCTGGCGCTGAAGAACGTGGAGATGACCAACGAGCAGCTGCCCGCCATCATTGACAATCAGACGGACAAGGACCTCTATGTCTGGGTCATCGGACGCACGACGCTGATCAACAAAGGCTCCATCATCCGTTCACGCGGCTCCGTCCTCGTGCTCGGTGAAGAGCGTGACTCGCTGACCTTCGACAATCGCATCACGCTTTATTCGAAAGGTGCCCACAACCTGGCGTGCATCGAGGCGGTGGGCGACGTGACCCTGCAAGACTTGGACGTCGACATCAGCAGCAGTGGCAGCTATGGCGTGCGCACCATTCCTATAGGACAGGAGAATAGCGTGCTGGTGCTCAATCATGTGAAGGGCACCATGAAGGGACAGCGTGATTCCACCCACGGCTTTGACGTCATTGAGGGCAACCACTGCGAGGTGCAAGGCGTAGAGGTGAACTTCACCGAGGCCGACCTGATTGACGCGGTGATCACCGATGAGGCAGAACCGACGGAGAAAGAAGAACCTCAGGAAGAGGAAGAATAATGCTCAGACGGTTCAACTTTCGTATGTATAAAACGACCACAGATTGCACAGATTTCACAGATAGCCTGCCTTGACATTTTAGCCGCTGGACGGCTGATTCCGCAGATGGCTACGCAGAGGAGAGCCTGTTATGCTTCGTATGAAAAATCCGTGAAATCCAAGATGAATCCGTGAAATCCAAGATGAATCCGCGAAATCCAAGATGAATCCGTGAAATGCATCGACAAACGCAGCACCGACAATCTGTGAAATCTGCGTAATCTGTGGTAGAAAAGAACTTCAGCAACTTGCTCAGGTGGCACTTGAGCCCCGTTCAAGCGGTACATGAAGGAGACTTAGGCGGCACCTAAAGGGGAGTTAGGCGGCACCTAAAGGGGAGTTAGGCGGTACCTAAAGGACAGTTAGGCGGTACTTTCGTTCGAGAATAAAAACAAAAATAATACTTTTTGTTTTGTATTCTTCTCACTTATTCGTACCTTTGCACCTCTAAAGGATTAAAAGGAATAAACGATGAAACTGAAAATTGCCGTTCTTCCGGGCGACGGTATTGGACCGGAGATTATGAAGCAGGGCGTGGCCGTGATGGATGCCATTGCCAAGAAGTTTGGACATGAGTTTGACTACGAGGAGGCGCTGGTGGGTGCAACGGCCATTGACGCCGTGGGCGACCCGTACCCCGAGGCTACGCACGACGTCTGCATGCGCAGTGACGCGGTGCTGTTTGCTGCCGTGGGTGACCTGAAGTACGACAACAACCCCACGGCGAAGGTGCGCCCTGAGCAGGGCTTGCTGGCCATGCGTAAGAAGCTGGGGCTGTTTGCCAACGTGCGGCCCGTGGCTACGTTCGACTGCCTGCTGCACAAGTCGCCGCTGAAGGATGAACTGCTGCGCGGGGCTGACTTCGTCGTCATCCGTGAGCTGACGGGCGGCATGTACTTCGGTGAGAAATATCAGGACAATGACAAGGCTTACGACACGGACATCTACACCCGTCCGGAGATTGAGCGCATCCTGAAGGTTGCCTTCGAGACCGCACAGAAGCGCAAGAAGCACCTGACCGTGGTGGACAAGGCAAACGTGCTGGCCTCCAGCCGTCTGTGGCGTCAGATTGCCAAGGAGATGGAACCGCAATATCCCGACGTGACCACTGACTATATGTTCATCGACAATGCCTCGATGCGTGTGCTGACGGAGCCCCGCTTCTTCGATGTCATCGTGACGGAGAACACATTTGGTGACATCTTGACCGACGAGACCAGCTGCATTACAGGCTCCATGGGCTTGCAGCCGTCGAGCTCGCTGGGTGAGCACACACCGCTCTTTGAACCGGTGCACGGTTCATGGCCGCAGGCCAAGGGACAGAACCTTGCCAACCCGTTGGCTCAGATTCTGTCGGCAGCCATGCTCTTAGAGCATTTCGGACTGAATCAGGAAGGTGCACTCATCCGCGAGGCCGTCAATGCTTCACTGGATGCTAACGTACGCACGCCCGAGATTCAGGTAGAGGGCGGCGCAAAGTACGGCACGAAGGAAGTAGGGCAGTGGATTGTTGAGTATATAATAAAATGACCTCTGATTTCAACTATACCGACGAGCGTTTTGCCGACTTGCAGCTGTTGCGCTACAGGCTCAACGGCTTTGAACAGCTGACGTTGCAGCAGAAGCGACTGATCTACTGCCTGTCGCAGGCAACGCTCTATGGCCGCGACATCACGTTCGACCAGTTCGGCCGCTACAACCTGCGCATACGCAAGACGTTGGAAACCATCTACACCGACCAGCGCATCGACCACACTACGGAACAGTTCCGCGCATTGGAGACTTATCTCAAGCGCGTGTGGTTTTCCAATGGCATCCATCATCACTATGGCTGCGAGAAGTTTGTGCCCGGTTTCAGTGCCGACTACCTGCTGCGCTGCATGCTGACGGTCGATGCCGACCAGCTTCCGCTGGCGCAGGGACAGACACCTGAAGCACTCTTCAAGGAGTTGCACCCGGTCATCTTCGATCCCTCCGTCATGCCGAAGCGTGTCAACAAGGCTGACGGTGAGGACTTGGTGGCCACCTCTGCGTGTAACTTCTATCAGGGCGTGAACCAACAAGAGGTGGAAGCGTTCTATGCCCCCTCGACCCTTCACCCTTCACCCTCCACCCTTCACCCTTCACCCTTACACCCCCTGAACTCTACGCTGGTCAAACAGCACAACGGAACCGTTGCCGAACAGGTGTGGTCAGCCAAAGGCAAGTATGCCGATGCCATACGTCCCATCTGCCACTGGCTCAACGAGGCATTGCAGTATGCCGAGAACGACCGCCAGCAGCGTGTCATCCGCCTGCTCATCTCCTATTATGAGACCGGTGATCCCACGACGTTTGACGATTACTGCATCGAGTGGGTGGGGGAGACCGCCGGAAAGGTGGACTTCATCAACGGCTTCATTGAAGTCTATGGCGACCCGCTCGGACTGAAAGGCACATGGGAGGGACTGGTGGAATATGAGGACGCCGAGGCGACGAAGCGCACACAGACCATCAGCAGCAATGCCCAGTGGTTTGAAGACCATTCGCCCGTTGACCCACGGTTCCGCAAGCAGCAGGTGAAGGGCGTCTCTGCCCGCGTCATCTGTGCAGCCATGCTGGGAGGCGACGAGTATCCGTCAACCGCCATCGGTATCAACCTGCCCAATGCTGACTGGATTCGTGCCGAATACGGCAGCAAGAGCGTGACCATCGGCAACCTGACCGAGGCGTACAACAAGGCCGCCCGTGGCAATGGTTTCCAAGAGGAGTTCGTCATTGACGAGGATACGCGCCAACTCATCCGACAATATGGTGATGTGTGCGACGACCTGCATACCGACCTGCACGAGTGTCTGGGACATGGCAGCGGTCAGCTGCTGCCCGGCACCGACCCTGATGCACTGAAAGCCTACGGCAACACCATCGAAGAAGCCCGTGCCGACTTGTTCGGACTTTACTATATTGCCGATGCAAAGCTGGTGGAGCTGGGGATGACACCCGATGCCGATGCCTATCGGTCGCAGTACTACACATATATGATGAACGGACTGATGACGCAGCTCATCCGCATCACCCCCGGCCATCAGATAGAGGAGGCCCACATGCGCAACCGGGCACTCATCGCCCATTGGTGTCTGGAGCATGGCACAGCCGTCTCACTGGTGCGTCGTGACGGTAAGACCTACGTTCACATCAACGACTATGCCCAGTTGCGACAACTCTTTGCACAACTGCTGGCTGAGGTGCAGCGCATCAAGAGTGAGGGCGACTATGAGGCAGCCCGCCAACTGGTGGAACGCTACGCCGTTCAGGTTGACCCGCAACTGCATGAAGAAGTGTTGGAACGTTACAAACAGCTTAACCTTGCACCCTACAAAGGATTCCTGAATCCGGTGATGATTCCCGTTACAGACAAGGATGGTAACATCACAGACATACGGCTGGACTACTCAGAGAGCTATGCCGACCAGATGTTACGCTACAGCCGCGACTATGGAACGATGAGGTTTGAGGTTTGAGGTTTGAGATTTGAGATTTGAGATTTGTCCTTTAACTCCCTTAACTCCTTTAACTACAAGAAAGT
>JAFUSC010000029.1 GCA_017467705.1 Prevotella sp. | reverse complement strand
GACTCTAAAGGACTGTTGTCCCTGTGATAGGTTCCCTTTCCTGCCGGCCTCTTCCTCCTTCAGACAACAAAGGTAAGGAATTGGCCGTAATAAAGCAAATTCTTCACTGATTATTCTATCAGAGCGCAAAATTAGAGTCCCGGTGATCTCAAATAACTAACTTGAAGTTGAACACACTGAGATACTGGCATTGTCTGCGAAAAAGCACAAAGTACCCCCGCCAGTAGAAAGGTTAAAAGTAATACATTTCTTTTCATTTTTTTAAGATGTTAAGTGAATAATTTTTACTGCAAAATTATTTCAACAACTTAAAATGAACAAAGAAACGAGAGGTTAATTTTACACCATTTTAAACCAAAAAGAATGTTTACTATTCCGTAATGCACTGAAAGACAAAGGGAACAAAAACTTCAAACAATTTTACACATTTGCAGATAAATACTTTAGATTTGCCTGAAGAGTACTTGCAGATGCTTCTCTAAAGAGCTTCTTGTTGATGCGTGACTTGATATTGGTAATGCGCTGAGGGGTAGTGTCAAGCAGAACACACAAGTCACTGTTAGTAAACTCCAGTAGGAGTAGCAGACAAACCTGCAGCTCCATCTTCGACAGCACTCCCTCCTTGCAAATGACGGCTTGCTCAATGCTTGTGTTCATTTTAAACAGGCGCAGTAATTCCCGCCACTCCTTTGCTGTCGGTTTCGGCCTGCCGAGAATTCCCGTGGCTTTTTGATGGAAGGTGTTTATCAGTTCCTTATATTGTTCTTGTGATGTGTTATCTGCTTCTTTCGTGGCCAACAGCTTTTCCTTGTAGCCGCTGATGGCTTTCTGTAATTGTCTTATTTCTTGTTCTTTCTTCTCTTGCAGCTGACTCTTGTCTTCCTGCAGAAGCAATAGCTCCTCTTGCTGTTTGATGCACTCTGCCTGTGCCTGTATGTAATTTGTATGCAACTGTGACAGTTCGTGCAGTTTCTTTGCCCTGAACCTGCGATACAAGGACAATCCCATGGCCATAAGGATAAGGCTTAACAGGAGTACTGCTGCAAGCGTCCACTTGATGCGGTTTGCACGTTGCTCTTCACGTTCGGCTTTCAGCTGATAGCGCTGGTAGTTATACATGGAAGACATCTGGCCGATAGTCTCTGTACGTCGTTGATTATTCAAAGTGTCAATGGCATCTTCATACAGACGGGCATACTTAATGATGGAATCGGCATTTTTACGTTGTTTGTATACTGTAAGTAGGCCACGATAGGCATCGACGTCATTCCCAGCTCTCAATAACTTGCGCATATAATGCTCAGCAGGGTCCAATCGGTTCTTCTTTATATAATAGGTTCCTTTAATAAAATAATAGGCTTCTCGTCCTTTGGCTATGTTGCCCTCCTCGTCGAAGAGCAGAGAGCCCTTTTCATATTCCTGCATCAATGTTCGTGCTTGGTCAAGTTCGCCTCTTTCAACACTGTAGTAAATAGGAATGATGTTCTCACGTATTGCCAAATACAGGCTTCCATGTTCTATATACAAACTTTTTGTTTTCTTTATTGTTTCAAATACTTTTGCTGTATCTCCTAATAATGTGTATGGCCTAACTCTTAGCTCTTGACTTCTGATATATCCAATTGTGTCACCAATTCTCAAATCGCATTGGCCGGATTGTTCCAATGCCCAGATTTCATCTTTTGGCAAGTTCTGTTTATGGAAGATATCAGCCATCTGTCCATAGACACTCATGAGCAGCCTGTAGTTACAATCCTTGCTTGTGGTGTCGGCGCGGCTGATGGCGGTGTGGTAGCAGTCGAGGGCCTGGGGTGCTTCGCCCATGTCGCGGTAGGTGCAGCCGAGAAGGTAATGGGCGCGTACCTGTTCGTTGGCGGTGCCGTGACGGTCGTAGTAGTCGGCCACGGCGTGCATGATGCTGTCGGAGGGCAGCGTGTCGTAGCACTTGTTGCAGGCATCGGCCAGCAGCAAGTAATAATACATGCGGTCGGCAGTGGAGGCACCCCCCTCAATCCCCCCGAAGGAGGCGCCCCCCTCTGTCCCCCCAAAGGAGGGAAGGATCTTTTTCAGTTGCGTCAGGGCGGAGTCGGGTTGGGATGTGAGCATACTGTCCACTGCCACGAGCTGCGGATGGTGGCTCGTGTGCGTGCATCCTGCCATGAGGCAGAGCATCAGGAATAGGCGGAATAACGTTTTCACAGTGCACTCTATGGGTGTTTATGGGATGGTTTGGGTGTTGATGAATGTCTGCCACTGTTCGCGGTAGCCGTTGAACACGTCGATGTCGACACGCTTGGTGATGCCTGTGACGATGCCCGTCATGGACAGCTGCCAGAAGTCGAGCTTGACGTTCGGCATGTACTCACTGTAGCGGGCCATCCAGACGGGATAGTCGCGCAGCAGGTCGGGGGCCGTGTCGAAGTAGGTGTTGATGATGTGCTGATTGACGTAGAGGATGGGCCGCACGCCGACGGTCTGTTCCACCACTTCCAGCCAGATGCGCACTTCGTCCAGCAGCTTCTCCTTGCCGCCCATGGCCGTGACTTTCTCGTCGGAGGGTTCAATGTCGAGCACCGGCGGCAGGTCGCCGTGGCTGAAGATGGCCGTCGCCAGGAAGTGGCGTGCCTGCTCTGCGGCGGGCGACGTGGTGGAGTAGAAATGATAGGCTCCGGTGCGGAACCGGTGGGCACGGGCCTGCTTGTAGTCTGTGCTGTAGTAGCTGTTGGTGATGGTGGTTCCCTCGGTGGCTTTGATGTAGATGAAGGAGATGGGGTAGTCGGTCTTGCCGCCCACGACGTTCTTGTCGTTGTGCACGCCGAGGCTGGTGATGCGCAGCGTCTTCCAGTTGATGGGGTAGTAGTGTCCTTCGATGTCGTGCTGATGACGGGAGATGTCAATGCCGTAGATGCGCTCCTCGGTGAACTTCAGACGTTCGCCTTTGTAGACGTTGGCCAGCCATGCGCCCACCTGTATGTTCTTGCCGGGTGTGAGCTGATAGCCGTTTCCGTGTCGGCGTCCGTCCACCCATTCGCCCTCGTAGATGCTGCCGTCATAGCCGCGGAAGGTGCCGAGGCCGACGGGCCAGAACAGTTCGTCGACCTTCCCCTCGTAGGCACCGTCCTCGTCGAACAGCAGTCCTCGCTGCTGCGGGGGCATGCCGTGATGCCAGCCCTTGAGGTTCCAGTAGCCGCCCATGGCAATGATGGTGAGGTCTCTGACGACGGGGGCGCTCTTGCGGAACGGGTTGATGCTCACTGTCTGCCGCTCGCTCAGCAGACAGTTGATGATGCTGTCGTTCTCACGGTTACGGCGGGCAATCAGGGCGTATTCGTCGTCGTCGGAGAGGTGCGTGCGGAGATAGTAAGCCATTTCCGACCTGAAGTGACGGCGGACGTTCAGGGCCGAGTCAATGGTGGCATGGCGGTGTGCGAGGAGCTGGTTGAGGTTTGAGATTTGAGGTTTGAGATTTGAGGTTTGAGGTTTATGGGTATACCACGCATAGCCTGCAAGCAGCAACGTGAACGTCACTGCCAGTGCCATGATGGTGATGTTGATCTTCTTTTGCATATTCTTTAACTCCTTTAACTCCTTAACTCCTCAATTTTCAACCCTTAAATATTTGGCGTTGCCGTTGGTTTTCATTACCTTTGCACCCGTTATGAAAGTTACTCTGCTACAGACAGACATTCAGTGGGCTGCCGTTGATGCGAACATCAGGCGTGCTGACGAGCTGCTTGCGCGGCATGCAGGCAGTGATCTCTATGTGTTGCCCGAGATGTGGAGCACGGGCTTTGCCACGGAGCCGCAGGGCATTGCCTTGCCTGAGTCGGAAAACCCTGCTAAGGCGTGGATGCAGCAGACGGCCCAAGCGCATCGGTGTGCTGTCTGTGGCTCGTTGGCTGTCGTGGACGGTGACGGCACTTTCCGCAACCGCTCCTACTTCTGCACGCCCGAGGGTGTGAGCCATTATGACAAGCATCACCTGTTTTCCTATGGTCATGAGGACCGTTTCTACACTGCCGGCAACGGTCGCACGGTCGTGGAATATGGCGGCTGGCGGTTCCTGTTAGTCACCTGTTACGACCTGCGTTTCCCCGTGTGGAGCCGCTACACGCAGGAACAGCCGTTCGATGCCATCGTGGTGGTGGCCAATTGGCCCGAGTCGCGTCAGACGGCGTGGCGGGTGCTGACGCAGGCACGTGCCATTGAGAATCAGGCTTACCTCATCGGTGTCAACCGGGTGGGTGATGACCCGTATTCGCACTATGTGGGTGAAAGCGTCGTCGTGTCTCCCCGTGGCGACATCGTCAGCCGTTGTCAGCAGACGGAGCAGGCTTTGACCGTAGACCTTGACCTTGACAAGCTGCGCACCATGCGTGAGCGCTTCCGCGTGCTGAATGATGCAGACCGGTTCACCCTTCACCTTTAACCCTCCACCTTTAACCCTCCACCACTTTCCAACCAAGCATCAATGAGCATGCGGGCGATGCTGAGCTTTTCGGGAATGGTCGGCAGGTTGTGGCGGTTGAACCATGCCCCTTTCGAGAGTTCTGAGCGTTGCAGGTGTATCTCGCCGTCGGCATAGTCAGCATGGAAGCCGACCATCAGTCCGCAAGGGTAGGGCCACGGCTGACTGCCGAAGTAACGCAGGTTCTTGATCTTGATGCCGGTCTCCTCCATCACCTCACGGTGAACGGCCTGTTCCAGCGTCTCGCCCGTCTCGACGAAGCCCGCCACCAGTCCGTAGAAGTCAGTGCGGAAGTTGCGGGCATGCACCAGCAGCACCTCGTCGCCACGGTGGATGAGCACGATGACCGCTGTGGCCAGCTGGGGCCAGACCTCCTTGCCGCATTGTTCGCAACGCTTGGAAATGTCAGTGTGCATCTTCATCGTGCCGCCGCACACGCCACAGAAGCGCGTGTTCTGGTCCCAATAGAGCAACTCGTGGCACTTGCCTGCCTTCAGGTATTCCTCCGTTGACAGCTTATAGAAACTCTTGCGCAGCCCGCACATCACTGCGCTGTCAGTGGTCGGCAGGGGCTGCTCGATGCGGTAGGCCTTGTCGTCGTCGACGTTGAGCACGTGGGTCCACGGCTTCAGCTCCGTAGGCGGCTCGTCACCCTGCGGGATGGTGTAGCCGTCGGCCGTCCGCTCCAGCAGCAGTTCGTCCTGACAGAATACAAAGTATCTCATTCCTATTCCTTATTCTCCGAATATCAGTTTCCTTTCGCGGCGCAGTGCCGGCTCAGCCCATGCTGAAGGCACGAAACGCCAGTTGTTGTTGGCTTCAGGTGTCAGCGTCCCCAGACGCTCAATCTCCTGCGTCAGGTAGTAGCGCTGATCCAGTTCGCTCATGTAGATGATGCGGCTGTTCAACGAGTCCTTGGGGATGCCTGCACCCCGTGTCAGCAGTTCGCCGCCGCCGTTGCCGCGATAGCTGTTCAGTGCCACCTTGTACCATTTGGCTTCGTCGAAAGGTTCACCGTTGGACATGCGCAGGATGTGCACCTTCTGTCCGTCGGGTTTGGTGACGTCCACCTCGTAATCAATGCCGGCGGCAGAGTCGAAGTTGAACGTCAGGTTCTTGAATCCGTAGCGCTGCATGTCGTTCTGGGCTGCTTCGCTGAGCAGCATGATGTGGTCGTCAGGGCTTTGCATGGTGTTGACCCACAGATCGTAGCTCATTTCAAGATGCTTGCGTATCTCTTCGCCCGTCATGCGCATGACGTATATCTGGTTCTCGTAGCGGTAGAGCTTGAACATGTCGCGCACATAGACGTCGCCAGCCTCAATGCTCGAGTCAAACGACAGCGGGGCATTGAACGAGACGTCAGCGCCGGTGATCTTCAGCTGCAAGTTGTGAATAAAGTCGGTGAAGGGTGCTGAACCGAAGAAGCAGTCACGTGTGCGGATGGGACGTGTGAAGAATCCGATGCGGCGGTCAACGTAAGCCTTCACGCTGTCGATGGCCGGCTGGAAGTGACGGACGAACTGCTCGTCAATGGCTTCGCGTCTGATGTCGACTATCCGTCCTTCCTTCTTGGTGACATGCCAGTGGCCGTCAGCCTGCTGCGTCAGCTCCACCGTGGCGTCGGCCACCTTGATGGCGTTGCACGACGGGTCCAGGCAGAGCACGCCGCGGTCGGTCGTGACGTTATGCTCCGTATGATCGTGGCCGAAGAAGATGATGTCAAAACCTTCCACCTGTTCGGCAACCTTTTTCGATGCGTCTTCGTCATAGTGTGACGTGGCAATGCCGCCATCCCATCCGCTGTGGAAGAGACCGCAGATCAGGTCAGGGTGCTCGTGCTCCTTGACGTAGTTGACCCAAAAACGGGCTGAGCTGACCATCTCCTCGAATCGCAGTCCGCTCCATAGTGCTTCGTTGAGCCAGTTAGGGATGGCCGGTGTCAGCATGCCGATGACCGCCACACGCACACCGCTGCGCTCAATGACGGCGTAAGGCGCAACGTAGGGCTTCCCCGTCGCGGTGTCGATGATGTTGGCACCGAGCATCGGGCACTCCACGTCACGAATCCATTTGTCGTAGACGGCATGTCCCGTCTCAACGTCATGGTTGCCGAAGGTCTCGGCATCGAAACGCATGTAGTTGATGACCTCGGCAGCAACGTTTTTCACATCGGTCTTGATGTAGTTGTTGTAGTAGCAAGTGGGCTGTCCTTGCAGGATGTCACCGTTGTCGAGCAGGATGACATTGCCCTCATGCTGCTGACGCAGACGGTTGACGTAGGTACTGACGCGCGCCATGGAACCCTCTAACGGTTTGTTTTCAAAAAAGTCGACAGGGAAGAAGGCACCATGGACGTCGCTGGTCTCAATGATGTGTAAGGTTACTTTCTTGTCTTGTGCCATAATGCAAATGGTGGTACATAGCAAAATGATGCTAAGCGTAAAGATTCTTTTTTTCATTTTTCTGTTATTATTTTCGGCAAAAGTACGAATTAATTTTGACATGACCAAACATCGGCACGGATTTTGCTGTTAAATCAGTAAAATATAAAAGGTAAAAATATTATGGCATTTGTAGATTATTATAAGATTCTGGGTGTTGACAAGAACATTCCGCAGAAAGACGTTAAGAAGGCCTATCTGAAGCGTGCCAAGCAGTTTCACCCTGACCTTCACCCTGACGACCCGAAAGCCAAGGCTAAGTTTCAGGCGTTGTCAGAGGCTTACGATGTGATTGGCGATCCCGACAAGCGCGCCAAGTACGACCAGTATGGTGAGCAGTGGCGTCAGGCCGAAGCCTTTGGCGGCGGTGGCGGTGCCGGAGGCTTTGGTGGCTTCGGCAGTGGCAGCGGTGGAAGTGGAGGCAACCCGTTTGAGGGCTTCGACTTCAGTGGCTTCACCGGACAGGGTGGGGGCTTCTCGTCGTTCTTTGAGAGTCTCTTCGGTGCTGGCAGTGGCCGCCGCTCGTCGCGTCAGCCGTTCTCACAGCCGGCAGAGTCGCATGCGTCGGTCACGCTCGACATGTATACCGCCCTGCTGGGTGGTGACGTGATGGTGAACATCGGCACGTCGCGTGTGAAGCTGAAGATCAAGCCCGGCACCCAACCCGGCACAAAGGTCCGTCTGCGTGGCAAGGGACAGGGGGGGCAAGACCTCATCCTGACATACAACGTGCAGCTGCCGCAGTCGCTCAGTGAACGACAGCAACAGCTGCTGCGTGAGATGCAACGGTCGTAAGGTCTTAACAGATAAACTTCAGGCAGGCCCAATCCCCTTCATGGCGTTCTGCTGACAAGCGGAGTCCCAGCGACTCCGCTTTTTCTGTGAGCAAAGGGATGTCCTCGTTATAGAAACCACTGAGCAGCAGCACACTGCCCGTGTGCATGCGGCGGCGGAAACGCGGCAGGTCGTTGATGAGGATGTTGCGGTTGATGTTGGCCATCACCACGTCGAACGTCTCATCCATACCATCGAGCACCGTGGCATCGCCCAAGAGCGGCGTGAACTGACTGTCAACCCCGTTGATGACAGCATTGTGGCGGGCGTTGTCAGCACTCCACTCGTCAATGTCGTAGCCCGTGGCGTGGTCGGCCCCCAGCTTGATGGCTGCAATGGCGAGGATGCCCGTGCCCGTGCCGCAGTCGAGCACGCTTGTGAACGGGCGCGACGCTAACAGCGACTCCAGCATCATGCGCGTGGTTTCGTGACTGCCCGTGCCGAAAGCCAGCTTCGCGTCAATCTCGATGAGGGTTGAGGGGTGAGGGTTGAGGGTCGAGGGGGAGTGGTGAGTGGTGAGTGGTGAAGGGGGTGTGGTGAGGGGTGAGTGGTGAGTGGTGAGTGGTGAAGGGTGAGTGGTGAGTGGTGAAGGGTTGGGGGGAAGGTGACGCCCGTCGTGAATGATAATCCGTCCGTCTGCCACGGTGATGGGGTCGAACCCCTGTTGCTCCCACTCCTCGTTCCAGTCCTTGTCCTCGGCCTCGCTGACGTCGTAAGTGATGACCACGTCGGACATGGGAAAGTCACTGAGTGCTGCATCCAGCACGTCGCGCTCAAAGAGTGCCTGCTGCACATAGCCCGTCAAGCCTTGCTCTGACTCTTCAAACGTCTCGAATCCTGCCTCGCCAGCCAAGGCTGCCAGCAAGTCGCACGCATCCTGCATCAGACTGTCGGCAGGGCACACAATGGTGAATTTTACTTCAAAATATTTCATGTCAAGTGTTAATTTTGGGGCAAAAGTATAAAAAAATAGGGAAAAACCTACCGCCTTTTAGGGTTTTTCCTTAATTTTGCACTAAAATTATAACTATTTTTGCATCGTGAAACAATAAAACTATTAGGAATATGAAGAAGTTAATCATGTTATCAATCATTGCTGTCGGCCTGCCGCTGCAGCTTTCGGCTCAGGACGACATGTACTTTGTTCCCACCAAGGAACTGGCAGAACAGACGGAGCGCGAGTATGGCATGCCCCGTGAGACCTACTACATCGGTTCGCAGCGAAGTGTGGATGAGTATAACCGCAGAGGCAGCTATTATCAGGTCATCGATTCGCTGGGCAATGACACGATTAGTTTCGATGGCATCGCTGGGGTTTATCCTGACTCCACTTACATAGAGCCTGACGACTACCGCTACACCAGCCGCATGAGCCGCTTCGACGACTACTCGCCCAGCGAAGAGTTCTGGGCCGGTTATAACGCCGGTCGCAGCATGTCGTGGTATTCACCTTGGTATTATGACAGCTGGTACGGGCCTTACCGCTATGGCTACGGCTACTATGGCAGCTGGTATAATCCCTGGTACTATGGCTGGGGGTGGTCATATCCCTACTACCGCTACGGTTGGAATGACTGGTACGCATGGTATGGTCCCCGCTATTACGGAGGGTGGTACGGTGGCTATCATACACACTATTATCCGCAGACAGCCCATGTGCGTCACGGCGTAGAGTACTATGGCGCAACCCGTCAGACACCGCGCTCCACGTTCGGCAACACACGGACCCGCACGACCACGACCACGACTACTCCGCGGACATCACGTGGCACCTTCGGCGCATCGCGTACCAATACCTATACGCCGAATACGAACACGAATACCTATTCAGCTCCGCGCACCAACACCAATTCCGGCTCGTTCGGTTCTCGTGGCGGTAACGGCGGCGGTGGCGGCAGCTTCGGCGGCTCGCGTGGCGGTTCCGGTGGCGGCGGTGGTGGCGGCTTCGGCAGACACAGGTAAGTTGAAAATTGAAAATTGAAAGTTGAAAGTTGAAAATTGAAAGTTGAAATCTCAAATCTCAAATCAAGATGAAGAAGATATTTTTAGCAGCGCTTGTTGCGGCATCGGTGATGCCTGCCGCTGCACAGGAAACATACGAGATTGCAAATCTGGCTACTCCTGACCTCACGGGAACGGCACGCTACGTCGGTATGGGCGGCGCCATGGAGGCACTGGGTGCAGACCTGAGCACCATGCAGACCAACCCTGCCGGCATCGGACTCTTCCGCAGTTCGCAGTTCAGGGCCACGCTGGGTGTGGTGTCGCAGGCTGAGGCAGAGAGCTTCGCCAACACGAACAAGACCAACGTGTCGTTCGACCAGGCGGGCTTCGTCTGGAGTTCCAACACCAGCGGCAAGAAGCAGTCATTCCTCAACGTGGGCTTCAACTACAATAAGCATCGCAACTTCAACCAGATCTTGCGTGTGGTTGACCAGTTGGAAGGCGCTTCGCAGTCAAAGCTGACGTATGACAAGTTCCGCAACGGCCTCATTCGCCGTGACGACGACCTCACCTACAGTCAGGCTGATGCACTCTACCATGAGTCGCTTTACGACACTGGGCTGATCTTGCCCGACGGTTCGTTTAACACGGATGCCATGCCGTTCTATGGTGAGCAGTACGCCTTTGACCGTGGTGCTACGGGTTACATGAGTGAGTTTAACTTCAACATCAGCGGCAACATCAACAACCGGGTCTATCTGGGAGGTTCTATCGGTGTCTACAACATTGACTATCAGTGCCGCACCCTCTACGATGAGCAGGTACAGGGCAACGAGCTGGGTTTGAACACCGCCACGCTCACCGACGACCGTGACATTGACGGTACGGGTGTCGACTTCAAGTTCGGTGTCATCTTCCGTCCGGTGGAGTTCTCGCCTTTCCGCATGGGACTCTATGTGCACACGCCGACATTCTACGACATCAAGACTTATAACTACACGACGCTGCATCTGAATGACCAGATTTACGACAACGGCCGACGTGAAGGCTCTAATGAGTACGAGTTCCGCACCCCGTGGAAGTTCGGTGTCAGCCTGGGCCATACCATCGGCTCGCAGATAGCCCTCGGTGCTACTTATGAATATGCTGACTACAGTGCTACCGATGCCCGCATCAAGACCGGTCATTCCTCTTATTCGGATTATTCTGATTCGGATGTCGAAATGAACAATCACATCCGTCAAACGTTGAAAGGTGTCTCGACACTGAAGCTTGGCATGGAGTTCCGTCCTGATCCCAGCATCGCTGTGCGCTTGGGTTACAACTACGTGTCGCCCATGTACGTGAAAGATGCCTATAGGGGTGTTGACGTCTCCTCGTTCGGTAACTACGATTCGTCAGTCACTGACTACGTCAACTGGGATGCTACCAGCCGCATCACTGCCGGTCTCGGTTTCTCGCTTGACAAGTTCACTGTTGATCTGGCTTACCAGTATGCCACGCAGAAGGGTCAGTTCCTGCCGTTCACGGGCAGCGACATCAATCTGCCTGCTGACGTCGAGGTGAAGAACGACCGTCATCACGCCATGCTCACGCTTGGTTATAACTTCTAATGAGATTTCGTGGCCGCAGATTTTAACGGCTTCACTACCATCATAAGCCTGTCGGTAATGCTCCGACAGGCTTGTTTTTGTTCTCCCTTTAGGCTAAAATGCAAAGTTATTACTTGAAAATTTGGTGTTTTCGGATGAAATGTGTACTTTTGCAGAAAATTTCCATTCACTAACGAAAGAGAATTATGGAACTGGGTGACAGCTTAGAGTCGAAAATAAACCGGAGTGATTATAAAATCCTCATTGTAGATGACGTGGTGAGCAATGTGCTGCTATTGAAGATATTGCTGACCAATGAGAAATTTCAGGTGTGCACTGCCAATTGCGGCAATGCTTGTATAGAGGTGGCCAAGAGGGAACACCCTGACCTGATTCTGCTGGACGTGATGATGCCTGACATTTCAGGTTTCGACACAGCAGTCATTCTGAAAAAGGACCCCGAAACACTCGACATTCCCATCATCTTCCTGACGGCACTGAACAATCCGAGCGACTTGGTGCATGGTTTCCAAGTGGGAGCTAATGACTTCCTGACGAAGCCGTTTAACAAGGATGAGCTGGTCATGCGCGTCGTGCAGCAGATCAGTCTGGTTGCTGCCAAGCGCATCATTGTGCGGCAGAACGAAGAGTTGCGCCGCACCATCTCAAACCGCGACAAGATGTACTCTGTCATTGCGCATGACCTGCGCTCACCGATGGCCAGCATACGTATGGTGCTCAATCTCGCCGTCAGCGTCATCTCACCCGAAACGGTGGGGCCGGAAATCTTTGAGCTGCTTGACAAGGCGAACCGTGAGACGGAAGAGGCACACGACCTGCTGGACAATCTGCTGAAGTGGACCAAGAGCCAGACCGGACGTCTGAACGTGGTGTATCAAGACTTCGATCTGGACGAGGTAATACCTGGTGTGGTCGACATCTTCATGATGATTGCCGAGATGAAGAAGATCAAGCTCAGCTACATTCCTGCCGACGAGAAACTCATGGTGCATGCTGACAATGACATGATCAAGACCGTCATCCGTAACTTTATCTCAAACGCCATCAAGTTCACACCCGAGGGGAAGAGCATTGACGTGTATTGCAAGCATGAGGGCGACTTTGCCCGTATCTGCGTGCAGGATCACGGTGTGGGTATTGCGCCGGAGCGTATTGATTCCATCTTCCACAAGGGAGAGACCACCTACGGTACAGGTGGTGAGGAAGGCTCCGGACTGGGTCTGCAGCTCTGTCAGGACTTTGCCCGCAAGAACGGTGGCGATGCCATGGTGGAATCAGTGCTCGGCGAAGGCTCAACGTTCAGCTTCACCGTGCCGCTCAAGAAAGATTAAGATTATATTTCAAGATTAATAAAAAAGTATGAAAGCATTTGTTTTCCCCGGTCAGGGAGCCCAGTTCGTAGGAATGGGCAAAGACTTGTATGACAACAACGCAACTGCAAAAGAATTATTTGAGAAAGCCAATGATATTTTAGGCTATCGCATTACTGACATCATGTTTGAGGGAACGGACGAGGACCTGAAGCAGACGAAGGTGACACAGCCCGCTGTATTCCTGCACTCTGTTATCTCAGCCCTCTGTGCTACTCCGTCAGAGCATCCTGAAGAGAACAAACCCTCTATGGTGGCTGGTCACTCTCTGGGTGAGTTTTCTGCTCTGACTGTTGCCGGTGCCCTGTCGTTTGAAGACGGCCTGCGTTTGGTCTATGCCCGTGCCATGGCTATGCAGAAGGCTTGCGAGGCTCAGCCCTCAACGATGGCAGCCATCATCGGACTGCCCGACGAGAAAGTGGAAGAAATCTGTGCCGGCATCAACCGCGACGGTCACGTGGTGGTTTGTGCCAACTATAATAACCCCGGTCAGCTGGTCATCAGCGGAAACGTGGAGGCTATCAACGAAGCCTGCGAACAACTGAAGGCTGCCGGTGCCAAGCGTGCCCTGCCGCTGAAGGTCGGCGGCGCGTTCCATTCTCCCCTGATGCAGCCCGCCAAGGACGAACTGCAGGCAGCCATCGAGAAGACCGAAATCAAGGAACCGCTGTGGCCCGTCTACCAGAATGTGGACGGCAAGCCGCATACCGATCCTGTTGAAATCAAGCAGAACCTCATTGCACAGCTGACCAGCTCCGTGCGCTGGACACAGTGCGTGCAGAACATGATAGCCGACGGTGCCGACGACTTCACGGAATGTGGTCCCGGCAAGGCACTTCAGGGCATGATTGCAAAAATCAACAAGGAAGTCTCGGCTCATGGAATCGGGTAAGATTGTCATCTACCAAGTGTTGCCACGACTCTTCGGCAACCGCAATACATCACGTCAGCCGAACGGTCCGATTTCCGAAAACGGTTGTGGAAAACTGAACGACTTTACGCCGCAGGTGCTGCGGCAGCTGAAGGCACTGGGTATGACGCACGTGTGGTACACGGGCGTCATACGCCATGCCACGCAGACAGACTACGGGCATTACAACATTCCGCGTAACCATCCCGCCGTTGTGAAAGGCCTCGCCGGGTCACCTTATGCCATTGTCGACTATTACGACATCGACCCTGATCTGGCCGTGCATGTCGACAAACGCATGGAGGAGTTTGAACAGCTCGTTGAGCGCACGCACAAAGCCGGCCTGAAGGTCGTGCTCGACTTCGTGCCTAACCACGTGGCCCGTGAGTATCACAGCATCGTGCGTCCCCGTGGCGTGCAGGACTTGGGACAGGGCGACGACCCCACTCAGGGCTTTTCGCGGCAAAACAATTTCTACTACTGTCCCGGTGAGCCGTTCACGCCTTACTTCGACCTCTATCACGGTGCAGAGAACCCCTACGAGGAAGTGCCGGCCAAGGCTACGGGCAATGACCTCTTTAATAATGCGCCCGGGCGCAATGACTGGTATGAGACGGTCAAGCTGAACTACGGCGTTGACTACTATGCCGGACAGACCCCTTCCTCCTTCCATCTGCCTTCTTCCTCCGACATTCCTTCCACGTGGAAGAAGATGACTGCCATCCTGCTCTTCTGGGCGGCGAAGGATGTTGATGCCTTCCGCTGCGACATGGCTGAGATGGTGCCTGCCGAGTTCTGGGCCTATGCCACCGCCAAGGTGCGCAAGAAGTTCCCGAACGTGCAGTTCATCGGCGAGGTCTATAATCCCGCAGAGTATCGTCACTACATCAGCAGCGGCTTCGATTACCTGTACGACAAGGTCGGCATGTATGACACCATGCGTGCTGTCATGCGTCATCAGACATCGGCATCGGCCATCAGTCATGCATGGCAGCAGACCGACGATATTCGTCAGCACATGCTCTACTTCTTAGAGAATCATGACGAGCAGCGTGTGGCCTCCGACTTCTTTGTGGCCGACGGCAGCAAAGGCGTGCCCGGGCTCGTGGCCAGCGTGCTCATGCAGCAGAATCCGTTTATGCTTTACTTCGGTCAAGAGTATGGTGAGCGGGGCATGGACAGCGAAGGCTTCAGCGGCCACGACGGACGTACCACTATTTTTGACTACTGGAGCATTGACACCGTCTGCCGCGCAGCATGGAAGACGCTGACCGATAGTGAGCAGCAGCTTTACGACACCTACAAGCGGGTGTTTGCCATTGCCCACGGCGAGAAGGCCATCACCGAAGGACTCTTCTTTGACCTGATGTATGCCAACGCACATCTTGACCGTCAGTACGTGTTCCTGCGCAAGGCGGGCAGCGAGCTGCTGCTGCTGGCCGTCAACTTCGACGACCGCCCCGTCAGCATCGGTGTCAACATTCCCGCCCATGCCTTTGATTACTTGGGCGTCATAGAAAAGAAATACACAGCCACTGACCTGCTGAATGGCAGCAAACAGAGCCTTCAGTTGCAGAAAGACGGTTGCGTAGCCTTGCAGTTGAACAGCAATGGTGCCTGTGTGCTGAAAATGAAACGAACGTCATGATACTGAACGAGCACAACAAGGATGAGTTCCCTCCCGCACACACGGCGGAGCATCTGCTGAATCAGACCATGGTGCGGATGTTCGGTTGTGAGCGTTCCTTCAATGCCCACATCGAGCGGCGCAAAAGCAAGATGAGCTTCCGGCTCGCGCGCAAGCCGTCACGGCAGGACGAGAAGGAGATAGAGCGGCGCATGAACGAGCTCATTGACGAAGACCTGCCCGTCACGTTTGAGGACGTAACGCTGGACACCTTGCCTGAGGGCATTTCACCTGACCGCCTGCCTGAGGATGTCAGTGACACCATCCGCCTTGTCCGCATCGGCGATTACGACGTTTGCCCCTGCATCGGCAAGCATGTGCGTTCCACGTCACAGATAGGCCAGTTCACGCTGCTCGGCACCAATTGGGATGAGCACGAGCGCACCTTCCGCGTCAGGTTCAAGGTCGTTCAGTGAACGGTCGTCAATCCCTTGTTTTCACTACCCCTTTTGCAAACCGCCGATTCCCAATGCGAGAATCGGCGGTTTGCAAATGTCGAATATGAAGACGGAGACCGATATAGAGTCGTACGTATATGCCTACAACAACTATATCCGCATGCTGTGTGACATGCGCCGCTACGACCGGGCATTGCGTGAGGCGAATACTGCCGACAAGCGGCTGCGTAGCATAGGCTACACCACCTTTACCGACCATCACGACATCGCGCAGATCATGGGTGAAAGCCAGTTGTATATGGATCAGGAAGACTCGGCAGCCATCAGTTTCCAGAAGTCGGTGAAGGGCATACACACCCGTCTGGTCAATCATCACGATCCGTTAGATATGCGCGAGTGCCAGAAGACCATGAACGCCATTGCCAAGGCTTATTTGCACAAAGGACAGTATGACAAGGTAGAACCGTGGCTCAGGATGCAAGACTCGATATACGTCATGGCTGACAACAGCGCAGAGCGCGATACGGTGTTTCTGGACGAGATGAGCGCTGACATCAACTACAGCAAAGCCATGCTGGCCCTCGCCGAAGGCAAGCGTGATGATGCCGAGCATGCCTACAGCCTGTATCAGCAGACCCATACCGCCAAGCAGCTGGCCAGCATCGTCAACAACAACGAGTACCTGATGCTGACCGGACGCTATGCCGAGGTAGCCCGCAACTTTGAACGGCTCGATGAGTTCATGCTGAGCAATGCCTATAAGAACGACCTCGAGAACATCGGGCGTTACCTCTTGCCGAAATACAGTGCTAATATGCTGGCTGGGCGCCGTGATTCGGCCTTGCACGTTGCCTCGCTCGTGGCAGAAGCATGCAGTCAAGGCGCTGACGTTGCTGTTGGACAATGCACGGAAGTTCACCCACCCGCTGGCCTACAGCCATAGGGCAGTGCCGACGGACAAGGCGAGCGTGGTGCTCAGCGTGAAGGCCAGCGCCCAGACCCTTATCTTCACGGTTGAAGACACGGGCATAGGCGTACCGCCCGACCAGGCCGAGAACATCTTTGCGGAATTTGTCCAGCTGGACGAGTACACCCACGGCACAGGCATCGGCCTGCCGATTGCCCGCGTGCTGGCCCAGAAGATGGGCGGCAATGTCACGCTCGACACCACCTACACCGCCGGTGCCCGCTTCGTCATGACCCTGCCATTGTAACTTTTCTTGAAAAAGATACTCTTTTGCATTTGAAACGATGGTTGTTTCGCGTGAAAAGAACCATCGTTTACTATTGTAAAGTGATATCTTTTTCACCCGAAACAAGCATCAAATGGATGCCGCCGGGACTCCTTGCGGAGCCTCGGCGGCAGATGAATCAAAGGATGGGGCATTGTGCGCCCCGTCGTGGGTCAGTTTCCTTTCGGCATCATTTCCTGATGATGAAAATAGATGATGGTTCCGATGAACGCCACAAGGCCGATAATACCTACGACCAAGAAAAACGATGTCAGTGTCATAATTGTTACCTCCTATTTCTTTTTGTTTGATTTCTTGATTAGGTAGAAGCCGAACACGACGAACAACAGTACAACACTCAGTCCTGTAAGGAACAGCGAGTTGAACTCTATGCCCTGTTGCATGATTCCTGCGAGGATGACACCGCCGAATATCAGTTTTGCGATGTCAAGACAGAACTTGCCCGCCTCGAAGGCAATGTTATGCTCTTCCTTCTTTACGGGTGCATCCGTCGCCGCTTCCTGTTGCTTGTTCTTCGCATGTGAAGCGTCCCCTTGGACTGAGTGGATTTGCGGCTTCGATTTCTCGCGTCTTGTTGTCATGATCTCGCGTTTAAGTGCTCTTTCGGCTGCAAAGTTACGAAAACTTTTCCAAACCGCGCACGATTTCCCTATAAAAATATAATCCAGACGTTGTCTCTGTATGTCAAAATTAGCACCCCGAATTGGGGAATGACGCCATTGCCTCTCAATGCGGCTTCGCTGACCGTACCGTGTTTCAGCGCACGTTCAAGAAAATGGTTGGCATCACGCCGGCGCAGTATATGGAGCACCGAGGCATATAAAAAAGGAACCCGTTGGGGTTCCTTTCTTGTTGAAAAGCGGAGCGTGAGGCTCCTTTGGCGGAAGGTGAGGGATTCAAACCCCCGATACCCGAAAAGGGTATACCGGATTTCGAGTCCAGCGCGATCGATCACTCTGCCAACCTTCCGATTCAGTGAGAACCAAAGAGCTTGCTCATTTGTTCGAGCGAGAGGAAGGTCTATGAAATGAACCTTCCGGTTCTCGTTTTGCGGGTGCAAAGGTAATAAAAAGTTGAGAGTTGAAAGATGAAAGTTGAAAGAATTTGCCGACGCTTAACGTTTTTTATATATCACGCAGATGAGGGTGGGGGAGCTTACTCATGGTGATAGGGCTCTCCTTTAATAATAGTACACGCGCGATAGAGCTGTTCGGTGAAGATGAGGCGTATCATCTGGTGCGAGAAGGTGAGACGGGAAAGCGACAGCTGTTCGTCGGCCCGCTGATAGACGGTAGGTGAGAAACCGTATGGGCCGCCAATAACAAAGACCAGACGGCGGGCTGACTGTTGGCGTTGCTGAAGCCATTGTGCCAGTTCGACGCTGCGCAGCTCCTTGCCGTGCTCGTCGAGCAGCACCACGTGGTCAGTCGGCTGCAATTGTTTCAGTATGAGTGTGCCTTCTGCTGTCTTCTGCTGCTCCTCGGTCAGACTCTTGGTGTTGCGCAGTTCGGGAATGGTCATCATGTCGAACGGCATGTAGTGGCTGATGCGCTCTGCGTAATCAGTGATGGCTGCCACGAAGTGCTTATTGGTGGTCTTTCCGACTTGTATCAGCAGGGTCTTCATGGTTGAGCGTTGAGGGTTGAGCGTCGTTGGCTTCTACGGGGTAGATGGTGCGTCCGTGATGAACGGGACAGAGCGTCTCATTCTTGTCGATGGGCTCATACAGGTGGGCGCGTTTGGGATTCTTGGGGAACCAACCCTTTTGCACGCGCTTCTTCTGTGAGAACAGTTCGCCGATGCCCCATAAGGCAGAGGCACCGAACACGCCGAGGAACGACGAGATGTAGATGTTCTCGACGAACAAGGCGGCACAGACACATGCCAACCCGATCAGCAGGTAGACAATCCACGGGCGGGTGCCCCAGTAATATTCGGTCTTGATGACGATGGGATGCCAGAAACCAATGGTCAGAAACGTTACGGCAGCAATGATAATTCCTGTAAAATACATCTGTTATATCTTTTATTTATTATCTCGTGGCGTGGAAGCCGTCAAGGTTTTCGTAGCGACGTTTCATCATGCGTTGATAGATGTTCTTCAGCCAGAAGTTGTGGGTGACGGTGAACAGCAGACCGATGATGAGCAGAATGGTGTAGCCGACGGCGTCACCGAGCAGGGCCGTGAGTGTGAGCGCGAGAGCCACGGGGATGAAGAACACCACGAGCTCAATGACGAGCTGGAGAGAGTTTTCGAAGTTTCCCTTGCCTGTTATCTTGTCGTTCAGCGGCAACGTCTGTCGGTTGTAGACGACCAGCTGGAACAGCAGGCAGTATTCCGGGCCTGCGGTGATGAAGATGTAAGCCAGCAGCATGAGCACGGAGAAGCGTCCGGAGACGACGGTGGGGATGAGCAGCAAGGCCGGCAGCAGCAGGATGGCACAATAGAAGTAATACTTGGCCTTGAGCAGCGTGTAGATGTTCTCCTTGTGCACCATGAGCAGGTCAATATAGTTACCCTCGGGCCCCATGACCTTGACCAGGTTGACGGCTCCGAAGAACACGAAGCAATAGAGGCACCAGATGTTGGTGGAGAAACGTCCGTCGTAGATGTCGGTGAACGAAAGCATGCAGCTGAGCATGGTGATGATGACAATGCCCTGAATGAAACGCTGCTTCACGGTCTTGTTGCGCATGGTGCTCTTGACTTCCAGCTTCAGGTATTCGCCTATCTGTCCGAAGTGGTTGAGGAAGTTGAACTGAGAGACATGCTTGAGCTGTGTCTTCTCGTGGCGCGACAGCTCTTCATGGACGAAGTGCATCTGCAAGTGCCGGTTGATGAAAAACAGCAGAACGAACAATGCGAGGCTCACCAGTGCTGCCGTCCATGTAAAGCCATAATCCTCACAGAAGTCGAACATCGTGTCAATCCACTTCTCCGGGTCAATAAAGGCATAGCCGTAAAGGGAGAGGTAAACCGTGGCAGGCAGCACCCACCACCATATCTTGTGATTGACCAGTGTGCGCACGAGCAAGTACCACTGGCTGTTGACAAGTATCATGAAGTAAAGCAGCAACAGCATGGCGACGGCCCCTGCCAAGGTCAGCCCGCCGCAGAAGCAGATGAAGACGTAAGGCAGGAAGAGCGCCAGCCAGATGAGATTACCTGACGACAGGATGTTGTTGACCAGAAAGCAGTCAATGATGCTCATCTTGTGCAGGGGCATGAGGATGTAGGGCTTGATGAGCATGGCCGGTGTCTGCTGCATGCCGAAGCGCATGAAGAAATCGATGGTCAGGAAGATGGGGAAGATGCCGAACAACAGTTCGAAGTGACCGCCCCGTGTGCCCCAGCCAAGCATGGTGCCTATCATGAGCAGATAAAGCACGGTGAAGGCGAGGCCGATGTAAACGAACACCTTGGCCACCTGATTCTGCTCGAACATGGGGTGGCGCTTGTTGCTTAGGTTGATGTGGCGGCGTAGTGTGAAGAATAGCTGTACCTTGTTCATCTCAGGTCAATCACCTCTGCGTGTGGATAGTCTTTGGAGTTAAAGCGGAATAGATTGTCAGAGAGCTTCGTGGCCTTGAAGTTGCTGATGTTGATGGTGGTCCAACCGCCTGTCTGCTTCATCTTCACTTGTGTCGGCACGTAGGTTGACTTGTTGACCGTGATATACATCTCCTGCACGGAGCGCTTCTTGTTGGTGGCCGTCAGGTGCACTTCGTAGGCGTTGCCCTTGGTGGTCATGGTGTAGCTGAAGCCGTTGCGATAGAGATTGATGAAGTTGTAGGGGTTGATGGCCTGCAACTGTGCCTCTGTGGGGTTGCTGACGTTCACTTCGTCGTTGTTCTTCATGTAGGTCCACTGCGTCTTTCCGTCGAACCAGATGGTTGCCACGGGCGTCGTAGCCTGAAACTTGTTGCCCTTGACGCTGATGGTGCCGCTGGTGGAACCGATGTTGGCACTTGTGATGGTGAACTTGGCGCTGACGCCTTGCTTGTTGCTGACCGTCTCAGCAGCCTTGTTGAGCACCTGACGGGCACTCGGCTGTGCAAAGCCCCATGCCACATGGCCTATGATGAGTGATAATATGAATAACAGTCTTCTCATTGTTTCTATTTTTTTTACTTTTTTACTTTTTTACCTTTTTACCTTTTTACCTTTTTACCTTTTTACCTTTTTACCTTTACTCACCTTTTTACTTTTTTACCTTTTTACCTTTTTACCTTTACTTACCGTAGTTGGTTCAGCAGGTTGTTCAGCGTCATCTCGTCCTGTATCAGCACCTCACGTGGCTTGCTACCGTTGAGGTCGCCGACAATGCCCGCCTTGCCTAACTGATCCATGAGTCGGCCTGCGCGGTTGTAGCCGATGGCAAACTTACGCTGGATGAGGCTGGTGGAACCACTTTGCGACATGACGATGAGCCGTGCAGCATCTTCGAACAGCGGGTCGAGGTGGGTCATGTCCACATCGTTGCCTCCGCCACCCATGTCACCGTCGTTCTCCATGATCGGCTCAGGCAGTTCGAAGGTGCTCATGTAGCCTTGCTGTGCGGCAATGTGGTTGTTGATGGCCACCACTTCGGGTGTGTCAACAAAGGCGCACTGCACACGAACGGGCTCGTTGCCTTGCAGGAAGAGCATGTCACCACGACCGATGAGCTGGTTGGCTCCCATGCGGTCAAGGATGGTCTTCGAGTCAATGCCCTGTGCCACCTTGAAGGCAATGCGTGCCGGGAAGTTGGCCTTGATGGTACCCGTGATGATGTTGGTCGTCGGGCGCTGCGTGGCAATGATCATGTGTATGCCGACGGCACGTGCTTTCTGGGCGATGCGGGCGATGGGCAGCTCTATCTCCTTGCCTGCGGTCATGATGAGGTCACCATACTCGTCGATGACCACCACGATGTAAGGCATGTACTTGTGTCCATTCTCGGGATTGAGCTTGCGTTCAATGAACTTCTTGTTGTAGTCTTTGATGTTGCGCTCACCGGCGGCCATCAGCAGCTCGTAGCGTGCATCCATCTCCACGCAGAGTGAGTTGAGCGTGCGCACCACCTTCGTGGTGTCGGTGATGATGGGTGATGCCGAGTCGTCGGGCACCTTGGCCAGGAAATGCTTGTCGATGTTTGAGTAGATGGAGAATTCCACCATCTTCGGGTCAACGAGCACAATCTTCATTTCGGCGGGGTGCTTCTTGTAGAGCAGTGATGTCAGGATGGCGTTCAGGCCGACTGACTTACCCTGACCCGTTGCACCGGCAACGAGCAGGTGAGGCATCTTGGCGAGGTCGAACATAAACACCTCGTTGGTGATGGTCTTACCCATGGCGCAGGGCAGCTCCATCTTCGACTCCTGAAACTTCTTTGTGTCGAGCACGCTGCGCATGGACACAATGCTGGCCTTGGCGTTAGGCACCTCAATGCCGATGGTGCCCTTGCCGGGAATCGGCGCAATGATGCGGATGCCCATGGCCTTGAGGCTCAGGGCAATGTCGTCTTCCAGATTGCGTATTTTCGAGATGCGCACACCCTGTGCCGGCGTAATCTCATAGAGCGTGATGGTGGGGCCGACGGTGGCCTTGATGCTGTCAATCTCAATGCCGAAGTTGCGCAGCACCTCCACAATGCGGTTCTTGTTGGCGTTCTGTTCGGCCATGTCGATGTAGGGCCGGCCGTCGTCGTTATACTCCTTGAGCAGGTCGAGTGTCGGGTAACGGTAGTTCTCCAAGTCACGCTTGGGGTCATATGGCTCCAGCATCTGGTCACCCACGGGCACCAGTCCGTCGCCGCTGGCTTTCTCTTCGGCCTTCGCTTCCTGCACGTCAATGTCGATGCTGTTGTCAGTCTTGACGGGCTTGACTCTGGGCTCCTTTGCCTGTTTGTCGTCAACTGTCTGCATGGCAGGGGTGGGGGCGTCGTTGCCCTCTTCGTTCTTCCACTCCAGCGTCTCCGTCTCCGGGTCGTCAAACACGTTGTGGTCGTTGTCGGCTGATGCCGGGTCTGTGGTTCCATGTTCGTTGTCCGACGTTCCGGCTCCCACCGTGAACTTCACTTTGTTGAAGAACTTGGACGGATTCAGTATGCGGCGGATGAAATAGATGGTCTCGGCGCTGATGTAGGTCAGGAACGCAATGGCTGTCAGTGCCAGTATGGCTGTGAGTCCCGGCGAACCTACACCTCCCTCTATCCGTTGGCAGATGTAAAGCCCGTGGTCGCCGCCCGGATTGAAGCTGCTGTCAGTGAAGAAAGGCGAGAGCAACTTCGCAAAACACACTGATGTCCAAATCATAATGATGGAAAGCGACAGAAACCACTTGAGCAGGCTTACGCTCGTGTAGGCTTTCATCAGTCTGAGTGAGACAAGCACGAGGAAGACGGGAATGAGGAACGACGACAATCCGAAGCACTGCTTGATGAAGAAGTAGGATGTGTAAGCTCCGAGTGAGCCGCATGAGTTGGCAAATTCACCGTTCATGTTAGCCGTCTCGCCTGGGCGCGGACTATCAATGAGCGTCTGGTCAGCCGCTCCGGTTGAGAAGTACGACACGAAGGAGAGTACAAAATAGATGGCTAAGAAAAACAGGATGATGCCCAACAGGAAGTTGAGACGCTCATTCTGAAATATATTCTTGAAGCCCACTGTGCTGGCAAATGAGGTTGCCTCGGGCTGTTTCTTTTTCTTTTTGGGCATAGCTGTATTGTCATTTAGAGGTGCAAAGATAGTAATTTTATCGTTATTACACAAACAAAGAGTGCAGAAATCTTTTATTTCTTACGTTTTTCATTCAGTTTTTCACAATCGTTTACTTCTGCTCGTGCTTGTTGTGCCGCAGTACGTGTGCCTTGTACCGTCAGTACACGCGCCTTGTACCGTCAGTACATGTGTCTTGTACCGTCAGTACACGTGCTTTGTACCACTGGCAGACATGCCTCCCGTCAGGTGTAAATGACACATTTCTACCTTTAATATTTGCATATATGACTGAAAAAGCGTACCTTTGCGCGTCAAACCGAAAACACTGATGAATAAGAAACTATATAATAAATATCCTAAGGCCGACATTGCGCAGCTGCCCGTGGTGCATTTTGAGGGCCGCATTGTCGTGGTGGTCAGTGAGCGTGAGGCCGAACGTGCCGTGAGCTTTCTGCTGACTCAGCCGATATTAGGCATTGACACCGAGACGCGGCCAACGTTCCGTCGCGGTGAAATGCATCAGGTGGCGCTCTTGCAAGTGTCGGCGCACGACATCTGTTTCCTCTTCCGGCTCAACTATCTCGGCGCATCGGCGGCGGTGCGGCGGCTGTTAGAGGACACCGAGGTGCCGAAGGTGGGCCTGTCGCTGCGTGATGACATGATGCAGCTGCATCGCTTGGTTGATTTTGAGGAAGGGCTGTTCATCGACTTGCAAGACCGTGTGCGCGAGATTGGTGTTGAAGACATGAGCCTTCAGAAACTCTACGCCAACTTCTTCGGCCAGAAGATCAGCAAGCGCCAACAGCTCACCAACTGGGAGCACGACGTGCTCACGGACAAGCAGAAGCTCTATGCCGCCACGGATGCGTGGAGCTGTATCCGGCTCTACGAGGAGCTGCTGCGGTTAGAGGAAACAGGTGATTATGTGTTAGTGGAGAATGAAGAAATTGCTACCGCCTCAGTAGTTATAAACCTCAAATCTCAAACCTCAAATCTCAAATCCAATGATATATAAGAATATACAACTAAAGCGAGGCAAGGAAGAAAGCCTCCGGCGTTATCATCCTTGGGTGTTCTCGGGTGCCATTCAGCACGTTGACGACGGTGTGCAGGAGGGTGATGTGGTGCGTGTGCTGAACAGCAACGGTGAGTTCATTGCCGTGGGGCACTATCAGCAAGGCTCCATCATGGTTCGTGTGCTGTCGTTTGCTGACGAGTGCATTGATGAGCATTTCTGGAACCGTCGGCTCGCGTCGGCCCTGCGGGTGCGACAGGCCATCGGCATTGCCGACCAGACGCAGGGCAACACCTATCGGCTGGTGCACGGTGAGGGTGACTTGCTGCCCGGACTGATCATCGACGTCTACGGACAGACGGCTGTCATGCAGGCACACAGCGTGGGCATGCACAAGCAACGTCATGAGATTGCTCGTCAGCTCATCAGCGTGATGGGGCAGCGCATGGCCCACGTCTACTATAAGAGCGAGAGCACGCTTTCGTTCGTGGAGCCCGAGAACGGTTTTCTGGTGGGGGGCAGCGACGACAATGTCGCCGTGGAGAACGGTCTGAAGTTCTGCGTTGACTGGCTGCGCGGCCAGAAGACGGGCTTCTTTGTTGACCAGCGTGAGAACCGGGCCTTGCTGGAGTCGTATGCCCACGGGCGCCGCGTGCTCAATATGTTCTGTTACACGGGCGGCTTCTCCGTCTATGCCATGCGTGGCGGTGCTGAGCTGGTCCACTCGGTCGACAGTTCAGCCAAGGCCATTGAGCTGACACGCCAGAACGTCGGGCTGAACTTTCCCGGCGACACGCGCCATCAGGCGATATGTGAGGATGCGTTCAAGTATCTGGAGCAGGCTCCCTCGGAAGTCGCAGGGGGTACACCTTACGACCTCATCATTCTTGACCCGCCTGCCTTTGCGAAGCACCGTGGTGCTCTGCACAATGCGCTGAAGGGCTACACCCGCCTGAATCAAAAGGCGTTCGAGAAGATGGCTGCCGGTGGCATCCTCTTCACGTTCTCTTGTTCGCAGGTGGTGACGAAGGACCATTTCCGCAATGCCGTCTTCACGGCTGCGGCACTGGCCGGGCGCCGTGTCCGCATCTTGCATCAGCTGCATCAGCCGGCTGACCATCCTATTAATATCTATCATCCCGAAGGTGAGTATCTGAAGGGCTTGGTGTTGTATGTGGAGTAGTGGGGTGAAGGAGCGTGTGGCATCTTATATCAGTGAGCATGACTTGTTGCACGGCGACGGTCATTATCTGGTGGCGGTGAGCGGTGGCGCTGACAGTGTGGCGCTCTTGCTCGTCCTGCTGGAGCTGGGCTTCAAGGTAGAGGCTGCCCATTGCAATTTTCACCTGCGCGGTGCAGAGTCCGACCGTGACGAACAGTTTGTCGTGCAGTTGTGCGAGGCACAGGGCGTGACGCTCCATCGGGCTCATTTTGACACACGCGAATATGCACAGTTGCACCATGTCAGCATCGAGATGGCTGCCCGCCAATTGCGTTACCGTTACTTCGAACAACTGCGTCAGGACCTTGGACTTGACGGCATCTGCGTGGCGCATCATCGGGACGACAGCGTGGAGACGGTGCTGATGAATCTCATCCGTGGCACGGGCATCCGCGGCTTGCAGGGCATACGTCCCCGCAATGGCTGCATCCTGCGTCCGTTGCTGGCTCTCTCGCGGCAGGACATTGAGACCTATCTGGCCGGGCGTCAGCAGCCGTATGTGACTGACAGCACGAATCTGGAAGATGACGTTGTGCGCAACAAGATACGGCTGAACGTCATTCCTCAGCTGCTGGCCGTCAACGCCTCAGCTGTCAGCAACATTCAGCAGACGGCGGCACACGTCAGTTCGGCGTTGGCCGTCTATGATGAGGCCATCAGCCGGCAACGACAGCAGGCCGTCATCTCGCAGACGGAGCACCGGCTTGTGGTTGATGCGAAGGAAATCACGTCGGAGCCCTTGCTTTACGAAATCCTGAAAGACTATGGTTTCAACGCCCGGCAGGTGGAAGACATCTACAGGCACTTGTCGGGAACGGCCGCCGTGGGTAAGTGCTACGAAGCCGCTGACTTCTTGTTGGTTGTTGACCGCGGCCAGCTCATCGTCGGCCGTAAGGAGCAGCCCCTTCGTCAGTTGCGCATACCCGAGGAAGGCACATACGTGGTAAGCGACGGGCTGAAGCTCTCCGTCCGCACGTTTGAACGGCCGCAGGACTTTGTTCCTTCAAAAGAGAAAGACTGTGCTCATCTGGATGCCTCGCGCGTCAGGTTCCCGCTTCTCCTGCGTCCGGTGATGAAGGGCGACTGGTTCATTCCGTTTGGAATGAAAGGCCGCAAGCTCATCAATGACTATCTGATGGAGCACAAGGTGAACCTGTTAAACTAAAAAACATCGCTCGTTGTCTGTGATGCAACGGGCGATGTGATATGGTTGGCAGCGCATCGTACGGATAACCGCTTCCGAGTCAGCGACACAACGGAGAAAATTCTAAGATTGAAAATTGAAGATTGAAGGCGGAGCAACTTTCAATTTTCAACTTTCAACTTTCAATTCGTTTTCATGCCCTCCACGAAGAAGTAGTAGTACCAATACGTGTCGCCGAACTCCGGGCGCAGGCTGT
>JAFUSC010000028.1 GCA_017467705.1 Prevotella sp. | reverse complement strand
GCTCGACCGTGGACGTAAGAACAATCAGCTGCTCATTCAGCCGCAGTACAGCCCCATGCCCGTAGGCGAGCAGATTGCCATCCTCTATTGTGGCGTGCACGGCTTGATGCGCGAGGTGCCCATCGACAAGGTGCGCGAGTGTCAGGATCAGTTCCTCGACAAGCTGCGCTCCACGGCACCCGAAGTCATTGAGACCCTCGGCGCCGGCAAGCTCGACGATGCCACGACTGATAAGATAGAGGCTGTCATGGCCGACATTGCCGGAACCTATCGTTAACCCCCTGAGTCAGGGGGCAGGGGGTCTGAACAGGCGCAGGCTCCTTTAACTAAGTATCATTAATGGGTCTGATGCTCGCTTGTTCAGACCCCCAACCCCCTAACTTAGGGGGCTTAGATATGCCAAGTTTAAAAGAAATCAAAGGCCGCATTGCCTCGGTCAACAGCACGCGCAAGATAACCTCTGCCATGAAGATGGTGGCTTCGTCGAAGCTACACCATGCGCAGGTGGCTATCCAGAACATGCTGCCCTACGAGACGATGTTGGAGCATATCCTCAAGTCATTCCTCGCTGCCGAGGCTGAGGCGCAGACCATCTACGACCAGGAGCGTCCCGTGAAGCGCATCGCCTTGGTGGTGTTCTCCAGCAACTCGTCGCTCTGCGGTGGCTTCAATGCCAACGTCATCCGCATGATGCAGCACACCGTGCGCGACTGGAGCGCAGAGATCGGCGAGGAGAACATTGAGGTGTACCCCGTCGGGCGTAAGGTCTCCGAGAAGGCACGCAAGCTGGGCTATCATGTCTGCGGCGACTACGCCGAACTCATCGACCGTCCCAACGTGCGCCAGTGCATCGACATGGCCATGGAGCTGGGACGCCGCTTCGCCGCTGGTGAGATAGACCGCGTGGAGATGATCTACCATCACTTTAAGTCGGCCGGTTCGCAGATACTCACCAACAAGACCTTCTTGCCCATCGACTTGGAGAGTGAGCTGGAGCGCGACCATGAACGCGACCTCACCAGCAACGTTGTCACCAAGAAGGCGCAGGACTATCTGAAGAAACGTGGCGCAAGGAGCAAGGAGCAAGAGAGCGAGGTGAAGCCGCTGAACGATAACTTCATCGTGGAGCCCGACATGAACACCCTGCTCACGCAGCTCATGCCGAAGCTCGCCCATCTGATGCTCTACACCGCGCTGCTCGACAGCGTCGCCTCCGAGCATGCTGCCCGCATGGTGGCCATGCAGACGGCTACAGACAATGCCGACGAGCTGCTGCGTCAGCTCAACTAGCAGTACAACAAGTCGCGTCAGCAGGCCATCACCAACGAACTGCTCGACATCGTGGGTGGCTCGGTGAACAACTGAGGATCTTTATAAACCCATTACACAAGCAGGGCTCAGAGGGCTTCACCTCCAAGCCCTGCTTGTTTTATAACCGTTTGTAATCTCGTTACCGATGCTTGGTAACCATGTTACCAATGCTTGGTAACCATGTTACCAATGCTTTGTAACCGTGTTACCAATGCTTTGTAACCATGTTACCTCGCCCGCTCTGGTAAGATTTAACGCGATAATCGCGCGATTATTCAGAAATTATTTGTACCTTTGCCCCAAGAAACAACGTTTAGCGTATGAACTCGAACCAAGTAGATTTCTCCACCTTCTGCATCGGCAGCGTGGCCACGGCCCTGAACATGAACCAGGCCGAGGTTTATCGTCGTCTGAAGTCCTCGGGCATACTGATGGACTACATCGTCGGATGTTATGACGTGCTCCATACCTTCGGACGGCTCTACCTCGTCGAAGACATCACCTCACTGATGAAAAAGAAAGGAGTATTATGATTGTCTTCCACACCTCCAACCTTGCCATCCCGCAGCCCGATGTCCTCCACTCCCGCAAGTATCTCGACTTCGGAAAGGGCTTTTACGTTACGCCCACCAAGATGCAGGCCGTCAATTACGCCCAGCGGTTTACCAAGTGGGGCGAAGACGCTTTCCTCAACTCATACGAGATGGCCGCGCCCGACGCCTCCAGATTCCGCTGCAAGCGCTTCGACAACTACGACGAAGAGTGGCTTGACTACGTTTCAGCCTGCCGTCTCGGACTCCCCGTCGAGCCGTTCGACATTATCGAGGGCGGCATTGCTGACGACAAGGTCTACAACACCATCGACCTCTATTTTGCCCATCAGATAGCAAAGGACGAGGCTCTGCGCCGCCTGATTGCCGTCCGTCCTAACCAGCAAGTCTGCTTTCTCTCGCAACAAGCCATCGATGCCTGCCTGACTTATCTGAAAACCGAAAAACTGAAATAACGATGGAAGCCAACGAGACCTTACTTCAGATGAAATACGCCCGCATCATCGAGCAGATAGCTGCTGACCTCGGCATTTCCAATGTTGATGCGATGGATATGTTTTATAACTCCCGCACCTTCCAGCTCATCAGCCAGGGCATTGCCGACCTCCATTGTCGCAGTGACCGCTATCTGGCCGAGGAGGTGGAACGGGAAACCGAAGCAATTTAATCCCCCGACGCGATGCAGAACTTTTGTCCTGCAGAACTCTTGTTGAAGATTCTTAAATAAAAAATGGCTGAAAGTTTTGTGCTTTCAGCTTTTTTGTTTACCTTTGCAGCATCGCTTGTTAGCCCTTAGGGGTAAAGCGGGCGGTCTTATTTTATGAGAAAGACGTTTTCGAACGTCTGTCGTTGTGAATCGTGAATCTCGCAAATTCCTATCATCACAGCAGACAGATGACAACCGAGACGTCTGCGTGGTGCGTATCTATATACCTTATTTATATATATAGTCCGTGCTGGCGTGGGCTGATGAGCGTTGTCTATCCTGTGTGGTTTGGGCAATGCGAGAGCCTTTGATGCCAGGATGGGCAGAAGAACAGACACCTACGCCTTTTTTGTATCATAAGCTGAACTAAGGAATTACTATTAACTGCCAAATCCGAGGTGTTTATAGGCAAGCAAATGTACGGCTGTGCATATAAACAAAACGACAAATTATACAATTATGAAACACGTAAAACTTACTTTTCTGCTCACTGTGCTCATGAGTATGGTTGGAGCAAAAATGATGGCTGTAAATGAAATGGACATCAGTCAAGTGTCAACAGGCTCCTCTCATCACACCATGGTTTTAAATACTAATGGATTGCTGTGGGCTTGTGGAAGAAACAATTATGGTCAACTTGGCGACGGAACCACTACCAACAGTAGCACCCTAAAACAGGTAATGAGCGGTGTTGCAGCTGTGTCAACAGGCTTTGAGCATACAATGATTCTAAAAACAGACGGCTCACTATGGGCATGCGGGCATAACGGCTATGGTCAACTTGGTGACGGAACAACTACTAATTGTAGTACACCGAAGCAGATAATGACGGGCGTATCTGCTGTGTCAGCAGGCGGCTACCATACTATGATTTTGAAGACTGATGGCTCACTGTGGGCATGTGGATATAATTATTTTGGGTCTCTGGGCGACGGCACAACAACCAATAGCAGCACTCCGAAGCAGATAATGACGGGCGTTGCAGCTGTGTCAACAGGCTATTACCACACCATGATTCTGAAGACAGACGGATCGCTATGGACATGTGGAAATAATGGATCTGGTCAACTTGGCGACGGCACAACCACAAACAGAAGCACCCCGCAGCAGGTAATGACAAATGTGGTGGCTGTGTCAACAGGCTTTGAGCATACAATGATTCTAAAGGCTGACGGCTCACTATGGGCATGTGGACTTAACGAATTTGGTCAATTGTGCGATGGTACCACTAATAGTACTAGCACTCCGAATCTTGTTATGATGGATGTTGCAGCAGTGTCTGCAGGTAGTGCCCACACCATGATATTAAAGACCGATGGCACGCTATGGGCCTGTGGATATAACGCAGATGGTGAACTTGGCGATGGCACAATCAACAATAATAGCACCCCACAGCGTGTAATGACGGACGTGGCGGCTGTATCAGCAGGCTATCGTCATACCATGATTCTAAAGACCGATGGCTCATTATGGGCCTGTGGGCGAAATAACTGTGGTCAATTGGGTGATGGAAGTTCCACCAACCAGAGTACTCCAGTGTTAATTTCACAAAGAAGTGATGGAGATGTTAATACAACAGATATCTCTGCTATAGACAATGTCATCTATCTTGATGAAGAGGAGGTTATAATAGGTAGCCAGAAGACAATCTCCATTAAGATGAAGAACTCGGCGGCTATTCGCGGTTTCCAGTTTAACATGACACTGCCTGAAGGTGTAACACCTGCCACATATTCTAATGGGACAATCATCTGTTCGCTGAGTGATGCCCGTCGTCCGGAAGGTGACCAGCACACCATTTCAGTGAGCCAACAGGCGGATGGTTCCTATCTGTTCCTATGTGGTTCTCTGGCAAATGAGACGTTCACGGGAACCGACGGTGAAGTGCTTACGTTGAAACTCAATATTGCAGACAACGTGGCTGCTGGCGATTATCCCATTACCCTGTCTTCAATTAAGCTAACAGAGACGAACATCAACAATTATTATGAGACATCCGAAGTGGTTTCAAAACTGACCGTCTCTGACTATGAGCTTGGTGACATTAGTGGTGATGGCACGGTTGATGTCAGTGACTACATTGGTGTGGCCAATCACATTCTGGGAAACACTCCCGCAGGCTTCAATGCACTGGCAGCAGATGTGAACGGCGATCAAGTGATTGACATCTCCGACTACATCGGCGTTGCTAACATCATCCTGACAGGTTCCATCTACGGAAACAATGCAAGCAGCCGTCCATTCGTTGAGAGTGAGGAACCGACGCATGAACCGCAGTGATGATTTAAAAGAACATAAACAAAATGATTGAATGATTTATTAATTGATATAGAGATGAAAAAGTTATTTTTCTTTGTGCTGACATGCTGCCTCGGACAGACAAGCATGTTGCAGGCAGCTGATACAGACATCAGCTCCATCACGAATGTAATCTACATTGAGTCTTTTGCGGCTAAACCCGGCTCTTCGGAACTGGACCTGTCCGTTAAGATGAAGAACACGGCGGCTATCCGTGGCTTCCAGTTCGACCTGACGCTCCCTGAGGGTGTAACGCCAGCCACCTATAGCAATGGCAACATCAAATGTACGCTGTCGGCTGGCAGACTTCCTGAAGGTGATCAGCACACCATTTCTGTTAGCCGACAGGATAATGGTTCCTACAGATTCTTGTGCGGTTCGCTGGCAGACGAGACGTTTACGGGAACAGACGGTGAGGTCGCTGTGTTGAAAATCAACATTGCTTCCACGATGGCCGAAGGTGAATATCCCATAGTCCTCACGTCAATTAAGATGACGGAAACAGACATCAGTAATTACTATGAGACAGAACGTGTGGAATCCACACTGACCATCAGCAACTCTATCCGTACAATCCTTGATGAGACCTCAACGTCAGTACCCACGGCCGCGAGTGGTGTTGATGTCCGTGTGAAGCGCACCATCTATGCCAATGAGTGGAGCACACTTTGTCTGCCGTTTGCTATGACGGAGGCACAGTTGAAGGCTGCTTTCGGCGATGATGTGCAGTTGGCTGACTTTGCAGGAACGGAGACGGAATTTGATGATTTAGACAATGTGATAGGCATCACGGCAAACTTCAATGATGTGACTGCCATAGAAGCCAATCACCCTTATATCATCAAGGTGAGCAGTGCCGTCAGTTCGTTCGATGTGGATGGAGTTGACATCGAACCTGATGAGGATGAGGCATACATAGAGTTTGACAACGGAAAATCCGGGTCACGCCGGGTCGTCTTAAGCGGCTTCTATGGCTCTCTTCGTGCCGGGACGGTATTGGAAGAGAACACGCTGTTCCTAAGTGAAAACAAGTTCTGGTACTCTGCCGGCCTGACAACGATGAAGGCGTTTCGTGCCTATTTTGATTTTCTTGATGTGCTGACAGAAGTGGAAGAGGCTGGTGCCCGCATCGTGATGAACTTCGACGGTGAGACGACGGACATTGGTGCCATTAACAATGGCGAATGGATGATGGACGATGTCTACTACGACCTGCAGGGGCGTCCGGTGAAGACTCCGACGAAGGGTGTGTATATCAAGAACGGCAAGAAGGTCATTGTTAAGTGAGCTTCTTCAACCCCTTCGGAAGAAGGGGCTTGCCTGTGGAGAAACAAATAGTATTAATGAAATAGAAATCAGAAGTTATGAAAAAGAACTATATTATTCCGGAAGTGGAAACGGTAACAATCGGTCATGTTCAACTGTTGTCTGTCAGTGGCGTCGGCGGTAAAGGTGGCGGCATCGGCTATGGCGGCAAAGATACTGGTGGCATCAAAGAGCCGTCTGCACGTTCCTATGACGACGTCTTTGAGGAGTGGGAAGACTAAGATTTTTAGGAGTTAAAGGAGTTAAAGGAGTTAAGGGAGTTAAAGACGTATGTACCGTAGGGCTTGATAAGGCGTAAGCGCTTGGCTTTGCCACTTTGCCGACAAAGAACTATTGTCTTTAACTCCATTAACTCCTTTAACTCCATTAACTCCCCCAAAAACCTCTAATCTCAATTCTCAATTCTCAATTCTTTTCTGGAATGTTCTTCAGAATCTCCAGCAGGTGATCCCATACCATTTGCACGGTGGGGATGTGCAGGCGCTCGTCGGGGGTGTGGACGAAACGCAGGGTGGGGCCGAAGCTGACCATGTCGAGGTCGGGATAGCGCTCTGAGAACAGACCGCACTCCAGTCCGGCATGGATGCCGCGCACGATGGGCTCCTTGCCGAAGAGCTTGACGTAGGTGTCCTTCACAATCTTTTGCAGCTCACTGTCGGCACGCATCTTCCATGCAGGGTAGCCGTCACTGCTCACGGCCTCGGCACCTGCCAGCTCGAAGACGGCCTGAATGGTGGCGCACATGTTGTCGAGGTTCGACATGACGTTGGAGCGCTGGCTGGAGAGGATGTTGATTTCCGTATCCTCGGTGTGCACGCTGGCGATGTTGCTTGATGTCTCCACCATGCCGCCCAGGGCTTCGTCCTGACAGATGGCATAGATGCCGTTGTCAACGGCTTGCAGTGCCCAGATGAAACGGCATGCCTCGTCAGCCTTGATGACGGGTTCGGCACCGGTGCTCTCCATGAGCCACTGCATCTGCGTATCAGTCACGTGGAATTCTTCTTCTACGTCAGCGGCAAAGACGTTCCAGTCAGCCTTGATGTTTTCCTTCAACGCATCGGGTACGGCAATGATGAACTGCCCGTCGCGCGGAATGGCATTGTGCAGCTTGCCTGAGTGGAACTGTGCCAGACGGATGCCCTCATACTTCTTCATCTCTGCGAACAGGAAGCGTGCGAGCAGCTTGATGGCGTTGGCGCGTTTCTTGTTGATGTCGTCGCCTGAGTGTCCGCCCACCAGTCCCTTCAGCTGTGCGCGCAGGAAGAAGGAGCCTGCGGGAGCGGCCTCGCGGGTGATGTGGAACTTGGCCTGCGTGTTACGGCCACCGGCGCACGAGACGAAAATCTCGCCCTCGTCCTCAGAGTCCAGATTGATGAGGTAGTCGCCCGTCATGAATCCGGCTTTCATGCCCTCGGCGCCTGTCAGTCCTGTCTCCTCGTCGCGGGTGAAGACGCACTCAATGGGACCGTGCTCCACGTCGTCGCTGTCAAGCAGTGCCAGCTCGATGGCGCAGCCGATGCCGTCGTCGGCACCCAGTGTGGTGCCCTCGGCCGTCAGCCATTCGCCTTCAATGCGGGTGCGGATGGGGTCCTTGTCAAAGTCGAACGTCACGTCGACCAGCTTGTCGCACACCATGTCCATGTGGCTTTGCAGCACGACGGTCTTGCGCCCCTCCATGCCCTTGGTGGCAGGCTTGCGGATGATGACGTTGCCCGTCTCGTCCACTTGCGTGTCCAGTCCGTGGCTTTCGCCCCACTGTTTGAGATACTCAATCATCTTCTCTTCGTGTTTCGAAGGGCGCGGAATTTCATTAATCCGGGCAAATTGTTCGAACACTCTTTGCGGTTTTAAATCACTTTTATTCATTTTTAATGTTTTAAATCGGTATTGTTTAACCTTTTATTGTTATCTTTGCAGCCGCAAATATACAAAAAATGACTGAGACTATCATCATAAGTGCGTTAATAATTGCTATCGGGATGGCATTTTTCCTGATAAAGGTGCTCTGTAAGCCCGGCGGAACGTTCACATCGCAACACATTCACGACAGTGAGGCCATGCGTGAACGGGGCATCCACTGCGTGATAGACCAGGACCGTGAGCTGCGCACGAAGAGCCGCTTCGCGGTCAGTGAGCGCTCGGCAAATAGTAAGGAATAAATAGTATAAACTAATCATAACATTAACAACAAAATGAAAAAGAACATCATTTCAACTCTGACCATTGCTGCCGTAGCAGCACTGACGGTCGTTTCTTGTAACAACTCTGCTCCCAAGATGGACGATCAGCCACAGGCAGCTCAGTCAGCTGACGGGCTGAAGATTGCCTATGTTGAGGTTGATTCAGTGGCTTCGCAGTATAAGTTCTGCGTGGACTACACGAAGATTCTGGAGAAGAAGCGCAACAATGCCACCTCAACGCTCAACCAGAAGGGCAACCAGCTGCAGGCCGCCATCAATAACTTCCAGCAGAAGATGAACAACAACGGTTTCAAGAGCCGTGAGGAAGCCGAGAGCGCTCAGATGGGTATTCAGCGCAGCCAGCAGTCACTGCAGGAGCTGCAGCAGCGTCTCGCCGCCGAACTTGACAAGGAGGCTGCTGAATTCTCGGAGGCACTGCGCGACTCCATTGACCACTTCCTGGCTGAATACAACAAGGACAAGAAGTATGACATGATACTGAGCAAGACCGACGCCACGAGCAACATCCTCTATGCTGACAAGCGTTTCGACATCACGGCTGACGTCATTGCCGGTCTGAACAAGCGCTACAAGCCCGCAGCAACCAACGATAAAAAGGAAGAGGAGAAAAAGTAAAAGTGAGCGGTAAACGGGACTCGAACCCGCGACCCTCGGCTTGGGAAGCCAATGCTCTACCAACTGAGCTATTACCGCAAGACTTTTTTAGTTGAAGAATGAAAAGAAGAGTGAAGGATTATTTCTTCACTCTTCATTTTTTTAAGAGCCGATAGCCGGACTCGAACCGGCGACCCACGCATTACGAATGCGTTGCTCTACCAACTGAGCCATATCGGCCTGCTTACTCAAAGAACACTCTTTCGCGTTTAGCGGGTGCAAAGGTACAAAATAATTAATAATTAAGAATTAATAGTCAAGAATTATTTTCCTGTCTTTAACATTAATTATATCTTTCTGTTGCATCTGACATCTTAGAACTCTACGCCTACTTTGGCGTTAATGAGACGCCCGGTGAGGAAGTTAGGCACGGCGTATTGCTGGTTGCTGACGTCGGTCACCCAGTAATAGGAGTTCACGTTGTTGATGCCGAAGAGGTTAAGGCAGTCAAGTCCCACCCACACACGCTTGACAAACGTGCGTGCAGACGAGCCTTTCAGGTAGTCGTAGGCCAGATAGCTCATGCCGATGTCAGCACGTTTGTAGGCTGGCGCACGGAACTGCTGATACTCCAGTCCGCGGTGCGGCGCGCCGAAGGGCAGACCGTCGGCGAAGGCCAGACGCAGCGTCATGCGCCATCGCTCCGTGCCGGGGAAGTAGTCTGTGAAGTGTAGGTTCATGGCCCAGCGCTGGTCAGTCGGCAGTGGGATGCTGTGGCCGTTGAACTCCTGCTTGGTCGACATCAGCGACAGCGTCAGCCACGAGTCGGCACCCGGCACGAACTCACCGAACAGCTTGAGGTCGAGACCGGCGGCATGGCCCTTGCCTAAGTTCTCGCCGTAGTAGGTCAGCTTCATGTTCTGCACGTTGTAGGGAATGAGCCGGTCAAGTGCCTTGTAGTAGGCTTCGGCGGTAAAGCGGAATGAGCGCTCCAGCATCTTGAAACGGTAGTCCATGGCTGCCACGACGTGGATGGACCGCGGACTCTTGATGTTCTCGTTGAATGTTACCATGGTCTGCCCGTTCAGCATCGTCGTGTCGCGCATCTCCTTGAAGAAGGGTGCCTGATAGTAGATGCCCGTGGCCAGTCGCAGGGTCAGGTCTTGGTTGAACGCCGGCGTGACGGCCAGCGCTATGCGGGGTGAGACGGTGGTCTCCTTGTTGAATGACCAGTGGCTCATGCGGACGCCGTAGCTCAGCGTGAAGTACGACTGCTTCTCGCCCTCGCCCGTTCCGCCCGTCGCCCAGCGGTAGGTGTCTTGCAGGTAAGCCTCCACGCGGTTGCTGCTCAGCTTGTTGTTGGCCGTCAACGAGTAGATCATGTCGAGCCGGTCAGCCGAGTGGGGCAGGGTGTAGCCGCTGGAGTCGCGCATCTCCCATTCGCGTGAGTATTCCTCTATCCGCTCATGCTTCAGCGTGACGGCTCCCTCCCACTGGTGATGGCTCGTGCGGTGCTGCACCATCAGTTTCGTGCTCATGACGTTGGCGGTCAGCCGGTTGCGCGCATGCTCCATGTAGGTGCCCACGCCCAGCTGTTCGGCACTCTGCGAGTCGTCCAGCCAGTACTGGCCCTGTATGTCGTAGGCCTCGCGCTCCTTGGTGTGGAAGGCCGAGCCCAGCAGACTGATGTGTGTGTTGGGCGTCAGGTTGTAGGTGATGCTCAGGTTGCCGAACAGTGTGCGGAAGATATCCTTCTCCTGTCCGTCGAAGTAGACCTTGAACGTCTTGGCGTTCTGCAGGGTGCCGAAGTTCGTCTCGCGGTCTTCAGGGCTGAAGTTGTAGTGATTCTCCGAGATGTTGCCGATGAACTCAAACAGCCAGCGCTTCGACGGCTTGTAGGTCAGGTAAGTCTGATAGTCGAGGAACGACGGGCGGTATTCGCCCTTGGTGTCCGTGGTTCCCAGCAGGTAACGGTTCGTCTTGTAGCGCACGCCGTGGCTCATGCTGAAGCGGCTGCTGCCAGTCCCCAAGTAGGCACTGGCGCCGAGCAGTGATGCCTGCACGTTGGCCTCGAACTTCTCTGGGCGGCGGTAGCGAATGTCCAGCGCTGACGACATCTTGTCGCCGTAGCGTGCCTCATAGCCGCCGCTGCTGAAGCCGATGCTCTCCACCATGTCAGCATTGATGACGCTGAGTCCCTCCTGTTCGCCGCTGCGCACCAGCAACGGACGGTACACCTCAATGTTATTGATGTAGACGGAGTTCTCGTCAAACGAACCGCCTCGCACGTTGTACTGACTCGACAGCTCATTGTGCGAGCTGACGCCGGCTTGCTGCTGCACCAGCTCCTCCACAGCATTGCCTGAGGCTGACGGTGTGCGTTTGGTCTCCTTTGTGTCTAACTGTTCCGTCGGTGTGTTCTGTCGGCGGCGTTCCGTGACCACCACCTCGCCCAGTGCTTCCAGCGACGGCAGCATCACCTCAATCACCATCTTTCCCTGTGGCTTGCGGAAGAGTCGCTTGCGGGCGTTGAAGCCCACCATGGAGAACTTCACCTCCACGCTGTCCTCGCTTTTCAGCACGATGCTGAATTCACCTTTCAGGTTCGTGATGGCATGCTTCGCCTGCTTCGAGCAGGTGACGTTAGCCAGTTCAATGGGGTTACGCTCCTCGTCCACCACGCGCCCCGACAGCGTGAAGGTCTGCGCCCTCACCGCCGCCCATGTCAGCACGAGCAGCACCGTGGTCACCAGTCTTGTATGTAGTCCGTTAGGCATTGATATCTATTCCTATTTATTATTGTTCAACGTTTATTGTTTATATAACGTCAGCAATGCGCATTTATTGTGTTTGAAATAAAGCGGGATTTGCATCGTTTGCGCAAAAAACAATTGGAAATGTCTTGTTAGTTAAAAATAAATGTTTAACTTTGCACTCGATAAATAAATAGTATAGCAATGGCAACAATTACTTTCGACAGAGAACGTTTCTTGAATTCAGTCCGTGAATATCGGGAACAGAAACGTGAGTGGCAAGAGCGTATTAACAAGCAACTTGATGCCAAGGAGGAGGAAATTCGTCGAATCAAGGCATCACGGTATTACAAAATCGTTTAGTGTGATGAAGGAACTCAGTACTGCGCGTCTCCAACTTTCATCACCTTATGTTGTCGTGAAAGAAGACGATGAATATCTGTTTCGAACAGATAGTGATATCCTTTATGCTGTCAGTTTTCAGGTTTATGAAGGTATATCAGGACTGGATGCATATTGGTTTGACCTTTCAAACCGTAGTCACAGGGCCTCTCCCAGTGATCCGAAAGTGCGTGAAACCGTTATTTGTATTATTGAGGAGTTCTTTTATCAAAATCCGGATATACTGCTTTATATGTGCGATAACGCTAACGAACAACAGGCTATGCGTTCACGTCTTTTCTTACGTTGGTTCAATGGATATGAGCAGCAAAAGAAGTACGATATCCGTACTGTCCTTTTGACAGAAGATAATATTGATACTTATATCGCACTTATCATACAACGTTCTCATCCTCAATATGATGAAATCATAGCGCTCTTTGATAAAGAAATCTCAATGTTCAAGGATCATAAGCCTTGATGAGATTAACCACGCCAGCAATGCACATTTATTGTGTTTGCTGTTTCTTTCGAAACAGTATAGATACTTCGCAGGCGGTAAGTCGAGTCGTCGCACTTACCGCCTGCGTCGTTTCAACTTACCGCCTGCACTGGGGTTACATACCGCCTTCTTTGCTGTTATCCATGCTTCACAGCCTTTAGTGCCAGCACATAACGAAAAATCTTCCTCTTCGTTATCCACGAAAAGGAAGATTTGTTCTGATTTGTCGAACGGCGATGTTCTTTGTGCCAGTCGTCAAGGCTGTTCAATCGTCATCCTCGTCGTCCCAGAGCAGTTCGCGTGAGAATTGCTGGTTGGTGTAGCCACCGCCCAGCTTCATATCTTCGGAACCACTGAGCAGCTTCACGCTGTCTATCTTCACCACTTCCATTTGAGGATTAAAATATTGCTTTTTCATATCGTTGTTTCCTTTCTTTGTTTACTCTAATTATTATTTTTATACCAGTCGTGTTAAACACCAATAAGCCTGTTGTTTGTTTTTCTTTCAACATGAATAACCATGAATGTACCACGAATGAATCACGAATATTCTTATTAGCGGATTACGACTTTACGTCCGTTGACAATGTAGATGCCCTTCACGGGGTGCTCCACGCGGCGACCCTGCAGGTCGTAGACGGCCTCCTCTCCTTGGGGGAGCGTTGGGGCGAAGTTGTCAATGCCTGTCGTCTCACCGTCCTCTTCCAGCGTGAGACCGCGTGCTGCCATGCCGCTGACGCTGCTAACCGGGATGTAAGCCTTTCCTGCTGCCAACACATGACCAGTAAACACATAGAATCCGATGTTACCTGCGTTTTGTCCTAAGACATAATAGGTATCTGGATCAACTTCTTTGTAGGTATTCGAACCCTCTAAAATATTATCTGTGAAATCACCTGTGGCCGCCGTCTCCGTATAGCGCAGCACAATCTCATCATCTGTAGTCTTCAGTACTACAGCCGTGGCGTCGGGGATAATTCTGTCATCAATGGTGGTCAATGTCAGTGTTGAAGCATCTTTCTGCTTTGCTTTATATACTGTTGTATTCTCATCAGCCACAAGGTTCGGCTTCAAACTTGTTGTTGCCCCGTAGTAATAGGTAGAATAGTTAGCAGGACCAGCAGCATTAGCGGTTAGCTTTACGGCTAATTGGGCTTTATTGTCAGAAAGAGGGCCATTAGCCCATTCTGCTAATTTGTCAAAGGGGACATAAATGGATGTTAGACTAGTGCAATTACTGAATACAGAATTTCCCATAGTCATCACATTATTTGGGATAGTGATGTTTGTCAGGCTTTCGCACCACAAGAACGCTTGATTGTCAATGCTTGTCACACTGTTGGGAATGGATATTGACGTTAAGGATCTGCACCCCATAAATGTACCTTGTTCAATACTTGCTATACCCAAGGGGATAGTTATTGATTTTAAACCATTACAACCAGCAAAAGCTAAGGCTGTTATCGATTTAGTTCCTTCTTCTATATCAATTGAAGTGTTTTCTGGCATAGTTCCTTTATATGCATACGCCACCTTACCTGCATATACTAAACCGTCAGGCTGATTGTCATACCATGCAGTACCATAAAATGCACGGTAATCAATACTTCTTACACTATTAGGAATG
>JAFUSC010000027.1 GCA_017467705.1 Prevotella sp. | reverse complement strand
AGATCATGGACCTGCTGAAAGAGCTATGGGCAACGGGCGACACGCAGAAGGTGACAGACGGCGTACTCAGTGCCGACTTCATCTGGCAGGAAGACCTGAACAAGGTACAGGGTCTGAACGCACTCGTCAAGCAGTATCTTGACCTGATTCAGGACAAGGGCATGCTGGAGGCCGTGAAGACGATTCTGTAAAGGATAGAATTAAAAGATTAAAGAACTAAACAAACAGAGACGCCACACATCGTAGCGTCTCTGTTGTTTTATTTATAGGAGTTACAGGAGTTCAGGAGTTACAGGAGTTCAAACGCAAGATTCGGAGCCTTTGAGCATACGTCTGAACTCCTGAAACTCCTGTAACTCCTGAACTCCTGAAACTATTTCACCTCCGAGAAGTAATGCTCTCTCAGCGGTTTGCTGACAACATTCCCCGTCAAGGTGAGCTGCTGTTGCAGTCTGATGTCGACAGACGATGCTCCCACCTTCACCATGTAAGCGCCGGGGCGTACCGTCCACTGCCGTTGACTGCCATCACGCAGATATGAGCCGAACTGCTCGGTGTAGAGTTTCACGTTGACCGTTTTCTGTTCACCGGGCTGCAACGACACACGTGTAAAACCTTGCAACTGAATGGGACGTAATGACAGGCTGCTGTCGACCGGTGAGAGATACAGCTGTACCAACTCGTCAGCGGCCATGCGGCCCGTATTCTTCACGTTGAACGTCAGATTCACCGCCTCGTCGGTAGTCTTTGCTTCCGTGTTCAGCTGAAGCTGACTGTATTCAAACGTGGTATAGCTTAGACCGTAGCCGAAGGGCCACTGTATGCGTCGGTCGGGCGTTGCCGTGTAGTTATAGCAGACGGGCGTATATATCTCTTCAGCAGGATAGCTGACTGACAGTTTGGCTGACGGCGACACCTTGCCATAAAGGATGTCAGCCACGGCATTTCCACCTTCCTCACCAGGGTACCACGCCTGAATGACGGCTGCACAGCGCTCAGCAAGTCCCGAGATAACCTGTGCCCGACCACCGAACACCACCAACACCACGGGCTTCCTCGTCTTCAGCAGTTCCTCGACATACTGTTCTTGCTTGCCCGGCAGACGCAGTCCCTTGCGGTCACGGTTCTCGCCGCAAAGCATCACGTTCTCACCCACGGCAGCAATAATCACGTCACTTTCACTGGCCATGCGCAATGCCTCGACCTTATCAACAGGCTCGCCTGTGTCTACCTTGCGATGCAGGATTTCATATTCCCATGCACGCTCGTCACCGGCTTCGCTGAACAGTGTCTCTATCTCTTCCGTCCAGTCACAGCCACGTGAGTACGTGACATTGACGCCCTCAGGCTTACGTGACTGCATGCCCTCCAGCAGCTTGACGATGTGCGGATGCTCAAGGTCGTTCTCTACCTTCTTCCAGAAATAGCTCATGGCAGGGAACGAATAATCACCACACATGGCCCACATGGAGTTGGCATTGGGACCCGTGAGGAACACTTTGCCGCCAGTCTCTCCCTGCGAGGCTGACTGGTGCAGCTTCTGTAGCTTTTCTGCAGTAAGCGGGAGTATGGGTTCTTCACCCAACGGAGAGTTCTGAAGGGGGCGGTTCTCCAGCAGCACGACTGACTGTGCCGCAATGTCGTAAGCCGTCTGGCGCTCCTCCGGTGTGTCTAACACAATCTGCTCCTTGCTGTAGAGATAAGCGTCCTTGTCAAACAACCCGGCACGGAACTTATAGCGCAGCACATCCTTCACGGCACGCTCCAGCACCTCAGGCTTCACGAGCCCCTGATCAATGGCCTGTTGCAAGTACTTATAATTAGCACCATGAGGGAAGTCTACGTCATTGCCGCCATTGATGGCAGCAGCAGCTTTCTGCACAGGGTCGGCAAGTCCGGGCAGCTGGTCAATGGCTGTATAGTCACTGACCACCATGCCGTCGAATCCGAGGTAGCCGCGCAGGATGTCATGCAGAATCCAGCTGTTAGCCACGCAGTTCACCTGTTCACTGGTGCTGTCGGAAGAGGCTCTCATGGCATGATAGCCGGGCATGACGGCACGGCTGCCAGCCAGACGTATCATCGTCTCATGCGGTAGCAGTATCTCCTCCATCAGTTCTTCCTCGTCGGCGTTGCCACCACCGCCATATCCCAGATAGTGCTTGGAGCAGGCTCCCACACCCTGTTTGAGGTCATTCTGTTGCAGACCACGCACAAAGGCACAGCCCATGACGGCAGACAGGTAAGCATCTTCACCGTACGATTCCTCTAAACGGTTGAAGCTGGGCGTGCGGCAGACATCCACCATCGGCGACAGCGAGAGCACACCGCCCATCTTACGCATGGCAGTGCCCGTCTGTCGCGTCTTCAGCTCTGCCAGTTCAGGATTGAACGAACAGGCTTGTCCTATCTGCTGCGGATAGATGGTAGCGTCACAGGTATTAATGCCTGACAACACCTCTTCGTGAAAGAGTGCGGGAATACCGTTGGGCGTGTTGTGCATCAACCAGTCCTGCACAGCTGCCACGCGGTCACGCAGCACATTCGGGTCAACGGACTTCTGACTGGCATACTGTGAGAAGTGGCCGATGCCATTAGGTATGAGTTGGCGACACTTGGCTGTGTCTAACTGCCCCTGCTCATTGAAGAGGTCATCCATATACATGCTCTGCAGTTGGGCTATGCGCTCCTCCTGCGACATCCGGTCATAGAGCTCATCAACTTGTTTCTCAACGTCGGTGCTCGTGTTACATCCGACAAAAAGTGCACTTATGCACATCATTGCTATCTTTTTCATTATGATTCTATTTATTGGAATTGCAGCGGCTCACCGATGCAGGCATTAGGCTGCTGGATGTGCAGCATGGCACAGACCGTAGCAGCGAAGTCGGTGATGTGTGTCTCTTGCGAACTGCTGCCGTGAGGCACGTGCCAGCCGTAGAACAACATGGGGATATGAGCATCGTAAGGGTTCCACTCACCGTGCGTGGTGCCGACGGGTGATGACCATGAGCCATATTCATAGTAGCCGGGATTGGGGAAGAAGATGATGTCACCCGACCGACCGGGATAGTAGCCCAGCAGCGCCCGCTCACGCAGCAACGACGGCATGGCCGTGGTAGCCAAATCCTCATAGACAGCAGCAAAGGCAACATTCTTCTCCTTGCGGACTTCGTTGACAATCAGATGAGAAATGTCGGCAAGTACCAGTCCACGCAGTTGGATGGTGTCCTGATCCAGATAAATACGATAATCCAAGATGTCGCCGATATAGCCAGAACCCTCTCCCACGTCACCGGCCAGATGTTCGTAGATGCGATCCTTCATCTCGTCACTGTTCCAAGGACCGGCTGCCAACTTATGATCTTGCATGAACTTCCAGTTGTGGGCTGCACCGTGATCAGCCGTCAGGAAAGCCAGATACTGGCCCTGTCCCACCTGCTCGTCGAGTGCCTTGAGCAGTCGGGCAATGTCCTTGTCGAGTTCCAGATAAGCCTCGTCAGTATGTTCACCACGGGTGCCCCACTCATGGCCGATGACATCGGTCTCTGAATAGCTGACACAAAGCATGTCCGTGACATCACCCTTCCCCAGCTGCTCACCCTTCAGGGCAGCAATGGCCATGTCGGTGGTCAGATGCCCGCAAAGCGGATAGAAGCCCACCTTGGAGCCGACCTTCTTCAGTTCTTCGTTCCGGGCCATCTGTGCATTAACCTCCTTTACATACTGCGGCAGTTCCTGCATGTAGTAGGTGGACGTGATGAAACATCCGTTCTTCGTGTCTAACCAGTAGGCGGCATTGGCCGAGTGACCTGCGGGCAGAATGGCGGCACGGTCCTTATAGCTGACGCCGACGACCTTTGAACGGAAGTCGGTGTGCAACCGCAGTTGGTCACCGATGGTAGTGGCCAGCAGATTGATGGGCGACATGCAGCCGGCCTTTCTGTTGTCTGACCCAACAGGGTCCACCGTCGGATCAGAGCAGCAATACGTCTTGTGACCGTCCACGTAGAAGTTGTTGCCGCAGATGCCGTGGAAGGCAGGCGTCGTGCCGGTATAGACGCTGGTGTGTCCGATGGCTGTCACCGTAGGCACATAGTTGATCTGACAGTTGTCGTAGCTGTAGCCTTGATCCAATAACCGGCGAAAACCGTCACTGCCAAATTTCTCATAGTAACGTGAGAGATAGTCCCAGCGCATCTGGTCAACCACGATGCCGACCACAAGCTTCGGACGTTCGCCGAACGACGTCTGTGCCTGTGCTTGCAGCATACAGCACAACAAAGCAAATAAGAGTAGTGTCTTCTTCATCATTATTGTTTATTAGTTAGTTTATATCTTTCGTCTGATCACACTCAGTGAGAATATCAGGCTCACGGCAAACAGCAGCACGCCGCAGCCCCAGTAAACGGATTGGTTCTGAATGAACGTCACGCCGAAGGCCAGCACGCCGAGTCCCACCTGTGCCAATGCGTAAAGCACCACCCAGTGTGACACACGATAGCCGAACTGCCGCCGCGCGTAAACATGAATCATCAGCAGGTCAAAGACATGAGCAGCCAGCAGGGCGACACCCATGCCGTAAAGTCCCCAGTGGACGTAGCAGAACCAGCTGGAGAACACAAAGAACACGTAATAGAGGGTTTCCAATACGAAATAGGCTCTGGACTGTCCGCGTGCCAACGTGAGGTAGGCCACAGGCAAGGTCAGCACCTTCAGATACATGGACAAGGCAGCCAGCTGTGTCATAGACACGATGGGCAGGAACTCATGGCTGAAGAGCAGCGGCACCAGAATGGGCAGTCCGATGATGAACGCCACCAGCATGGGGGCCACCATCAACAACGACATCTCCAACTGGCGGTTCACCAGCGCATTGGACGAGCTGGTGAGCTGGTTCACGGCCGACAGGCGGGGGAAATAGTCTGCATCAATGGCAGAAAAGACGGTCGCAGCGTAGGTCACGGTCATCATGTAGGCGGCATTATACAGTCCCACATCGTCCAGATTTCCCTTGACGTTGAGTATAAAGCGGATGAACATCTCGGAACCACTGCCCACGACGCTGGCCATGATGAACGCCACACCCAGCTTCACCATCGGTATGCCTTCATGCAGCGTCTGACGGGCGCCCTTCAACTGCAAGGGATAAAAGCGGTAGGAGTAGACAATGGTGAGCACCATCGACACGAAGGCCGTCAGCACGATGACAGGCACAATGGCTGCTTCACCGAAGAAATAATATAGGGGCACACACAGACACAAGGCCCCGACAGCCGTCCACACCTGCACCATAGCCAGTGAACGCAGGCGCCGCGTAGCCTTCAGGATGGCGGTCTCACCACCGGTGACAGCCAGCATAGCCACTGCGGGAGCCAGCAGGAAGAAGTGAAGCGTGTGGTTACCCCACGAGAATGATAGCACATCAAGCAGCGGTGCAACGACGAAACAGAGTGCCATGCCCAGCACGGCAGCCACCAGACACCAGGCACGCACCACCTTGATATAGTGGCGCAGCTGCACCTCGTCACCGGCATCAAACAACTCCGACACGTGACGCACGGCACTGGTGGCAATGCCTAAGTTCGTGGCCTGCGACATAAACGTCAGCGTCGTGTTGAGCAGAGACACCAGTCCCATGCCCGAAGGACCGAGAATCAAAGCCACAAACTTATTGCGTACAAGACCCAGTAGCACATTCAGGCCTTGCACACTACCAAAGACACCGGTATATTTCAGTATATGTCGGTAGCTATTTTCACTCATTCTACTTATTTAAACGGAAAAAAAGGCAATTTATTTTGTGGTTCGCACATTTTACACTACCTTTGCGCCGACAAATAGTAAAGTGACCCATCCGAATGAACGATAAGCACATCTTGGTCAGCTTTATCCTGACCTATTACAACCAGCCGCTGAAGATGGTGCGTGAATGTCTGAACAGTATCCTCGCCCTGTCGTTGCGCCCTGCCGAGCGTGAAATCATCATTGTTGACGACGGCTCTGCCGAAAGTCCGATGAACGAGTTGCTCAGCTATGGCGACGACATCATCTACGTGCGTCAGCGCAACACGGGTGCCGGCGGAGCACGCAACACGGCATTGCAGCTGGCCAAGGGTGAATACCTGCAGTTCGTGGATGCCGACGACCTGCTGAATCAGGCTGCCTACGAACACTGCCTTGACCTTGTGCGCTACAGTCAGCCCGACATGGTGGTGTTCGACTTTACTGACCGCACGACACACGGTTCCACCTTCACAGACGAACCTGCCATGAGCGGCGCAGCTTTCATGCGCTCACACAATCTGCGCGGCAGTGCCTGCTGTTACATCTTCAGCCGGGCCATGCTGGGGGCCTTGCGCTTCTCGGCACTGACCTACCACGAGGACGAGGAATTCACACCGCAGCTGATGCTGCACGCAAACAGCATCGTCAGCACCGACGCCAAGGCCTACGTCTACCGCAGGCATGGCGGCTCCATCACCCGCAAGAAGGGCGTGCGCAACAAGATCAAGATGCTCACCGATAATCAGCAGGCCATCAGCAGCCTGCAGTCATTGCTGCCTACGCTGCCCACGGCAGAACAGCAGGCATTGCAGCGACGACTGGCCCAGCTCACCATGGACTACATCTACAACATTATTGTGCTCACCCGTTCACGTCATTATCTGGACCGCAAGCTGGCGTTTCTTACCCGCAAGGGACTTTTCCCCTTGCCCGATAAGAACTACACACGGAAGTATAAATGGTTCCGCCGTCTAACCAACAGCAGCATGGGACGAACCTTGTTACTGCGACTGCTGCCCCTCATGAAGAGAGAGCGATAGAAGAAAGGAAGAACCAAAGAAAGAAGACAAATGATTTCAGTCATCGTAGCCACTTACAATCAGGAGCAGACCATTGCCCGTACGCTGGACTCCATACTCATGCAGCAATGTCATGAGCCTGTCGAGATTGTCATTGGCGAAGATTGTTCCACTGACGGCACACTCACCGTCTGCCGCCAGTATGAGCAGCAACATCCTGACGTCATTCGCGTCATGGCCAACATCAAGAACAAAGGTGTGCAGGCCAACTACTTCGACTGCCTGCTGGCCTGTCGGGGTGAATACATCGCCGACTGCGCCGGTGACGACTTCTGGACTGATCCGCTGAAGCTGGAGAAAGAGCTTACAGTCATGCAGGCTGATGCTGATGTCACCTTGGTGCACACGGCGTGGAACTACTACGATGAAACGTCAGGCACCTCGACAAAGGCGGTGACGCCCTACCCTCACCTGCCGAAGATGGACGGCAAGCAGTTGCTCACCAGCATCATCACGCAGACACGCTTTCCCGTAATTCACCTCTGCACGTCGCTCTATCGGCGCGACGTCATCATGCAAGCCTACAATGCCGACACGCAGCTGTTCCGCTGTAGTGACTACGGTTGCGAAGACCTGCAAGTGGCCTGTGCGCTGGCTCATGCGGGCACCATCGCCTATCTGCTAGACACGACGCTCAACTACAGCGTCAACCACAACTCCGTCTCGAACCCACAAAGTGAAGAACGGCAATTCCGTTTCGTGAAGGGGGTAACGGCGCTGAGCCTGCGTCTGGCTGAGCTATATCACATCAAGAACAAGACCACAGACGACTACCTGAGCTACCGCATCTTTGCGCTGGGCATGCATGCCTTCCGCGCACACAGCCCGCAGCTGCGCGACGAAGTGAAACAATGTCAAAAGGAATGGGGAGCCCGTCCGACGCTCAAGTACCGGCTGACCATGAGCATCATACAGTGTGAATGGACATGGAAAGCGTTTCTGACGCTTCGACAGTGTTTTGTAAAGTTCAAGAGCATCTGATGCTCAGCTTTTGGTTGCATCAACGGCAGAAGCAGATACTACCTTAAGGAACAATGCCTCCAACTGGCGGCCTACACTTTCCGGCGAAGCCATCTTAGAAACCTGCTCCGACAATCTTTTCCCATCAATTTGTTTCATGCTTACTTCCAGCATCATGTCAGCCAATGCTTCAACATTGCCTATCGGAACAATGAAGCACCCCTCGTCCAATCGTTGGTTGCGCGGTATACACTCCGTTGCCACGACGGGAATTCCCGTACTCATGGCCTCTAACAACACCAACGGCTGCACCTCACTCCGGCTTGCCAACACCAGCGCATCGCTGGAATACAAGGCTTCGCGCACAGCTGATGCCTGCTGGCAGCCAAGCACCTCAACACTTTCAGAAAGTCCACATTGGGCTATCATACGACGACACGCCTGCCCATCAGTATCACGTCCGATAATGGTCAGTGCCACATCCTGCTTCTGCCGTTTCAGAAATTGAAAAGCAGGGAACAGGACATCGTATCCCTTCCGATAATCGAAATTGGCCACGCAGCAATAACGGAATGGCCGTCCATCACGATGTTCCCGCTCATGAAAAGCAAAGAACTGCGTGTCAATAACATTTGAGATGAATTTCCAACGATAGTCCTGTCCGTAATAACATGACATCGCATCCACCAATTCCTCGGAAACAGGAATCACCATGCCAGCCTGTTGATATGCCTGACGCAGCAATGGTATCTGCCAAGTGTGACTGGGCGCAGGCCCGAATTCCTGTTCCAGCGCCATCACTGACAAATGTTCGGTAATGACATAGGGAATACGGTATTGCCGGCTGATCTTCATAGCGGCATAGCCGGCCCACTTGGCACAATGGGCATGCAGCACGTCGGGCTTGCCGTAACGACTGACGTAGTCGGCGAACATTGACTCCACGATGTGGACCCACCGCTTCACGTTGGGACATATCACCTTGGGGATGCCGCGCTGCCATGAGCGCATCACCTCCACCCCCTCCATCTGTTCCGTCCAACGACCGTACGGGTAAGTAACGAAGTCCTTGATGCTGCGCTTCACCGACAGCTGCACATTACTTATGATACGCACCTCATGGCCAAGCGCCTTCAGTGCCTTGGCCTGCTCCAGACAGAACTCACCGCCGTAAGGAGGGAAAAACGAGGGAATTTCAAGAATGTGCATGATAACAACAAGTGACAAGTGACAAGTGACAAGTAATAAGTGACAAACAATAAGTGACAAGTGATGAATCAATGACTTCTGTCACTTATCACTTGTCACTTCTTACTTGTCACTTAATTCGTGTGTGTGGAGTTAAGCTTCTGCGGGAGCCTCTTCAGCGGGAGCAGCAGCCTCGGCAGCCTGTGCAGCCTCTTCCTCTGCCTTGGCGGCAGCGGCGGCAGCCTTCTTCTCAGCAACCTTCTTTGCTACTTCCTCATTGATCTTCTTCTCCTGTGCCAGCTCCTGAGCAGCAGCATCCTTCTTTGCCTTTGCATCCTGTGCACGAACAGCCTCGGCGCCCTTGGCCTTGTCAGCCTTCCAAGCGTCAAACTTCTTCTGGGCAGCAGCCTCGTCGAAAGCGCCCTTCTTCACGCCACCCTTCAGGTGCTTCATCAGGTACACACCCTCACGGCTGAGCAGGTTACGAACAGTGTCTGTGGGCTGTGCGCCAGTCTCCACCCAATAGAGTGCACGCTCGAAATTCAAATCTACTGTGGCAGGATTGGTGTTGGGGTTATACGTACCAACCTTCTCAATAAATTTACCATCTCGTGGTGCTCTTGAGTCAGCAACGACGATGCGATAGAAGGCATAACCCTTGCGTCCGCCGCGCTGCAGTCTGATTTTTGTTGCCATTTTGTTAAGTTTTAACCTTTAATTTTGAATGTTTAATTTGAATCTCATGCCACCAACTCGTGATAGCGGCTGCAAAGGTACTACTTTTCCGCCGAACGCAGCACTTTACCCGTGTAACATTTACGGGTTCTTAATCTTTTTTAACAAAGAAAGGAGATGTAAGGAGTTAGGTTATACATTCTAAAACAAACAAATTCTTGCTAATTTTGCAAAAACTTGCAAGATTTTGCAAGAATTTGAAATATATTTTGTATCTTTGCAACTAGAAGGATTCATGAGATAATATATGACGCAAGTCGTTGTTACATGGATAATACAATATAGAAATGAATGAAGGTTATTTGAATTTTGACGAATATATACGGCAAGGAGAGCCTGCGCAGCAGGAGAAGGCTGGATATTGGCAGACTGCAATAGGGCTACAGGCTGTGGACGGCTTGAAAGTATCAGGCTACCTGCAAGACACGGCGCGCCGGCACATCGAAGGATACATTACTATTGATGAGGCACGAGAACTTGTCAACCAATATTATATTACAAAGACAGCTCATGATGCTAACGATGAAGACAAAGAAGAAGCCGACCGCGTGTCATCGAATATCGTTAAAGTATTATCCAGCCCGACTTTTGACTTTAGCACAGGTGGTTTCCAGTCAGTGCATCGTCGTGTGTTTGAAGGTGTGATGAAGCATGCTGGCGAGTTTCGAACATACGACATAACCAAAAAGGAATGGGTGTTGGAAGGAGATACCGTACTCTATCTGAACTGGGAAGATTTGCGCCGCGCCGTTAACTACGACTTGGAGCAGGAACGCGTTTACAACTACAAAGGAAGGAGTCATGGTGAAATAATAAACCATATAACGCGCTTTGTTTCCGGATTGTGGCAAATACATCCCTTCAGCGAGGGGAATACTCGTACTACGGCAGTCTTCACTATTCTGTATCTACGCTCGTTAGGTTTTAATGTAGACAACGATCAGTTTTCCAAACATTCATGGTATTTCCGCAATGCTCTGGTACGTGCAAACTACCATAATGTGGCGAAAGGAATAGATTACACCCCGATTTATCTTGAGCGTTTTTTTCGCAACCTACTACTGGGGGAACAATGGGATTTGCGTAATCGCTATTTGCATATACATCCAACGGAAGAATGGAGTAATCAGCCAAATCTCATCACCCCATCAAGTACCCGAACGAGTACCGAACAAGCACCCGAACAAGTACCCGAACAAGCTCGCAATTTATTGCACACAAACAACCCTTTGATTATAGGCTTAGTAAGGATTATTGGCAATGAAGAGTTTTCTATCTCTCAGTTAATGGAAAAGACAGGATTAAAGCACAGACCCAACTTTATAGAATACCATCTCAATCCAGCTATCACAGAAGGCTATGTCCGTCTGTTATATCCAGACAAACCCCGGCACCCACGTCAGAAGTATCTGCTGACGGTAAAAGGATTAGCACTCTATAATGAATTGGCAAAAGAATAATTACACCTATGCCATACTTCAACGAAAGCCAATTAGGACAATCCATCATCACCCTGTTGCAGGAGCGAAGCTATGCTAACGCGACAACAACTGCTCAAGGTCTTTCTCACAGACGAAAGTACCCTCTTCTGTCTTTATGTTGTTTTTCATGACACCTATACGTATATCACCTGAATCAGTTTTTAGAATCAGATTGACATGTGAGCCAAACTTCATGAACTCCTGATGAGAATCTTTGAGGGCTGTGACAAGTTCATTCTTCATCACGTCAGAATATATAGTATCATAAGGAAACGCTACATTTACTGAATCTTGTCATAAATACCTCCTTTTATTACGGTGATGGGGATTATTGCATAACGGTGCAAAGATACAACTTTTTCTGGAATTAGAGGAAATTCCCCCAAAATTTCCCCTAATTTCCTCTATTCTTTCTTGGAATGGTCTTGTAATAGTTCCTCAAATTGTTCTGACTTAATGTAGCCAATCGCTCTCTTATTCAGGTTTGTTGTACTTAAATACCCCATTTCAACCAATTCCTGCAAGTCTGTTCTTGCAGACCTTGCCGATATATCAAACTGTGTAGCAAGTTCTTTAGGGGTAAAAAGCGTACGTTTGTTCTCTGATATTGTCTTAAGAACATATCTTTGGCGTTCATTGATATTTGAGATGCCCACGAAACGCAGCACATTCTGTTGCTCGTCTATCTTTCGTTGCAGGAATTTCTTCAATTCCTCAAAAGCTTTCTTCATAACGTCCAGATGATACTGGATGAAATACGACAGGTCGTTTCCGTCGTTCTCTGTGTATTGATAGGCCCGTTCGTAAGCCTTTTTATTGGTGTAAATAATCCTTGAAATAGAAAGATACTCTGTCAACCAGTATCCTTTTTTAATCATATACCAATAAAACAAAGACCTTGCCGTTCTCCCGTTGCCATCGACAAATGGGTGGATATATGCCATAACAAAGTGAATGATAATACCCTTTATGATAGGATGAATGAAATTCTCACTATTGTCATTATTGGCAAATTCGCACAGATCCCTTATCATGGCATCAATCTCCGTAAATGATGGCGGCGTATGAGCAACATATCCTGTAATACCATCGACCACAAAAATGTCATCATTCTTGCGGAAGACGCCTTCGTCTTCTGCATTGTCCAATGTCTTGTTGGCAATGGAACGGTGAATGTCAAGTAAGCCCTCTATTGTAAAGTCTGCCTGCTTGTTCTTTGAAATCTTGCTGATAGTTTCATAGTTGTTGACTATCATTTGCTGACTCTTATTGACAGGTTTGAGCCTTTTTCGGAGCATGTCTTTGGCTATACGACGTGTGGTGGATGCACCCTCCATTTGGCTGGAAGCAATGGCTTCTTCCATGATAGAGCTAATCAGATAATAATTTTTGTCAGTGGCAGGAATAATACTCTTTGTACCTAAACTGCCACCTAAATTCATGTCAAAGTCATGTAGCAGGGCCAACATATTCTTTGTCACAGTGAAATGAAACGTGTAGTTACCAAACCGAATGTCTTGAGCATTTAATAGACGTTGAATCTTTACTGCTTGCCAAAACACCTGCTTATCGATACCTTTGGGAGCCATGTACTTTACTTTGTCCCAATACAGATATTCGCTACTAATCTTTTGGAATAGCGGCTGCATTTGCTGATCAGTAAGCATTTGAATCGCCTCAACTTGCTTTTGTGGATTCAATGTGGGTATGGGTTCTACATTCATCTTTTTGTCCTTTTCTCGGTGCAAAGATACAATATTTTCTGGAATTAGAGGAAATTCCCCCTTAATTTCCTCTAATTTCTTATTATTTTTTCTGTTATTCCGTATAAAATGATTAACTTTGTAGCCCAATGAGATAAAACGAGTGGAACATAATAACGGGAATAGCAGAATAAAAAAAGAAAGTAAGCGATGAACAACAACGAACCAAAATATGAAACGATGCCGGAACACTATCTGTTGTGCTTCAATGATGATTGTGTGCTGGCGGATGAGTGTCTGCACAGATTGGCAGCACGAAGTGGCCAACAGAAGGACGAGATAGTGACAGCTGTGAACCCTGTGCGTTGCAGCGGGGAGTCGTGCCGTTATTTCAAGCAGAACAAAGTAGTGGCGATGGCGTATGGCATGATTGACTCATTCCATGAAGTAAAAGCAGACCACATTGCCTCGCTGAGGAACTCGCTGATCAGTCACTTCGGCCGTGGCTCCTACTACTTGCGTCGCAACGGTTTGCGGCCCATTACGCCAGAGGAACAGCAGTACATCAACAGCGTATTCCGCCAGTTTGGATACGAACCAAAGTACGACAGGATGGAAGAAGAGACACAATGGCTGTAGTTTGGACGGCTTGTACTGCCAGTACAAACCGTCTGTACTGCCAGTACAACGGTATTGTACCGATGATACAGAGCCTGTGTATCAATACAAAAAAGCAACGAACAGACATTTGCGACGTAAAAGATTAAAAATAATTAGTCAAATATTTTGTTCAATTCAAAATAATTCTTTATCTTTGCACCACCGCAAGTTAGCTCCGCAAGGGGTAAGCGGGCGGTCTTATATATAAGAAAGACGTTTTCGGACGTCTGTCGTTGTGGACTACGAACTTCGCAACTTCCAAACCCACAGCAGGCAGATGACAACGAGACGTCTGCGTGGTACGTTTATATACCTATATTTATTATATATCTATATTTCGTACTGGCGTGGGCTAACTGCGTTGTCTATCCTGTGTGGGTTGGGCAATGCGAAGGCCTGTAGTCCCAGGATGGGCAGAAGAACAGACACCTACGTATTCTATGCTAAAATCCAAACGATTTTTGCTGTTTAACTAAAAATTAACACACAAGGCAAAATCCTTTACATTTTCTTT
>JAFUSC010000026.1 GCA_017467705.1 Prevotella sp. | reverse complement strand
CGGAGCAATAAGAACCCATCACAGCTCATCTGGCGGTAAATAATTGCGGAAAAAGAAAATCAGCGGCCAAGAATTATTCCGGACTCTTGACTGCTGATAATAGAAATAAAAAAGAGGATGTGACTATTTTGACACACCCTCCTTTTTTATTGAGAGAACACTTTACTTCATCACGACATTTTTGCCGTTCCTGATGTAGATGCCCTTGGCGGGAGTCTCTACACGGCGACCAGACAGGTCATAGTAGACATCACGGTCCATGACGCCGATGGTGTTCAGGAATGTAGCAACGTATGTGTATTCCTCACCGTCTGTAAAGGTAAGAGCCTCAGTCTGTTCAGCCACTTCACGTGACTGACCGTCGTTGAAGACGATGAACTCAGGCGCCACTTCCGACTCAAACGTAATGGTGTAAGTGTCACCCTCCTTCACCATCTTCGTGCCGGGCCATGCGCCCAACGGCTCGTAAGCATCGCCACGGGTAACCGTACTCCATGCGTAAGCATAGACTTCTTCCCACTGGCCGCCATTGTCGAACGTAGCGGTGTAAGTAGGCTCCACCGGCTCTTCTATCTTCTCAGCAACCAGCGTCAGCGTCAGCTCGCTCACGTTTGCGGTGAAGGTCAGCTTGTAGTTGCCTGCCTCCTCGAACGTATAGCTGTTGTTGCCCTCAGCAGGCAGTTCGAACAGACCCCACTTGCCGTTGGCGCGGAGTTTATACTCATACGCCTTAGCCTCAGCTGTAAACTCGTCGATTACGAGTGTGTAGATGTTCTCGTTGTCAGTGCTCTGCGTCATCACGAGGTCAGTATCCCAGTCAGAGAAGTCGCCGACGATGCCGTAGGTCTCAATGGCCTCTACCTCACGCACATCCTTGCCTTCAATTTTCAGCGTCCAGCCGGCAGCATAGTCGGTGCCGGGCGTCCATGTGGCCGTGATGTAATAGGTCTGATAACCGGTCGTCGCATTGTTCAGCATGCAGTCCTGATTGTCTTCGTCAGCCGTAGAGACGACCCAGTTCTCGGGAGCATCAACGGTCAGGTTGTTTGTACCGATCCAACCCTTCCAGCCGTCGCTCTCATCGCCGCCGCCGTTCACCACGAGCTTGAACTTCTGGTCATCGGACACCTCGCTCAGGTCGAGCACGCCTGTCCAGACGTTGCCGTCACCCTTCGTCAGCGTCACGTTGTCCACATCGACATTCCAGTTCCAGTCACCAAGCAGCTGAACGGTATTAATTTCTGCGTCCGGCTCAACGGGAGCAGTATAGGTGTAGACCTTGCCGTCCTCGAAAGTGAGGTCTTCGGTCTGCACCAGTTCGTCGCCACTCTTGCCATTACTGAAGATAATCTTCTCAGGAGCAGCTTCGGCCTCGATGGTCACGGTATAGACTCCGTCAACAGCCTCTAACTTCGTACCGGGCCATGCGCCCAAGAACTCTGTTACGCCGCCGTCGGTCTCTGTCCAAGCGTAAGCATAGACTTCCTCCCACTGGCCGCCGTTGTCGAATGTAGCGGTGTAGGTGTTCAACACCGGCTCAACGGGAACGGTGTAGGTGTAAGCCTTGCCGTCCTCGAATGTGAGGTCTTCGGTCTGCACCAGTTCATCGCCTGCCTTGCCGTTGCTGAAGATAATCTTCTCGGGAGCGGCTTCGGCCTCGATGGTCACGGTATAGACTCCCTCAACTGCCTCTAACTTCGTACCGGGCCATGCGCCCAAGAACTCTGTTACGTCGCCGTCGGTCTCTGTCCATGCGTAAGCATAGACTTCTTCCCACTGGCCGCCGTTGTCGAACGTGGCAGTGTAGGTGTTCAACACCGGCTCAACGGGAACGGTGTAGGTGTAAGCCTTGCCGTCCTCGAATGTGAGGTCTTCGGTCTGCACCAGTTCGTCGCCTGCCTTGCCGTTGCTGAAGATAATCTTCTCGGGAGCGGCTTCGGCTTCGATGGTCACGGTGTAGACTCCGTCAACTGCCTCTAACTTCGTACCGGGCCATGCGCCCAAGAACTCTGTTACGCCGCCGTCGGTCTCCGTCCAAGCGTAAGCATAGACTTCCTCCCACTGACCGCCGTTATCGAACGTGGCAGTGTAAGTGTTCAAGGTTGGAGTCTCAATCTTCTCGGCAACCAGTGCAAGCGTGTGCTCACTGACGTTTGCGGTAAAGGTCAGCTTGTAGTTGCCGGCCTCCTCGAACGTGTACTCCTGATTACCAACCGCAGGAATCTCATAGAGTCCCCACTTACCGTTGGCGCGGAGTTTGTATTGATAGGTCTTGGCCTCAGCCGTGAACTCATCAACCACGAGTGTATAGATGTTCTCGTCGTCGGTACTCTGTGTCATCACCACGTCAGCCTCCCAACCGCCAGTCAGCTCACCGACGATGGCGTACGTCTCAATGGTCTCTACCTCACGCACGTCCTTGCCTTCAATCTTCAGCGTCCAACCGGCAGCATAGTCGGTACCGGGTGTCCACATGGCCGTGAGGTTATAGGTCTGATAACCCGTTGTTGCATTGTTCAGCACGCAGTTCTGATTGTCTTCGTCAGCCGTAGAGACAACCCAGCTCTCGGGAGCATCGACGGTCAGGTTGTTCGTACCAATCCAACCCTTCCAGCCGTCGCTTTCATCGCCGCCGCCGTTCACTACGAGTTTGAACTTCTGGTCATCGGACACCTCGCTCAGGTCGAGCACGCCCGTCCAGACGTTGCCGTCACCCTTCGTCAGCGTCACGTTGTCCACTCCCGTGTTCCAGTTCCAGTCACCAAGCAACTGCACCTTCGTAATCTCGGCAGGCACGTCGGGAGTCTCCATCTTCTCGGCAGCCAGTGCAAGCGTGTGCTCACTGACGTTAGCGGTGAAGGTCAGCTTGTAGTTGCCAGCCTCCTCGAACGTGTACTCCTGATTACCAACCGCAGGAATCTCATAGACGCCCCACTTGCCGTTGGCGCGGAGCTTGTATTGATAAGTTTTGGCCTCAGCCGTGAACTCATCAACCACGAGTGTATAGACGTTCTCGTCGTCGGTGCTCTGCGTCATCACCACGTCAGCCTCCCAACCGCCGGTCAGCTCACCGACGATGGCGTACGTCTCGGGCTGTTCGGGAGTCACCACCTCGTCGGTGTATGTGCTCACCTCGTAGGGACTCTTGTCGCTGCCCCACCCCGTGATGGTGTAGAGAGCCTTGTCAAAAAAGGCTGTCTCGCCCGTGATGTCCTCCGTCTGGTTCCATTTGTTGTCCCAACTGTTCTCAGTAGTTGAGCCGTTCATACGAACCAGCACCAGACTCGTGGCATCCTCAGGCAGCGTAGCCTGATAGACGTCCGTCTTTCCCTCGACGAGGGTCATGTCCGTCCAGCTGCCTTCGTCTCCGTCAGACCAGCTCCAGACAGCGAACCGTGCGCCGTCCTGGCTCCACACGCCCGGACTCAGGTACACCGTCTTCTGCGCAAAGCTCGTGACCGCAAAGGCCATGAGCATGACAAACAAAGTTAGAAATTTCTTCATAGACTCTTATGATTAAGTTAGTAATAGATGTTTCAGTCTTTAGTCATTGCAAAGTTACAACTTATTCACGAAACAGCCAAACGTTAGGGCAAGAAAATCATCTTTTTAATCATGATCTCACACAGAAACCACAGACACCACAGAAAGCAACAGCGTGAGAGAAACCACAGAAAGCAACAGCGGCGAGGGATGTCCTTCGCCGCTGTCTGTCTCATACCGTGCTATTCATGGTTTCATTTCGTTAACCTCGAATAGGCCTTTAGAACATCCATGTTTAATGTTCCATTTTGGCTTCATTTCTCATGTCAATCAATGTCCAAGCCAGCCCTGCCAAGCCAACGACACCGACGCAGATTAGAAAAATTATCAGTTCCATATTCAATTAGTTTTAGTTCCACGATTATATAATACGAATCCCCAAACAGCTAATATTGTAGCTACAGCGGATCCTGTAATGAACAACAGCGCCTTGTTTATCTCCAAATCAATGATACCTGTCAAGATGATGCCGCCGAAGATCAATTTGGCCAAGTCAAGCAAGAAATCACTAAGTTTTAGATAAAACTTCCTTTTTCTCGCCTTACTCATATTTTGTTTATTGTCCTTACCACTATCTTTCATCGCCGCAAAGTTACAACTTATTCACGAAACAGCCAAACGTTAGGGCAAGAAAATCAAAGTAAGTTTTCTTTTTAATCCTTACCTCACACAGAAAGCACAGACATCACAGAAAGCGGCATGGATGGGTTTGTTCCTCACGCAGAGGCGCGGAGTCACGCAGAGGGGCCGGTTCGCCGCTGTCTGCTCTCTGTGCACCTCTGCGCCTCAGCGTGAGAGACATCACAGAAAGCAACAGCGGCGAGAGATGCATTGCAAATGCACCGACCAACAGCAGCCGCATTGCAAATGCGGCTGAACAAAAAAAAGCAACGGCAGCGATGCATGTGCACCGCTGCCGTCTGTGTATAACTGGCTGGGGAGGGGTTACCAGTCCCAGTCGTCGTCTTCGTCAAGCAGGTCGTTATAGTTATTCTCGCGTGACAGAGATTTGTCGCCGGTCATCTTGTCACCATACACTCCCAAAGAACCTGCTGCTATGCAGCCCTGCATCTCGATGGGTACGACCTGAATTTCAGGATTTACATATTGTTTCTTCATAATGATTCCTAATTAATGTTTCTAATGAAAACTTTTCAACTCGCTTCTTACAGGGTTATTACTTCACAACCACCTTCTTACCGTTCACGATGTAGATGCCCTTGGTCGGGTTCTCCACGAGGCGGCCATCCAGTGTGTAGTAACGGTTGTTGGTCGTTGCCTCACGGTTGATGTCCATGATGCCGGTGGTGTCACCGAAGCCGATGAACGCACGAGCCCCTGCACTCTCAGGAACAGCGAGGAACGCCTTGTGAGCAGCAATCGTGTTATCCGAAGAATCAATCTCGTAGAAGCCTACGCCATGTGAGCCGTCGGCCAGGATGTAGCCTGTGTAGCTGCCACCACCCATCTCTGCAGGATAGGTACCCGTGATGTCATAAGTGTAGTCATTGCTACCGATGAGCCAGCTTTCCGAAACGTCGGCGGTCGTTGTTGCCGTTGACAGTGCGACGGTGAACTTCTCTGAACCCTTGACGATGACACCTGCACCTGCGGGGATGGCACCTGTTACCTCGTACAGTTCAGCGTTCTTTGAAGCGGTCAGCTCCTTCACGATGTAGACAGCCTCTGCACCCGAAATCTCATACTGCTGGCTGTTTGAATAAGTAGCATAGCCAGCTGCTGAAATCGCAACTTCCACGGTGGCGTCAGTCGTGAGGGTGTAAGCGCCAGTTGCCGCCGTGTAGGTCAGCGTCAGCGTAGCATTGTTGTCAGCTGCAACCGACCATGTATTATCAGTACCCGTAGTCGTCTCATCAGCATAGTTCACGAAGTTGTTAACCACGAAGTCACCTGACAATGTAACAGGACGAACGACCTTTGCCCAGTTCACAATGGCATCCTCAGCAACATTCAGTGCTGTGTTCGGAGCAATAGCAAAGAACTTGCCGCCCATGTCGCTCAGCGTTGCGCTGTAGACACCTTCGTCTGCTGTCATTGCGTCACCGACAACCCAGCCAGAACCTAAGTTATTGATGATGTAGTAGCCTGTGACAGTACCAGAAATCAGCTCAACTGCTGTTACTGTGTAACCGCCATTATTAACAATGATGCCGTCGGTCTTGATTTCTGCAACATTATCTTCATTAACAATAAAGTCAAAGCCACCTTCAACAGCCGTAGCATCCATGCCTGTATAGTTCTTCCAACTCCAGCTGGTATCCTCTCCGCTGTAAGACAGCAACATCCACTTGTCGCCTGTGTAGCCCTCTGTTAGCGTAGCATGAACACGGATGATGTCACCAGCTTTGATTCCATCATTGTTGTTAGCATTCTTGAAGTGATTAACGTTGACGGTCACATTGCCTGTGCTATTACCCAGCCAGATAGACTTTTCCGAACCTGTTGCTGCTGCCACAGACTCCAGTGTAACCTTTCTGGTAGTATAATTATTTCCAGAGACGACCATTCCACGTTCCTGAACAAAGGCCAGCATGTCACCCGTAAGCGTATAGGTAACCTGTTCAACATTGCCCTCACCGACAGGAGTACCACCATCTATATCGGTCCACCAGCCGTCTTTCAAGGCTACCTGTGCATTATATTTATCACTATTAGGTGTTACACCACCCACGGCAACGTGAACAAGGTCACCGACCTTTGCCGAAGCAAACTTTTCCTTAGCAATCTTAAGTTCATAAGGATCACTCCACCAAGATGCAGCAACCGGTGTCTCGCTTTCCCAGATGACATCACCTGCGAGGTCAATTGTATAAGTATAGGCTTTGCCTTCGACGAAGACAAGGTCAGCGGTCTGTATACCATGGTCACCATTGTTGAAGATAATCTTCTCGGGAGTCTGGGGTGCATTGAAATCAAGCCGCCAGACGTCGCCGCTCTTGGTCAACGCTGTGCCGGGCCAATCGCCCAAGAACTTCGTAACATCAGAACCGTCTTCGGTGTAAGCATAGGCATAGACATTCACCCAGTCGCCACCGTTGTCGAACGTAGCGCTAAAGGGCTTCTTGGCTGTAGCTTTTACTTCCTTCGTCTCTTCATTAAAGGTAATCACAACGTCGTATGTACCATCTTCAGGGATGGTGAGTGTATAGTCATCTGCAGGATAAGCTGTACCCCACGCATGGTCTACGCAGACCTTGAACGCTATGACATCACCCGCAAGAAAGTCGACACTGCTTTTGCTCCACTCATACAGCCCATCGCCGTTAACGGTCATATCGTTGGCAGTTTGGCCGGGAGCCCACTCATCGACAAACAAGCTTTCAGGGCTACCTGCGACAGTGTAGGTGTGCGTAATAGCACCTGCTTCGCCAGTCTTCGTGGTTGAAACGCCGACCTCCTTAGTGTCTGCATTAAACGTATAGGTCACGGTGTACTTAGCCGTTTCGCCGACGGAAAATTCTTTGTTAGAACCGGGATACGCCTCATCCCAAGAATGGTTCTTCACCACTTTGAACCCATACGTCGTACCCTTTTCCAAAGTACGGTTGGTGACTTCAAGTGTGTAGTTCGTTCCGTCACTGGACGTCATGTCATTGTCCGCGTTAGCCGGAGACCAGTCAGAAGTGCCGTCGTTCAGAGCAGCAGCTGTACCTGCCACGGTCCAAGTGTCCTCTGCAAAGCCATTGACCGTAAAGGCCATGAGCAATGCCAAAATAGTTAGAATTTTTCTCATAGTTTTTTGTTTTTAGTTAGTAATTATAAAGTGTGAGTTAAATATATTGTTCGAATGAAGCCCCCACCCGGCCTCCCCGAGGGGAGGGGAACGGTTAGTCTGATGTACGTTTCTTATCTCTATAGTAGAGGTAAATAGAGTAACACATGACAAGGATTCCTGCCACAGCCAACATCTTGAACAGCGTGATGATATTTGCTTCCATAACTCAAAGTTTAGCTTTTCCAACTGCAAATGTAGGAATTATTTTTGTAACGACCAAGGATTTAGGGCAGTTTTTTTGTGTACGGCACGCAGAAAGCACAGAAATCGCAGACGCAAGCACGGAGATTTTTATTAATGACCACGGATTGCGCGGATTAAACGAATTATTAAAGCAACGGACAACCACGGACGGGCACGGACTTTTTATTGACGACCACGGATTGCGCGGATTAAACGAATTTCATAAAAGCAGCGGACAAGCACGGACGGGCACGGAGGGGAAAAAGTCCGTATTCGTCCGTGGTTGTCCGTGGCAAGAAACTCGTCCGTGGTTGTCCGTGGCAAGAAACGTGGCAGGGGCTCAGGAAGACTTTTCTGCTTTCTGGTCATGCCGGTCCTGATAACGGAAATACTGGTCGCCGACTATTGCCATAATGACGACAAAAACCATCGTCAAACTCACTACAACGTTTGGATCCATCATCTATTTCCCTTTCTTTTTGCTTTTAAGTTCATTTTCGTTACTGTATTGCCGAAGTCCGACCCAGACAATCAGCGCGACAGCCGTTACTGTTATCAAATACGTATACCACTGCCATCCTTCTATTCCTTGGAAAAAAGAGGCAAGAATCACAGCAGTTATAATATACTTCGCTATGTCCAACAGCAAGTCACCGAATTTTTCTTTTCGTTTACCTTTCATGCAATTTTCTCTTATGACATCAGAACTCAGTGCTCTGTCTACTTTTTCCTGCCTGCAAATGTAGGAATTATTTTTGTAACGGCCAAGGATTTAGGGCATTTTTTCTGATTGGCACACAGAAAGCACAGAAAGCGCAGAAAAAAACAACCACGGACGGACTTTGTATTAACGACCACGGATTGCGCGAATGACGCGGATTTCCCTGTGGCACATTCTTAAACCTGAGTTCGGGATAAGCCTTGCTTTATTGCCATTTTGTAAAACAGACGATTCCCGACGTGAGAACTGCCGATTCTCGTCGTGAGAACTGGCGATTCCCGACGTGAGAACTGCCGATTCTCGTCGTGAGAGCTGCCGATTCCCGACATGAGAACTGCCGATTCCCAACGTGAGAACTGCCGATTCCCGTTGCGAGAACTGCCGATTCCCGACGTGAGAACTGCCGATTCCCAACGTGAGAACTGCCGATTCTCGTCGTGAGAACTGGCGATTCCCGATGCGAGCGAGGGGTATACGCGCGCACGTACATATTTTATATATGCAAAAACACGTCCAAGCATAAAAGAAAGTGCGTCAAAACGAGCACCGCAGCGCTGCGTCTTGACGCACAATGAAAGTTACACCCGTTCCTCAGCGCGTAAGCCGGGGAACAGAGAAAAGGATGATGGGGTTAGAAGAGTTCGTCATGTTCACTGTCATATTCTTCTGAATCACTAACAGTGACACTACTACCTTTTACTGATCCCGCTAATATCGTCATCTTGGTATCTATCTTGATAACCTCCATTTCGGGGTTCAAATATTGCTTTTTCATATCTTTGTTTCCTTTCTTGATTTTCTAATGAATACCTATATTTTTTTCTTTCTAAGGATTTAAGGATTTTAAGGATGATACTATCGTGTCTATTCCTTTTAATCCCTAATTACATTCTCCGTAGGCAAGTCTCCCCTTTGGGGAGGTTGGGTGGGGTTCTTACTTAATCACGACCTTTTTGCCGTTCTTAATCACTATGCCACGATAGTTATTGTCTACGCGGCGGCCCTGCAGGTCATAGATAGCACCGTCGTTGACGGTCGACTCGTTGAAGCTGTCAATAGTGATGCCATTGATGTCAGTCGTTTCGCCGTCAAACACAATGGAAATACGGGATTCGCCTCCACCACTGGGAAGTTCCAAATAAGCCTTATTCAAACCTAAGTCGACAGCACCCGTGATTTTGTAGAAGCCCACGTCTGTGCCATGCTTTGCAAAAGCATATTGTTTTACGCTTGAATTATAAGAAAAGGCTTCTGTAGGCTTCAGCAGGTTACCCGTAACATCGTCTGTTGAAGTTGCGGGATAGAAATCATAATCAGCCGAAGCGCTTGTTGCTTTCAGGAAAGCACCTTTGTCAGCAGGAAGGCCATTGGTGATTTCGGTCATAGTCACAGCTGTCGATACAGACTGGCTACCATCAGCCCAATACATCGTTAATCCAGCAGGTACTGCGACGGCATACTCAGAACTGAATGTTGCATAGTAACTACCATTAGACTCAGCAGCAGGAATAGTTTTGGTGAAGAAAGGAGTGCTTGTCCATTTCATTTCAGCAAAATTAAAGGTAACGTTGAATTTCTTGTCTACCCCAGGAATATACCAACGATTCCATGTAGCAGGCAGGACATCACATTGGTCAATGGCGAAATTGCTAATAGTACACTTGCTATCCGTCACATTAGAGAACGGGAAGATAATAGGATTCCAACTTTCGCCAACAATAGCTGTTCCTGACCACATAGAAGCAGGGACAATAGCATAAAGCAGATTTGCAGCTGCGGTATTATCTAATGTTCCAGTATATTCAAAACCATCAAGAGTCAGCTGTATAGCACCCACTGTCTCTTTTCCTTTAGAGTGGTCACTTTCATCAAGCCACCTATCAGAATCCAGATTCCATCCATTACTATATACCAAATAATAGCTGCTTTCTAATTTTACAACAGGTCCCATTGCTTTCGCATAATAATAGGTACTCTCGCCTGATGCAAGGCTAAAAGTATAGCTATAACAGTCGTCATTGTCAGAATCACTATTGTGATAAGTACGGAAAGTAGCTTGTATTGTCGGGCTGTAAGAACTGAAGACATACCAATCGTAACCTCCTACAGTTTCTGTGCTCATTGCCTCGCTGGGAACAAAGACACCTGAAGTCCATTGATTAATCTTAAGCGTACTTGCATAATTTGAGCGTATGTAAATTTTCGCAGGTTCAGCAAGAGCTGTAGCGGTCGAGACTGCCTGATGGCTTGTCGGGTAATAATTGTAATATGCATCTCCAGCGGAAAGGTCAAACGTAATATTACCAGACTTGTCATCATCTCCTGTTAATGTGAAAAGGCCATTGACAGAGGTGTCACTGGTAACAAAAACATACCAATCACCCTCTGCCTGCAATGTATAGCCAGGCCAATCGCTATTGTAAGTACCACTCCATGTGTGAATTTTGGGGGCAGCAGCAGTCTGCATGTTCTTTACGTAAATTTTATGGACAGCACTTGTGGAGAAAGTCGTCCAGCCTGTAACGGTATAGAAAGGCTCAGCAGAGTTAAATGTCAAATCATCAGATTGATTCCATTTTGCATCCCAATCCTTAGCAACAGAACCCCTCACAATGATAATTTTATCATACCCATCAGGCAATGTAGCAGTATATACACCATTATGAGTGGCAGTAAACTCATCCCATCCATTTTGACTGCTATCTGCACTCTTAAAATAATAAAGAGACAATTTTGCATTATCAGCCGTCAAATCTGTTGAATTTGCATTTGGATTCAGGTAGACGGTAGTGTCTGCCATAGCCTGCAAGATTCCCCCCGTGAGGACGAGGAGCATTAAAATTAGTTTTTTCATTTTCTTTTTTTAGTTTAGTTGTTAATTATTAGTTGTTAATTGAAAAATTTATTCGTTTTTTGTTGTTGTGTGATTCGTGGTATTGACCCCACCCCTGCCCCTCCCCTTGATGGGAGGGGAGCGGGCTGACGCCCGGGAGGGGGCGGGGGTGGGAGTTGCTTACTTCAGCACTTTCTTGCCGTTCTGGATGACGATGCCGTGGTAGTTGGCGTCGACGCGGCGGCCAGAGAGGTCGTAGACAACGTTATCATTTGTCATTTCTACGTTATCATTTAGCGTAGCGCCAATGCCTGTGGTGCCCTGTGCGATGGTGAAGGTCCAGTTCTCGTCAGCATGCTTGCCGCCGCCCCATGTGGCGGTGATGGTGAACTGACGGTCAGCAGCTGCCATGCCTTCGAGGTCAACTTGGAAATTGCCGTCAGAGGCAGCCTCAGCCAACCAAGCGGGCTGGTCGGTGATGGTCACCTGCGAATAGCCTACCCAGTCAGTGTCGTTGGGTTTGATCTTGAATTCCCAATAGTCATCAGTAATATCCAGAGCCGAGAGGTCAACAGTGATATTGAAGGTCTTGCCTGCCACGACCACGTTGAACGGGTCGCTGCCCCAGCTGTTGTGATTGCCTGCGAGGGTGAGAGTGGTCACCTCGGCATCGGGCACCTCAATGAACTGGTCAGAGATGTCAGTCCAATTAGTCTGCTTATTGCTGTTAGTGGCGTCGAAGGTGAAATAGCGGTCGGTGGTGATACCGGTGATGTCAGCTGTCTGCACGCCAGCGCCACCATTGTTGAAGATGATGCTCATCGCACCGCTGATGGTGAATGACTTTTTCCAGAACGTGTGGCCTTGCACGGTGGCGGTCTCCGTCATCTGTGTGCCAGGCCAGTCTCCGTTGCTAGCGCCACCTCCCCATACGTATAAGTAGGGGGCGTCGGTAGCCTCCACGTAGATGGTAACGTCTGCTGCCTGCATGCTGAGTGTTGCTGCAAGCACTGCAATGAGTGTAAAGATTCTTTTCATACGCTTTTTGTTTATTAGTTGTTAGACATAATGTTTTATTTTGGGGCCTATGGGTCCTATGGGGCTTATGGGGCTATAGGACTCATAGGGTTTGGGGTTAGCGCTGCAGGACTTTGCGGCCGTTCTGGATGACGAGGCCGCGGTAACTGCTGTCGACACGGCGGCCTTGCAGGTCGTAGATGACGGCAGTGGCTGACGGTGCGCTGTTGCTGATGGTCTGGATGCCGGTGACGTCGTTGGCGTTGCCGAGCAGTCCGTAGACGTCATAGTAGCCGCCGTTCTGGAAAGTGAAGTCAGACGTCTTGAGCGTGTCGGAGCCCTTGTTGCTGAAGAGCACGCCTGTGGGCAGCCCGTCGCTATCGCTGACAGTGCCGAAGTCCCAGAGCCAGACGGCCTTGCTGCCGTCGGTGCCCACCCACTTCATCTTGTCGCCGGGCCACTCGGTGTTAGCGCAGAAGTTCTTGCTGTCGTTCCACACCCAAGCATAAGGCGTGTCATAGTCCTTGTTGCCACGGAAGTAGACGTAGAGGTGTCCGTCGATGGGCTTTACACAGGCGGGCAGCTGCACGGGCTCGGGCTGATAATAGAGGCTGGTGATGTCGGTCCAGTTGGTCTCCTTATTGCTGTTGGTGTCGTCGAAAGTGAAGTAGCTGTCATGGGCCAGCCCGGTGATGTCGCTGGTTTGCACGCCTGCGCCGTTGTTGATGACGATGCTGACGGGTGCCACGCTGAAGGTGTACTTCCAGAAGGTCTTGGTCGTGGTGCCGTCGAGTGCGGTGACGTCAGCCGTCTCGGTGAGCTGCTGTCCGGGCCAGTCGCCCAACGGCTGTGCGCCGCCCGAGGTCCAAGCGTAGAGGTTGGGAGCCACTTCCGACGAGATGTAGACGGTGATGTTCCGCTGCTCGGTGTCGTCATCGTCGTTACCGTCACGGAGTCCCTCGACGTTGATGTTGTCAGAGACGAAGTAAGCGAAGTTGGTTCCGCTGGCAATGAGCTTGAAGCCCGTGGTGTCGTACTGCGGGAAGCCGCAGATGTAGAGCACGGTGCCCTTGGTTCCCTGTGTCTTGATGACGTAGCCGCCGTCCAGCTCCTGCTGTTCGACGATGGGACTCTGGTTGGTGAGTCCGCAGGCCTTGCGCGCCAGAATCATGTTACCGATGCCGATGGGGTAACGCTGCCAGTGCTTGAGGAAGATGCAGGGTGTGCCGGGCATGGCGAGAATGAGTCCGTTGGCCGCCAGCACGTTGTTGACCAGACGATCCTGATTCTCGTAAGTGTCATGGTTATCAATGAAAGTCACGGCATAGCGTGAATAGTCAGGACTGCCGGCGAGTCCTTTATTAGAAAGGGCACCCCAAGAACCGCCGCCGAAAGCATCACGGATAACATATTTCAGGGCAAAGTCGAAGGCTGCCGATGTCTTGCCTGTGCCGTTGATCCAGTTGGTGAGTGCGGCCACGCTGCCGTCCCAATACTCACCCACGCAGAACTCGGGCTGGGCGTATTCGTTATACATTTTCGTGTACTGTGCACCGTAGCCTTTCACCATGTCAAGGCGGAAGCCGCTGTAGTGCAGCTCGTCGAGCAGGAACTTCAGGTAGGTCTTACAGTTCTGCTGCACGTTGGGCGAGGTGTGGTCAAGGTCACGCGCGCCGGAGAAGTCGTCGCCGGTATCGTTGCCACCCGTCACGGGCCATCCCTGCTCAAGGGTGTAGCCGCCGTCGTCGTTGGCACAGATGTCAGCACCCGTCCACTCCACCTTATAGACGGTATTGCCGTCGGCACTGGTGCGCTCTTCGTTGGCGAAGTCAATCCACGAGCCGTTTTTGCCTAACGGGGCCTTATGGTTGATGACAACGTCCTCAATGACTTTGACATTGCGCTCGTTGTAGGCGCTGATCATTTCGGTGAGATAACGTTCACGGCTGCCAAAGGAAGAACGATGGTCGAACCAATAGACGGGCATGTAGCCCATGGAGTTGGCTGACACGCAGTTGCCGGAGTTAGGCACCCAGAGCAAATCAAAATAGGTGGAAATCTCATCGGCCTGTTCCGTCAGCTTGGTCCACTTGGTGTCCTCAAACGAGTCCCAATAGAAAGCCTGCAACATCACGCCGCCATAGTTGGCCGGCCACTGCGCAAACGCATATTGCGTCATGAATAACGTCATGAGGATTGCGTAAAACTTCTTCATACACATTGGTTTTTAGTTAGAGTAGAGCTGTCAGGTTTCATGTACCTTTCAGCCTTGCAAAAGTAAGAAAAATAGTCATAAGCTATACATTTATTAGTATAAAAAGTGTTAAAGACAGGAAATAAACGATTGCGCAGCCCCGTTTGGCGCGCTAAAACCCACTTAGTTTACAAAAAAACATAAATTTATTTTGGAGTTCGGAGGAAATGCACTATCTTTGTAAGCTAAATTTAGTGTATCAAACTACCAACCTGACATAACATGATGTGTATGACAATGCTGCCAGAAACAATCTGCTCCTATATGTTGCTTGCCATTTCGCCAGCCATACAGGCCATCTTTGTCTTACTCATTACCCTCACTTTCAGCGCGGTCTTCTATAATTTCCTTTATGCCCGCTCGCTGAAACGCGAATCAGATTTCATCAAGGCCCACAACAACCGGCTGGCGCTCATTCTGCGCAGCAGCAACATCAGCGTATGGGTCTACAACGCCAAGGAGCGCAAATACGCGAAGCTGTCGGCCGACGGCGAGACCGAGTCAGAATACACTCCCATTGACTTCTCACGTTTCTACGACGCCGAGGACTTTGAGGAGATGCGCCAGATCATCTTCGACATCAGGGACAAGAAGAAGGCATCATACGTCATGAGGCTGCACACGTCGCAGAAAGACAACGAAGACCGGCAGATGGTGGAACTGAAGCTCTCGGTGCTGACGAACGACAAGCAGGGCAACCCGGAGCTCATACTGGGCATGCAGCGCCCCTACACCACCGAGCGCAGGAGGCAGAACCGCGAACAGGCGGAGATCATACAATACAAGACGGTGTTCAACTCGGTGCTCATCGACATGACGTTCTTCAACGAAGACGGCTTGCTGACCGACATCAACCAAACGGCCTGTGAGAACTTCCACGTCGTAGACAGTCAGGAGCTCATTGACGGCGGCTGTACGATTGCCGACACGGTGGGGTTCGACGTCGACCTGAACCTGAAGGAGCCCATACGCTGCACGTGCATGCTCGACATGGACGCACTGGCCGAAGAGGGACGTCGCGGCAAGGGCGTGCAGCTGGGGGGCAAGCTATATTATGAAGTGATGATCTATCCCATCCGCTACGACAGCGGCGAACCGCTCGGGCTGTTCATGGAGGGGCGCAACATCACGGAAATGGTCAACAGCTACCACCACCAGCAGGAGACCATGCGCCAGCTGCAGCAGGCCACCAGCGAACTGCGGGCTTCCATCGACAACATCAACATGGCGCTGAAAGTGGCCGAGTGCCGACTGATGAACTACTATCCTGACAAGCATGAGCTGTTTATCACCACCGACTTAGACAAGCCGCAGTACAGGCTCACACAGGTGCGGCTGCTTGACGTCATTGACGAGGCCGACCGTGCAAACGTCAAGCAACAGCTGATGCAGATGGACCGCAAGCAGAACAAGGCGATGGACATCCGTTTCAAGACCATCTTCAACACCCCGGGTGACTCCAAGATGTACGTCACGTTCAATGCCATTCCGATGTACGATGCTGACGGAACGCTCACCCACTACTTCGGCATGGGCCGCAATGACACCAAGCTCATCAACACCGAGAACGAGTTGAAGGCCGAGACGCTGAAAGCACAGGAGACGGAACTGCTGAAAGACTCATTCCTGCTCAACATGAGCTACGAGATACGCACGCCGCTGAGCAGTGTGCTGGGCTTTGCCGAACTGTTTGAGACGGAACACAACGCGGAAGACGAGCTGGTCTTCGTGGATGAAATCAAGAAGAACTCGAACAAGCTGCTCAATCTGGTCAACGACGTGCTCTACATCTCACGCATCGACGCCAACATGATTGAGGTGAAGCGCCAGCCCGTCGACTTTGCCCTTGCGTTCGACAGCCACTGCCACATGGGATGGAGCACCAACACCAAGCCTGATCTGAAGACCATCGTAGAGAATCCCTACGAACATCTGGAAGTCATCATTGACCCGGAGCTGACGGGCAACATCATCGAGACGCTGGTACACAACGCCATCACGTTTACCGAGACCGGAAGCGTAAGAGCCAAATACGAATACCGCAGCGGTGAGCTGAACATCACCGTTGAAGACACCGGTTTCGGCATCAGCAGCGAGGACCTGCCACACCTGTTCGACCGTTTCGGCCACAACAGGGAGCCGGACTACGGCGGCACCGGCCTGAACATGGCCATCGTCAAAGGGCTCGTGGAACTGCAGAACGGAAAGATTGACGTCATCTCAGCCCCCGGCAAGGGAACGACGGTCTGGGTGAGCATACCCTGCGAACTTGTTAATATGGACATGAAAAAGAACTTCACGGCATGAACGATATCAATAACATAGGGTTCGCCAACATCTTCGTCATGGTTGTCATTCTGATAACCATACTCATCCTGACGGCCTCGGTGATCCATCAGCTGGTCAAGCGCAACGTGAAGCGGGCCACGCGGAAAGCCATGGAGTCCAACATGATTATGCAGCAGGCCATTGCACGCAGCGACCGCACCGTCATCGGCTACGACCCTGACGACGAGCATTTCTATAACATCTACGGCGAGCTGTTGCCTAAGGAAGGATTAAGCCGGAAGGACATTCTCAGGTCCGTCCATCCTGACGACAAGGAAAAGATGCACGTTTTCTTTGAAGCCCTGCTCTCAGGCTCCGCAGAGACAGACAACGCCTACTATCAGCTCAACGTCAACCCGGGCGGTGAACCCGTCTGGCACCATGTCCACACGCACGCCATCACCGAATACGAACATGGCCGTCGCTCGGGCATCATCCTCAACATCACCGACGAGACCAACGAGCAACGCGCACGCAAGATGGACAACGAGACGGACGAGAAATACACGCTGATTTTCGAGAACTCCATCATAGGCATTTCCTTCTATGACCCTGACGGCTATCTCATTGACGCCAACCGGCAGATGCGCGAGATATGTAACTTTGAAAGCCGTTACGACAGCCTGTATTACGAGACACCCATCTACGACATTCTTTCATCACCCACTAACCGCGGTGAGATGCAGGACTACTGGGGATGCCAGAAGATAGAGAATCCCAAGCGCAACGTCAGCAAATACGTGGAGTCGCGCATACGTCCCATCTACGACGAGAACGGTCATTTGAAATACACCGTCGTCTCAGCACGCGACATCACACAAGAACGTGAGCTCTACATGCAGAGCAAGCTCAACAACGAGCAGATCAGCTACGCCAGCCGCGAGGTGACGCGCTACGAAGAGCAGCTGCGCTATCTGTTGGAGCACAGCAAGATGCACGTCTGGCGTTCGTCGTTCGAGCAACAGGAGATTACATTCTTCACCGACCTGCACCAGATTGTAAGGACTGCCAGCTTCGACGAGTTCGGGAAGATGCTGCAAAGCGACGACGAACAGGTCAGGAAGATGATAATGGGCTACACCGAAGCGGAGCGCGACGTGCACGACATCGTCACACAGCCATTCATCGGACTCTTCGAACAAGACGGAAAGACGCACTGGTACAACATCAACAGCCTGCCGATATACGACAAGCAGGGCCGACAGACCGGCAACTTCGGACTGATACGCGACACGACGATGCTCATTGAGGAGCAGGAGATGCTGAAGCGCGAGACAGAACGCGCCAACGACTCCGGTCGTCTGAAGAGTGTGTTCCTGGCCAACATGACCCACGAAATCCGCACGCCGCTGAATGCCATCGTGGGCTTCAGCGACCTGTTGCACGACATTGAGTCACCTGACGACAAGCGTGAGATGATGCGCATCATCCGCAATAACTGCGACATGCTGCTGCGTCTGGTCAACGACGTGCTGATTGTCTCGAACATGGAAAGCAACGGCATCACCATGAACAAGACCGAGTTCGACTTCGCCAGCGAGTTTGATGCCCTGTGCCACTCGTTAGCCGGGCGCGTCACTGAGCCGGGAGTGGAATTCATCATTGACAATCCTTGCGAGACGCTGCCTGTCTGTCTGGACAAGGAACGCATTGCGCAGGTTGCCACCAATTTTGTCACCAATGCCGTCAAGTACACCCAGCAGGGACACATTAAGTTGGGCTACCGCCCCAACGCCGATGCTCCCAACGGGAAGGGTCAGGACGGTCTGCTCATCTACTGTGAGGACACAGGCTCCGGCATACCGAAAGAAGACTGCGAACGAATATTCGAACGGTTCGTCAAGCTGAATGACTACATACAAGGCACCGGTCTGGGCCTCAGCATCTGTAAAGCCATCGCCAAGAACTGCAACGGTCAGATCGGCGTGGACTCAGAAGTCGGCAAGGGCTCTACGTTCTGGTTCTGGCTGCCGCTGGATTCACAAGCAACAAAAGATAACTGAAAAATATAGATGAAAAGGAGATTTACTGACAAAGCAGCAGGCAAGGTGAGGAGATGCCTGCTCTTTTGCCTGCTGTTTTTTCTGCCTTTCGGTTTGAACGCCCAGACCGACAGCATTGCCATCACCTACACCCAACAGCGGCCACTCGTCTATGAGGACTGCTGGGACTTGTGGCCCTACTCCTTCCTGAATGAGAACGGACAGCCCGACGGTTTCAATGTCGAGCTAATCAAACTGATTTGCAAGGAGCTCGACATTCCCTACACCATCAAGCTGAAATCAAGGCAAGAAGCCTTTAACGACCTGCGCGACGGCAAGAGCGACCTGACAATGGCGCTCTCAGCCGGTTATCACGACGAATACGGACACTACGGACAGAACACCATCACACTGTTCACGCAGAGCGTGGCAACGCCCAAGGGCAAGCCCATTGAAATCGTGAACTTCCGTGATCTGGGCAAGCACAAGGTCATTGTCAACGACAACAGCCTGAGTCACCACCTGATGCAGGACTACGGCTGGAGCGAGAACGCCATTCCCACCAAGGACATCCGCACGTCCATCAGGCAGCTCAGCGTTAACGAGGAAGGGCAGATTCTCTGGAACACGCTTTCGCTGAAATGGATTATCCACCAGTTCCAGATTGACAACCTGAACATCACGCCCGTCAACATGCCCCACGGCGAATACAAATTCATGTCGAGCGACATGCGTCTGCTCAACAAGCTCGACAGCATTTTCACCGTGCTGAGCACCGACGAGAAGCTGCTGGCCATGCAGAACAAGTGGTTCTACCCCGAACGGCAGGAGAAGACCATTCCCTCATGGGTATGGTACGTCGTGGGCATCAGTAGCCTGCTGGCACTCATCCTGCTCATCTACGGCATCGTCTTCCGCGTGCAGGCCAACCGCATCACCAAAGAGAACAGTATTCGCAACAAACGTCTGGCTCTGATTATGAGAACCAGCAAACTGCGCATGTGGACCTTTGACACCACCACCCGGATATTCACCTGGCATAATGAGGACGGTCTGCCCGCCTTCAACTATACAGCCGAGGAGTTTGCCCACCGCTATCCCCCCGAAGATTATGAGAAACTGATGGCAGCCATCCATGAAATAGAGAAAAGCGGTCATGACCATGACGAGTACGTCACGATTCAGCTGAAGGCCCTCGACTCAGAAGACGGCGACAACGAACTGCGCGACTTCATGGTAACGCTTTCTGTGCTGCGCCGCGACAAGACCGGACAGCCCACGGTGCTCATCGGCACCAAGAAAGACATCACCGCCCAGCAAGCCAGGCTGAGGACGTCAGAAAGTCACCAGTTGCGTTACTGGTCCATCTTCAACTCGCCCATGTTAGGTATCCTGCTCTTCGACAAGGACGGCCAGCTGACCAACATCAACGACAAAGCCTGCGAGATTCTTGGCCGCAGCCGCGACGAGCTGACAGGCAAAGCCGTCACATACCATGAGTTGCTGGACATTCCCGACGACGTGACACCCGACAAGGCCGACGGCTATGCCAAGGGTAACACCCGGCTGAGCACGGTGTGGGGCGACCATGAGGAGCTTATTGGCGTCTTCGCCTTCTGCCGCGACGTGGCGTGGTTGACCCAGAAGCAACACGAACTGAAAGACGCGAAGAGCACGCTGGCCCAAAAGAACAGTGAGCTGGACACCTACATCAGCCACATCAACTACATTCTGGAGAAAGGTCCCATGCGGCTGGTCAGTTACTCACCGGCATCACACACAGTGACCATCTACCGCCAGATAGACCAACAGCAGCTCGTGCTGACGCAGACACGCTGCATGACCTTCATTGATAACCGCTACCAACGCAAAGTCATGCACATGCTGAACGACATGGACTCCTGTCTCAACAAGTCACTTGAAGCCGACATCAAGACCAACATCCGTGCGCGGGGCGGCCTCATGCTGCACTTGCAGGTCAAGTTGCTTCCCATTACGAACAAGGAGGGTGAGGTGACAGAGTATTTCGGCGTGTGCCAGGACATTTCCGAACTGAAGAAGAGTGAGAGCCTGATGACACTTGAGGCGCTGAAGGCTCAGGAAATAGAGAACACCCAAAACAAGTTCCTGCGTAACATGCTGAGCGAAATCCGCACGCCGCTGAACGTCGTAGTAGAAACCGCAGCCAAGCTCGACACAGAACGACCTGACGAGGAAGGCCATGACAGCAATCTCATACTGACCAACGTACAGCGCCTGCTCCAACTCATCAACAACATTCTCTACATGTCACGGTTGGAGGCTCACATGGTGGAAATCAACAAACAGCCTACCGACTTTGCCGAGATATTCAAGTCGCAGTGCATGACCGGCTGGAGCCAGTATCGCCGTGACAGTGTACGCTATATCACGGAGATTCCCTACGAGAAGCTGGTTGTTGACATTGACGCTGCCAATCTCGGACATGTCATTGAACGTGTGACGGCCATGTCAGCACGCAACACACTGACGGGAACCATCCGTGCGCGGTTCGACTATATTGGCCGCAAACTCATGATATTCGTTGAGGACACCGGCGAAGGCATTGACGACGAAGAACTGCTGCTCGTGCAGAAGGAGTACGTGGGCAGCCCCCATACCAGCAAGGGGCTGAGCCTTGCCATCTGCAAAGAGCTCATTGACCAGATGGGCGGCACGTTCGAAATTAACTCAGAGAAAGGCGTGGGCACGACCGTATGGATTTCGTTGCCCTGCCATGCTACTGAGGTCAAACGCAGGAAAACCATTTAAAAAGTAAAAAGGCACAAAAATGAGCATATATTATATTAATAAGGTAAAAGGATGGGTGAAATGGTGTTTGCCTTTTTACCTTCTTGCCTTTTTCCCCTTATGCGTCTCTGCCCATCAGATTGACGGGTATGACAGCCAGCGTCCCGTCGTTGTGGTGTGCGACTGGAACAAAGCGCCCTATGAGTTTCTCAATGACCACGGCGACCCTGCCGGTTCCAACATTGACATTCTCAATGCCATCTTCAAGGAGCTGAACCTACCAGTACACTTCGTGATGAAGGAATGGGGCAATGCCGTCAAGACTTTCGAACGCGGCGAGGCCGACCTCATTCTGGCCAACACGCGCCGCTATACGGGCAACAAGAAGTTCTGCTGGACGGAGAACATCATCAACTACAACCGCATTGTGGCAGCCACGACGCAAGAGGTCACGGGCATCCTGTCGCTGAAGCGCCTCGTCGAAGGCGGCGTTGTGCTGAAACCAGAGGACTACACCAAGTACTACTTCCTGCAAGAAGACTCCGCCTACATGGAGCACATAGACTTCCAGGCACCCAAGACGGCCATCATGGGACTGGAAGAGGGCGACTACTCCTACTTCGTCTGGGGTGAGGAGCCTATCAAGTGGAAGCTCAAGGAGCTGAACATTGAGAATGTCAACCTGACAGAAGTCAACATACCCATCAGCGAGATTCACATCATAGGATATGACAAGGCGCTCATTGACGCCCTTGACGACCACTACTCGCGCATGAAACAACGTGGCGAGGTGGAGCAGATAGTCAACCGCTGGCTGCACCCGGAGCGCGTCACCAGCAAGACATCGCCCCTGACGCTCTACATCATCGGGGCCGTGCTGCTACTGGGTGTCCTCTTCTATCTGCTGGTACGGCTGGCACGGGCCCATGTGCTCAGGGCCACGCGCGAGTCGTCTGACCTGAACAACATGATATACAAGGCGCTGCACATGGGCAACTTCAACATCATGGTCTATGACATTGAGCACGACCGGTTCACTGAGCAATACGGCCACATCCTGCCTGCCGAGGGAATATCGCTCAAGGAGTTTGCCGCCCGCATCCATCCCAACGAGCAGGAGGAGTTCAACCAGAAGATGCAGCAGCTGCTTGCTGGCCGCGAGCGCACCTTCGACCTCGCCAAACGCTGGAACGCAGGAACGGCTGATGCCCCCCGGTGGCTCATTCTGGAGGGACACGCCATGCTGGAACTTGACAGCCACGGCCGGCCGGCCTACATCATCAACGCCGTCAACAACATCACTCACGACGTGGAACAGGAGCACGACACCTACGAAATGAAGAAGCGCTACGACGTGCTGAGAGACATTCCGCTGATTGCCACGTCGTTCTACGACAAGGGCGGCTATCTGATAGAGGCTAACGACACCATGAAGGAAATCTGCGGATTCAAGAACGATTCCAAGGTGGAACGCTTCTGGCGCAAGGTGTGCATGTTCGACGTCCCGCTGTTCCGTAATGCCTATTCACCCGAATACCGTCACGACCTCTACGTCTGCCAGCACATGAACTATCCCGAAATGGGCATCGACCGCTACATAGAGTTCCACGTCCATCCGCTGCTCAACAGCCAAGGCGAGCTCATTAACTATTTCGTGGCGGTCGCCGATGTCACTGACGAATATGAGTGCTACCACAGCCTGCACGCCCATCACGGCAGCAACAGACTGGCTGAGCGCCACACACGGTTCTATGCCCGCCAGCTGAAGGAGCTCGTGGAATGTGGGAACCTCCTGCTGTGGCAGAGTAACATCTATGAGAACAGCATCCTGTTCTACAAATCGCCCACTGATGAGCACCCGTTGCAGCAGAGCTTCGATGAGTTCATCAGCCAGATATCGGAAAGAGAACAGGACGTAGCCCGCTATTATTTCACGAACACGTCAAGCGAACAGACAGAGATCAACGCCGTGTTCCACTTTGTCCGCACCAACAGCAGCAACAACGAAGCATGGCTCAACATGATGTCAAAGCCCCGCTACAATGCCAAAGGCAACGTCATCGGTCATCAAGGCATATTCAGCGACATGACGCAGACCATCTATATGCAGCGCAACCTGCATGAGGTGACCCAGCGCGCCAAAGCTGCCGGACAGCTGAAAAGCGGTTTCATGGCCTCCATGACCCATGAGCTACGCACGCCACTGAATGCCATCATGGGCTTCACCGAAATACTGAGGATCACCGAACAGCAAGAGGAGCGTACAGAGTATATCCGCATCGTGCGCAACAGCTGCGACATGCTGGTGCGACTCATCAACGACATCTTCGAGGCTTCAAACATCACGGAGGGTCCGGTCAGCATCAAGCCCGCAAAGGTAGACTTTGCCAAATCGTTTGATGACATCTGCCTCATGCTCGAACAGCGTGTCGCCGAGTCAGGCCTGAAGTTCCTGAAGGACAATCCCTATCAGACATTCCCGACCACGCTCGACATCGGTCGCATCCAGCAGGTGCTGACTAACTTTGTGACCAATGCCGTCAAGTTCACCAAGGAGGGCCACATCAAGTTAGGCTATCGCTATGAGCGCGATGGGCTCTACATCTACTGCGAGGACACCGGCATGGGCATACTCCCAGACAAGCAGAACGTTATCTTCGACCGCTTCGTCAAGCTCGACGAGTTCTCACAAGGCACAGGACTCGGCCTGAACATCTGCAAGTCCATCACGGAGCGCTGCGGCGGCGAAATCGGCGTCAAGAGCGAAGGCAAGGACAAAGGCTCCACGTTCTGGGTGTGGATTCCCTGCAAGCAAATTCTTCATTCTTAATTCTTCATTCAAAAGAACAGCGTCCTTTCCAGCCAGTAGCATAGGATGCCGGCGAGATAACCCACAAAGGCTATCCACGTAATCTTCTTCATGTACCAGCCGAAGGTGATCTTCTCCAGTCCCATGACCACCACACCGGCGGCAGAACCGATGATGAGCATCGAGCCTCCCACACCGGCACAGTAGGCCAGCAGCTGCCAGAAGATGCCATCCGTGGCGAACGCCTGCAATGCGGGGTTAGCAGCCAGCTCTGCTGCCGTAGGCACCTGATACATGCCCATGCAGCCAGCCACCAGCGGCACATTGTCGACAATCGACGAAAGCACACCGATGATGCCGTTGATCAGATAATAGTTACCGGCAAAGGCTTCGTTCAGTCCCTCACCCATAGCCGTCAGCACGCCAATCTCCTGCAGCACGGCCACAGCCATCAGTATGCCGAGAAAGAACATGATGGTTGACAGGTCAATGCGCGACAGCAGGTCACTCACACGCTTGGCCATGGTGTCGTCTTCCGAAGTGTTGTGGTGAAAAATCTCCGTCACCGTCCACAGCACGCCCAGCACCAACAGGATACCCATGAACGGGGGCAGGTGGGTGATGGTCTTGAACACAGGCACGAACACCAGTCCGCCCACGCCGAGCCAGAAGATGGCGTTGCGCTGCGCCTTGGTGAACTGCGTCACCTCAGCCTTCGGCAGGTTCTGCTCTTTGTCGAACTTGCCTTGCAGCGAGCATTGCAGAATGAGCACGGGCACCACCATTGAAATGAGCGACGGGATAAAGATTTCCGTCAGCACGCCCTGCGTCGTAATGACACCCTTGATCCAAAGCATGATGGTGGTCACGTCGCCGATGGGCGAGAAGGCACCGCCTGAGTTGGCGGCAATGATGACCAGCGCAGCATAGATGAGACGCTCTTCGCGCGCCTGCACCAGCTTGCGCAGCACCATGATCATGACAATGGAGGTCGTCAGGTTGTCGAGTATGGCCGAGAGGAAGAACGTGATGAACGCCACGCGCCACAGCAGTTTGCGCTTGGAGCGCGTCTTGATGGTGTCGCGCACGAAGTTGAAACCGCCGTTGGAGTCCACAATCTCCACAATGGTCATAGCACCCATCAGGAAGAACAGCGTCCCGGCAGCATCGCCTAAGTGATGTTCAATGACCTCGGCAATGTGATGCACCACGCCGTCGCCGGCCACCTCGGGATAAAAACTCCCGGGGCTGCACATCAGCAACGTCCAGCAGCCCACGCACATGAGCAGGGCAATGGCTGCCTTGTTAATTTTCGTCAGGCTCTCAAGGGCTATACACAGATAACCCACCACGAAGAGCACGACAATCATAATTGTTAATGTAGACATGTTATTTTACCTTTGTTATTTAAACTTGGCACAAAGGTACAAATAAGTATGTAAACAGCAAAAACAAACAAGCAAGTTTTTTATGCAAACGTTTTAAACAGACGATTTTATTAAAGATGATAGCCAACTTTATATACTTATTGCTTACTCACTCCTTTGCCACAGTTGTTGCATTATCAATTTGAACCCACGAAAAGTTAATGAGCCTTAATTCTGTTAAATTTTTGAGATGATTTTTTCTAAGATTTTGGGTGTAACCACAATTCAACAGCGATGCAAAACGATATTGTTTGGGAAAGAGCCGTCGGTTTTCGGGTCAGGCACTGGCGGCACAGAATTTGCGAAACGATAGTGTTTCATGTTGCAAAACGGTGCGTTTCACCGTGCGAAACGCACCGTTTCAGCGCCTCAAACGGTATGTTTGGCAAGATGAAACGATATCGTTTGGCAGACCAGAAAACAAGCCTTTTTCGTTCACCACTGATAATCAATAACTTACAAAGCCGTCCAAAACTCGCGTATTTGTAAGCAAAGGCAAACTTTTTTGAAAAGCGGCCCTTCTCCAAGTTAAAGGATTTCGGGTGATTGTTAAACTTTGCAAAAAACGCAGCCTCACTTCGGTGCGGCGTTGGCTGTGTAGAACTCATTATTCACTCGGAAATGAAAAGAAAAAACAATTTTTCTTTTCATTTCTCTCACTAATTTCGTAACTTTGCACCTATGAATGAAGAAATGAGACAAGAGACATGGGCCGAACACGTCATGCTGGTTGATGCCGATTACGTTGACCGTGTAGCGTTTGACCTCACCGTGAACTTCGAACGCATGCTGCAACGCCGCGTGCCGCAGGCAGACCTCGCCCGATGGATTGACTGCGTGGCGCTTGACGGTGGACTCAGGCCAACAACCCATGAGGCCCATGAGCCCCATAAGTCCCAAGAATCACAAGTCATCATGCTGCACAGCAAGCCGCGCCTGCAGAACTTCGTGCCCGGCCACTTTGCCGACGAGCTGGACGGAAAGGCATTCAATGACAACCTCGGCGAGTTCTGCATCAGCTGCGTGCAGGTGGAGAAGATGACCACGATGGAGGACTTGTTCATGGAGTCCATGCAGCACCTGCTCCAGCAACAGCAGGTGAAGAACCTGATGCTCGTCAGCGATGACAGCTATCTGGACCAAGTGCTCATGCACTTGCAGCGCACACAGCAGGCGAGGGAGAAGGCTATCAACGTCTTCACCATGCAGCCGGTCATCAACGGCCCCTACAACCAGCCGATTCTCGGTTTCTCGCTCATGGCGGCACTGGGCATCAGCGGAGAGGAAATCACCAACAAGCAATCATAACCCGAAACCTAACAACATGCGAAAGATGAAAAGAAGTATTTTATTTGCACTGGCCATGGCCGCCGGCCTCAGCCTGAGCGGTTGTCAGAAAGCCAAGAACAGCGTCAACAAGTTCATGGACGGCGTGCAAACCATCAGTGCCGACACGGAGGGCTCGCTGGCCTGCACCCCCGTAAAGCTGGAGGACGGAACGAAGTATCAGGACGCCGAAGCACGCCTCACGTTCACCGCCGACTATCCCACCGACGACAGCAAGGCAGCCATCATGCTGCGCCGCTGGCTCTACGAAAACTGCTTCGGTGAACCCTGCACCGATGACATCAAGGACGGGCAGGCGTTCTTCGACAAGCTGCTGGCCAAGTACAAGCAGGAAAACAGTCCCGAGATGATCAAGAGCGCACTGGAGGACGGCTTCGACGGTGGCTGGTTCTACAACATACGGTTCAAGAAGGAGTGGGAGAACGAGCACGTGGTGTCCTACACCTACAGTGCCGACGCCTTCAACGTAGGCAACGCCACGTCGAGCGCATGGATCAAGGACAACACCGTCAGCAAGGCCGATGGCCGCACGCTGGGCTGGGACATGTTCAAATCGAAGACTGACGTCAAGAGCGCCATTGACGACGTGCTCGTCACGAAGTATGGGCGTGAAGGAGCCGACATGTATGACCAAGGCATCCCCATGCCCGACGCGCCGCTGTTCCTCGCTGACGGTGTGCGCTTCGACTACGGCGACTACAGCATCGTGACGCCCCACGTCTACGAAGAAACGGGCGAATATCCCTGCTGCCTGCTCAGCTACGACGCTTACCGGCAGTTGTTGACCGACGAGGCGCGTGAGCTGTTAGGCTTGCAGTGAGGCTACGGCGACCGCACATCACTAACCGGAACTTAGCAAAGCAAAGAAAACAAGCAAAAGAAATAAAAACTGAAAAACTATGGCAAGAGTATTAATGATTGGCGCCGGTGGCGTGGCTACCGTGGCAGCCCACAAGATTGCACAGAACGCAGACGTGTTCGACGAGTTTATCATCGCAAGCCGTCGCAAAGAGAAATGTGACGCCATCGTGGAAGCGATAAAAAAGAAATTTGAGGAGCAAGGTGCAAGGAGCAAGGAGCAAGAGAATGGTTCTACAGGCTCTAAGTCTAATCTCTTGCCCCATGCCCCTTACTCCTTGCCCCTCATGAAAACCGCCCAAGTGGATGCTGACGACGTGGAACAGCTGAAAGCGCTGTTCAACGAGTACAAGCCTGAGCTGGTCATCAACCTCGCCCTACCCTATCAGGACTTGACCATCATGGACGCTTGTCTGGCCTGCGGATGTTCCTATCTGGACACGGCCAACTACGAGCCGAAGGACGAGGCACACTTCGAGTACTCTTGGCAGTGGGCTTACAAGGAGCGCTTTGAGCAGGCCGGGCTGACCGCCATACTGGGCTGCGGCTTCGACCCAGGCGTCTCAGGCATCTACACAGCCTACGCTGCCAAGCATCACTTCGACGAGATGACACAGCTGGACATCGTGGACTGCAACGCCGGCAACCACCACAAGGCATTTGCCACTAACTTCAACCCCGAAATCAACATCCGCGAGATTACGCAGAAGGGGCTCTACTACGAGAACGGCGAGTGGAAGGAGACGGAGCCGCTGTCGGTGCACCAGCCCATCACCTACCCCAACATCGGCCCGCGTGAGTCGTACCTGATGCACCACGAGGAGCTGGAGTCGCTGGTGAAGAACTACCCCAGCATCAAGCTGGCCCGCTTCTGGATGACCTTCGGACAGCAATACCTGACCTACCTCGACGTGATACAGAACATCGGCATGAGCCGCATCGACGAAATTGAATATGAAGCACCGTTAGTTGAGGAGCAAGGAACAAGGGGCAAGGAGCAAGAGAATACCCCATGCTCTGACACTTCTCTTGCCCCATGCCCCTCGCCCCATGCCCCTAAAATGGTGAAAGTCAAGATTGTGCCCTTGCAGTTCCTCAAGGCCGTGCTGCCTAATCCGCAGGACCTCGGCGAGAACTACGACGGCGAGACCTCAATAGGTTGCCGCATCAAGGGTGTGAAGGACGGTCGCGCGCGTACCTATTATATATATAATAACTGTTCGCATCAGGCAGCCTACGAAGAGACAGGCATGCAGGGCGTGAGCTACACCACGGGCGTGCCGGCCATGATCGGTGCCATGATGTTCGTCAAAGGCATCTGGCGCAAGCCCGGCGTCTTCAATGTCGAGGAGTTCGACCCCGACCCCTTCATGGAACAACTCAACAAACAGGGCCTGCCGTGGCATGAGCAATTCGATATTGACATCGAATTGTAAAAGCATTATTAAGAAGAAAGAAATAAACCATTCAGTTAAAATTAATTTCAAGAAATATGGCAAAGAAAGAAACTGAGGGCGAGGCCCTCAACCCGCAAGAGGGGAAACTGAAAGCGCTGCAGGCAGCCATGTCGAAGATTGAAAAGGACTTCGGCAAGGGCAGCATCATGCGCATGGGCGACGAGAAGATTGAGAACGTCGACGTGATACCTACCGGCTCCAT
>JAFUSC010000025.1 GCA_017467705.1 Prevotella sp. | reverse complement strand
GAGAACGTCGACGTGATACCTACCGGCTCCATCGGACTGAACGCCGCACTGGGCGTCGGAGGCTATCCCCGTGGACGCATCATAGAGATATATGGTCCGGAGTCGAGCGGTAAGACGACGCTCGCTATTCATGCCATTGCCGAGGCACAGCGCATGGGCGGCATCGCCGCGTTCATCGACGCTGAGCATGCCTTTGACCGTTTCTACGCTGAGAAGCTGGGCGTTGACATTGACAACCTCTACATCTCACAGCCTGACAACGGTGAGCAGGCACTGGAGATTGCCGACCAGCTCATCCGTTCCTCGGCCATCGACATCATCGTCATCGACTCCGTGGCTGCGCTGACGCCGAAGAAGGAGATTGAGGGCGACATGGGCGATTCGGCTGTCGGTCTGCACGCCCGTCTGATGTCGCAGGCTCTGCGCAAGCTCACCTCGACCATCGCCAAGACCAACACCACGTGCATCTTCATCAACCAGCTGCGCGAGAAGATCGGCATCATGTTCGGCAACCCCGAGACGACGACTGGCGGTAACGCGCTGAAGTTCTACGCCTCCGTGCGTCTGGACATCCGCAAGTCGACGGCCATCAAGGACGGCGACAACGTGCTGGGCAACCTGACCAAGGTGAAGGTGGTGAAGAACAAGGTGGCTCCCCCCTTCCGCAAGGCAGAGTTTGAGATTCTGTTCGGCGAGGGCATCTCGAAGATCGGCGAGATTGTTGACCTGGGCGTGGAGTACGGCATCATCAAGAAGAGCGGCTCGTGGTTCTCTTACGAAGACAACAAGCTGGCTCAGGGCCGCGACGCCACCAAACAGCTGCTGGCCGACAACCCCGAACTGTGCGAGGAGCTGGAAGCTAAGATCATGCAGGCCATCAGCGACAAACAGTAGCACTGTATGACACGTTGCCGCGCAACGGAAGTAATTCACTAAGAGTCTGAAAACCAGTTGGTTTTCAGACTCTTCTTTTTATGTCGGATAACCGCCTCTGCGGAAACTGCCGTTTCCCGATTTGTAAACTGCCGTTTCCCGACGCGAGAACCGCCGATTCCCGATTTGTAAACTGCCGATTCCCAAAACGAAAACTGGCAGTTTTCATCACGAGAACTGCCAGCCAAACCTAAAACAGGGTGTAATTATACCAATATGTTTTTCTTATTTCGAAACTTTCGTACCGATAACCTTGCCGGTCTTTCCGAACTGGACGATGAGCAACTTGCCGTTCGAGCGCTTGTAAATCCAGTCATAGCGTCCGTTGCTGCTTGATGCCGTGCTGTCAGGTTCGCCGACAGAGAGCAGCACTTCGTCCTCGGTCATGCCGACAGCCACACGTCCGGCACGTATGAGTGCACGTGTTGCGGTCGTCGTGTTGCGCAGCTTACCTTCACCTATGCCGAACAGCGTTCCGAAGTAAGCCTCCTGCTGACCGTCAACGTCGCCGATGATGCTGATGTGCTCAAACGTCACGTCCTTGGTGTACTGACGGCGCGACTCGGTCTCAACGAGTGCCAGCGTCACGTACTGGCTATTGGTGATGGGATAGATGGCGTCAATCTTAAACTCCGTCAGGCGCGGCACCTGCACCTCACGCTCCTTGCCAGCACCCTTGGTCGTCATGGCCATGGCAATCTTTGAGTAGACCACCTTGCCGACGTACTGGGCAATGTCGCCCGACACTTCCTCCGTACCGCTGATGAGGTCGAACGAGTTGGCAAAGACGTGCTTGGCATTGTCCATGATGAGCTCGTCGTCGCGCATGCCGTTGTTGGTGCGGCTCATCACGCAGTTCATGTAGAACTCCTTGCCGGTCTTCACATCCTCGACGATAATCTTCACGGGGTACGAGCGCGTGCCTACACCGACGGCGGTCACTTTCACCTCCGTCTGCTTCTCTACGGTGACTTCCTCGAAGCCGTCGCCGTCAGCCTGCGTATCGATGAAGAATGTCTTTTGCTTGGTAAACAGCGACTGGCCGAGCAACAGTTCGCGCGCCTTGTCCACGTCGTCCAGATAGGCCAGCGTCGGCACACCCATCTTGCCGTAGCAATAGTCATCGAACGTGCCGTTGGGAATCTGGTAATAGTAGGCTTTGTTATCATCCTGACAGACGAAGTTGATGCGGTCATGATTGTCAGATGTCGTGGAATGGCCTTTGTAGACCATGATCTTGTAACGCAGCTTGCCGCTGGGCACTTCCTTGCCCGTGCCGGCGTCGCGGAACGTGTTGACCAGCAGGTCATACTTCTCAGGCAGCACCATGAAGCGCATGCCGTCGCGCCACTCACAGAGGCTGTGATATTTGAAGTTCTTACCCACAAAGTCCTTAGGCTCCTCCTCAGCTGAGGGAGTTTCGTCTGTACCTTCTACGGCAGTGTTTGCGGTCGTCACGGCCACCTTCTTGACGTTCTTCGTCTTGACGATGTACGAGTCTTGAGCCATGGCCGTCAGCATAGTCAGTGCCAATCCGGCCGTCAGAATCATTCTCTTCATAAACGTTATAAATCTAATTAGATGATGCAAAGGTACAAATTAGAATGGAAACATGCAAATTTATTTGCAACTTTTCAAACATAAACACAATTTTTGAACGCCACCCGCACTGACAACTTGTCATTCTGCATGTGTCAGCATAGCACACAAAACAAATTTGGCACACTGTTTGTATATGATTATACGGACAATGGTGTCCACCAGACAAACAGATTATTAACAAATAAAAAAGAATAAAGAATTATGGGAAAGATTATTGGAATCGACTTAGGAACAACTAACAGCTGCGTTGCCGTGTTCGAAGGCAACGAGCCCGTAGTAATCGCTAACAGCGAAGGCAAGCGCACCACGCCGTCAGTGGTTGGCTTCGTGGACAACGGTGAGCGCAAGATCGGCGACCCCGCCAAGCGTCAGGCCATCACCAACCCGAAGAACACCGTCTACAGCATCAAGCGCTTCATGGGTGAGAACTGGCAGCAGACCGAGCAGGACCTCTCGCGCGGGCCTTACAGCGTTGGCAACGAGGGCGGCTATCCGCGTGTCGACATCAACGGACGTAAGTACACCCCGCAGGAAATCTCAGCCATGGTGCTGCAGAAGATGAAGAAGACCGCTGAGGACTATCTGGGACAGGAAGTGACCGACGCCGTCATCACCGTGCCAGCTTACTT
>JAFUSC010000003.1 GCA_017467705.1 Prevotella sp. | reverse complement strand
TCATAATTCATAATTATTTTATACCTTTGCACAAAATTTTTAAGACATGATACTTGAAAAAATAGAACAACTGCTTAACGAAGTTAAGGGTCTGGACGCAAAAAACGCCGAGGAATTAGAGGCTTTGCGACTGAAATATCTCAGTAAGAAAGGTGAAATCAATGCCCTGATGCAGGATTTCCGTAACGTGGCAGCCGAGGACAAGAAAGCCGTCGGCATGAAAATCAACGAGCTGAAACAGACGGCCTTCGACCGCATCAACGCGCTGAAGGAGCTGATTGAGGAGCAAGGAGCAAGCGGTCAGGGGCAAGAGCACATTGACCTGACACGCACGCCCTACCCCATCCAGCTGGGCACACGCCACCCGCTGACCATCGTCACCAACGAAATCATCGACATCTTCTCACGCATGGGCTTCGTCTTGGCCGACGGTCCTGAGGTGGAGGACGACCTGCACGTGTTCACGAAGATGAACTTCGCAGCCGACCATCCAGCACGCGGCATGCAGGACACGTTCTTCGTCAGCCAGCACCCCAACGACGTGACCAAGAACATTCTGCTGCGCTCGCACACGTCGAGCGTGCAGGCCCGCGTCATGGAGCACATGCACACCGAGGACGGCAAGCTGACGGCGCCCATCCGCGTCATCTGCCCGGGCCGCGTCTATCGTAACGAGGCCATCACGGCCCGTGCTCACTGTTTCTTCCATCAGGTGGAGGGACTCTACATCGACAAGAACGTCTCGTTCACCGACCTGAAGCAGGTGCTGCTCTCGTTTGCCCGCGAGATGTTCGGCGCCGACACCAAGATTCGTCTGCGTCCGTCATACTTCCCCTTCACGGAGCCCTCGGCCGAGATGGACATCTCGTGCTTCATCTGCGGCGGCGAAGGCTGCGGCTTCTGCAAGCACACGGGCTGGGTTGAGATTCTGGGCTGCGGCATGGTTGACCCGAACGTGCTCGAACAGTGCGGCATCGACTCGAAGGAGTACAGCGGCTATGCTTTCGGCATGGGCGTGGAGCGCATCACCAACCTGAAATATCGCGTCTCTGACCTGCGTCTGTTCTCAGAGAACGACACCCGTTTCCTGCGCGAGTTCGAGGCAGCGGATTAGTGGTGAGAGGAGAGAGGAGAGTAAAGAGAGAGTGGAAAGACTCTGGAACGCAAACTACATGAAGGTGATGACAGCGAACTTCTCGCTGTTCTTCGCCTTTTATGTTTTAACGCCCTTGTTGCCGCTCTACCTCAGTGAGCAGTTCCACGCCACGAAGGACGTCATTGGTCTGGTGCTCTCCGGCTACACCATCACGGCACTCATCGTGCGCCCCTTCAGCGGCTACGTGGTTGACACCTTCGACCGCAAGCGGGTGCTCATGGTGTGCTATGCGGCGTTCTTCATCTTCTTTGCCGGCTACTTGGCCGCCTCTACCCTACTTCTGTTCTGCATTGTGCGCACACTGCATGGCGCCCCCTTCGGAGCGCTGACCGTGGCGAACTCCACCATGGCCATCGACGTGCTGCCCAGCAGCCGGCGCAACGAAGGCATCGGCTACTACGGACTGAGCAACAACCTCGCCATGGCCATCGCCCCCACCGTCGGCCTCTTTGTCTATCGCTACACCCACAGCTTCGACCTGCTGTTCTGGATTGCCCTGCTGGTCGCCGGCTTCGGCATGACAGTGGACGGGACGGTCAAGAGAAATGAAGAATTAAAAATTAAGAATGAAGAATTTGCTACCGCCCTTGATGCTATGTCCTCACTCCCAACTTCGGCGGCAGCAAATTCTTCATTCTTCACTCTTCATTCTTCATTAAGTTTAGATCGTTTTTTCCTGCTGCGCGGTTGGCTGCTGGGGGTGAACATGGTGTTCTTCGGTTTCTGCTTCGGCGTGCTGAGCAACTATCTGGCCATCTACGGCAAGGAGGTGATGGGCATTGAGGGCGGCACGGGCACGTGGTTCATGCTCTGCTCCATCGGCCTCATTCTCTCACGGCTGCAGGGCGGGAAAGCGCTCCGCGAAGGCCGCCTGACCCACAACGCCTCCGAAGGAATGGTGATTTCATTAATCGGTTATGTGCTTTTCATCGCATTACCCACACTCTCCACTCTCCTCTCTTCTTTCTCCACTCTCCCCTCTTCTCTCTCCACCCTCCACCTTCAACCCTCCACCTTCAAACTTTCCCTCTTACCCCTCATCGGTTACTACGCCTCGGCCCTGCTCATCGGCTTGGGCAACGGTCACATGTGGCCAGCCTTCCAGAACATGATGATCAGCGTGGCCCGTCACGACCAGCGCGGCACGGCCAACTCCACCATCCTCGTCTCGTGGGACATCGGCATGGGGCTTGGCATCCTGCTCGGCGGCATCATGGCTGAGCACTTCGGTTACGCAGCTGCTTTCTGGTTCGTCGCCTTGATGAACCTCACGGGCGTCGTGCTTTACTTCGCCGCCACACGGCAGTTCTTCATCAAGCGCAGACTATAAAATGAAGAATTAAAAATTAAGAATGAAGAATTTGCTACCGCCCTTGATGCTATGTCCTCACTCCCAACTTCGGCGGCAGCACATTCTTCATTCTTCATTCTTAATTCTTCATTATACTACTCCATTGGGAACAGGCCGTAGAGCTTCGCGTCAATCATGTCGGTGACCTGCATGAAGTGCTCGTGGTTGTCGCCGAACTTACACGTGTCGCCGTCCACGATGATGAGGTTGCCCTTGTAGCCGGCAATCCACTCCTCGTAACGGGTGTTCAGGCCCTGCAGGTAGTCCAGCTGGATGGTCTGCTCGTAGTCGCGGCCACGCTTCTGGATCTGCGCCACGAGGTTGGGAATGGTCGAGCGGATGTAGATCATCAGGTCGGGCAGCTTGACGAGCGACATCATCAGGTCAAACAGGTCCGTGTAGTTCTGGAAGTCGCGGTCACTCATCATGCCCTGCCCGTGCAGGTTGGGTGCGAAGATGCGTGCATCCTCGAAGATGGTGCGGTCCTGTATGATGGTGTCCTGCGACTGCGAAATCTCCACCACCTCCTTGAAGCGTTTGTTCAGGAAGTAAATCTGGAGGTTAAACGACCACCGTTTCATGTCGGCATAGAAGTCTGCCAGATACGGGTTGTTGTCAACGGGTTCAAAACGCGGTGTCCAGCCATATCGTTTGGCCAGCATCTTGGTCAGCGTGGTCTTGCCACTACCGATGTTTCCTGCTATTGCGATGTGCATGGTTCTTTCTGTGCCCCCTGAGTCAGGGGGTTGGGGGTCTGAACAAGCGCCTCAAGTTCCTCCCCTGAGTCTGGGGAGGTCAGGAGGGGTCTGAACGACCGCCCACTAAACTGTTAATACTATTATTAATTACTCACTATATGCTCTGCTATTTATCAGTTCATACCCTCTGACTCAGGGGGCGGAAAGAGCGCCTGTTCAGACCCCCGTGGCCCCCTGACTCAGGGGGCTATAGGGGCTATGGGAGAGAAGAGTCCAAACAACGTGCGGTCAATCTTGTCGACGATGCCCGCAAAGTCTTTCGACACGTGCTCGAAGTCGAGGTCATCGACGTCGACCACCATCACGCGGCCCTTGTAATGCTTGAAGATGAAATCCTCGTAGCGCTCGTTCAGGTTCTGCAGGTACTCCAGCTGTATGGACTGCTCGTAGTCGCGGCCGCGCTTCTGGATGTTCTGCACCAGATGTGGCACCGAGGCACGCAGGTAGATCATCAGCTCAGGCAGCCTGACAATGCTCATCATCTGCTCAAACAGCTCCATGTAGGTCTCGAAATCGCGGTCGCTCAGGTTTCCCATGGCCTTGTTGTTGGCCGTGAACACGTAGACGCCCTCGAAGATGGAGCGGTCCTGAATGACGGTATGGTCAGCCTGCGCCACACGCATGAGGTCGCGGAAGCGCTCCTTGAGGAAGTACACCTCCAGCGCGAACGACCACCGGCGTATGTCCTTATAGTAGTCCTCCAGATAGGGGTTGTCGGTGACGGCCTCAAAGCGTGCCTCCCAGCCGTAGTGCCGGGCCAGCATCTTCGTGAGCGTCGTCTTGCCGCTGCCTATGTTTCCTGCTATTGCTATATACATGTCTGACGTACGTATGGTTTTTAGTTGAGTGCAAAGTTATAAAAAAAAGCCGAACCACCACACGCCCATATCGTTAAAAATGATAAAAGGACGAATAAGTTTGGTATTTTAAGAAATAATATTTACCTTTGCCAGCGGAAACGGAATGTAAGCAATCGTATCATGGCAGTAAAAACAGAGAGAGGTAAAACAACATGAATCCGCATTTGGTCATAGACAACATCAAAGAGGTGGCACGCCAAGTGCTGCCTAAGGGCAGTGTGCTTTACCTGTACGGTTCGCGTGCCCGTGGTGACTTCCACGACGAAAGCGACTGGGATTTACTGCTGTTGCTTGACAAGCCCAAATTAGAGCACGAAGACTTTGAGAAATATTCATACCCTTTTGTCGAGATGGGATGGAACTTCGGAGCAGACATCCGTCCACATGCCTACACGAAGAACGAATGGTTTAACGGCCCGCATGCTCTGTTTTATTATAATGTAGAAGAAGATAAAAAAATCCTATATGAGTTTAAGTAAAGAAGAACGCCAGATTGTAGTTAATCGTGAAATGGAGAAAGCACAAAACACATTCGACGACATGCTTTTTTGTGCAAAAGAAGGAAAGTGGGAAGCAGCTGCCAACCGCTTATACTATTCATTATTCCATGCCGTCTCTGCATTGCTCATCAACGATGGACATTCCGTAAAAAGTCATCGCGGTATCTTGGCCCTATTTGGTGAACATTATATCCGCACAGGCATTTTTTCAAAAAAGGACGGTTCGCTACTCTCCGACTTAGTGATTATGCGCGATAACGCTGACTACAATTGCTTCTATGAAGCCAGTGAGGAAAAGCTTACCCCATTCATTGAGCCGACCCAACAGCTCATAGAGAAAATCAAACAATTCATTAACAACAAATAAATATTACTAAAGTTTCGCAAGTGATGGCGCACCTGCATAATTTAACATAAAATAGGAATAAAAATGGCTTCGAAGTTTGGTCAACTCACTGAAAATGAGTAACTTTATACTCGCCAAAGAATAAAGTACAAACTTAGAAG
>JAFUSC010000024.1 GCA_017467705.1 Prevotella sp. | reverse complement strand
TGAGGTCGTGCACAATCACCACTGGCTGACCACGTCGCAGTTTACCGACATTGTGGCCATCAGCCAGATGACGCCCGGCCCCATCGGCATCAACTCAGCCACCTACTGCGGCTACACGGCCGTCTACAACGCCACGCAGAGTCACACGATGGCCGTGCTCGGCTCTGCCACTGCCACGTTTGCACTGGTGCTGCCGTCGCTCATCCTGATGATTCTGATCAGCAGGATGTTCATGAAGTACATGAACACCCGGACCGTGCAAAGCATCTTCACCGGCCTGCGCCCTGCCGTGGTGGGACTGCTGGCTGCGGCCACGTTGCTGCTAATGACGCCCGAGAACTTCTCTACCCCCTCGCTGAGCCCGTGGCAGTTCGGCATCAGCGTGCTGCTGTTCGCAGCCACATTTGTGGGTACGATGTTCCTGAAAATCAACCCCATACGCATGATTGCCTACAGCGCCATCGCCGGACTGGTGTTGCTCTATTAACGGGAATCGCCAGTTTACAAAACGAGAATCGCCAGTTCTCGCAACGGGAATCGGCAGTTTACAAAATGAGAATCGGCAGTTCTCGCGTCGGGAACTGCCGATTCTCAAAATCAAGTCTTTTTGCTTACGCGCGCGCGTATATATAATAAGGTATAGCACCTCAGTCAGCCAGCTGGGGCCAACCGTCAGACGTCCACTTGATGGGCCGCTGAATCAGCACCGAGGCTCCTTGCAAGGCAACACTGTAGCCGTGACAGATGAACGTGTCTTCACCGTCCATGTGGTAAACGGCGCAGTGGCCAGCTGCCTCATAGTTGCGCTTGTCACCCTCTAAGAACAGCGTTCCGCCGCCGAGCCGCATGTCCTCACCGTTACGGTCAACGTAAGGTCCGTCAACCGTACGGCTGCGGCCTACGGCCACGCGATAGTTGCTCCGACTGCCCTGACAGCAGTAGTCCCACGACACGAAGAGGTAGTAATAACCGTCGTGGCGGAAGATGAACGGTGCCTCAATCGCATTCGGCCCAGCAAAGTCAGACGTCGGGTTCTTCGGCGGGTTGGGATTGTCAGGCAGATCAGCCAGACGCCCCTCATCGTTCAGGTTGTAACGGCGGGCAATGGTGCGTGGCTGCTCGCCCGCGGCAATGTGCATCGTCGTGTCAAGACGTGCCAGCTGTATGCCATCCCAGAAAGAGCCCCACACCAACCAAGGCTGGTCGTTGTCGTCAATCACGAAGTTCGGGTCAATGGCGTTCCAGTTGTCGCGTCCTTCGCGTGACGTCACGATGCTGCCCTCATCGTTCCACAGCGGGAAAGCCAGTGAGCGGCTGCTGAGCAGTCCGATGGTGGAGCCGTTGCGTCCGAACGTTGAACAGCTGTAGGCCAGCCACCACCGACCGTGCCAGCGTATGACGTCAGGTGCCCACACATGGTGTTGGAATCCGGGCACGGAGTCATGCGTCCACTGCGGAATGACGCTCATGACCGGCTCCGGCCTGACGGTCCAGTGACGGCGGTCAGTGGAGGTCATCTGCTGGATGCCCATGCCCGTGGCGAAGATGTAGTAAGTGCTGTCTTCACAGGCCATCACGGGGTCGTGGACCATCGGCGTCTCCGTGACAAACGGTTCACGCGGGAACGGGTTTCTCTGGGCTTGTGCGCCGGTAACGAGCGTTGCCAGCACACAAGTCAACAGTAAAGATAATCGCTTCATACTTTTTTTCCGAGAGATGTACGCGCGGTTAGTTATCAGCATACTTGTAACCCCAGACGGTTACACCGGTAGCACTGTTCAAGCCCGTGAAGCTCGGTGCCTTCTCATTCTTGGGTTCAAGCGTCTGCTCCACCATCACACCCTTGTAGTCGACACCCAGGTTAATGGTGATGTAAGAAGTTCCCTCCTTCACCTTCCATGTGCCGTTGTACTCGTCGCCGGTGATGGTTCCGTCAGCCTTCAGCGTGATGTCTACGGGCTGGGCATAAGCCTTCTTGGTGTGGTCGAGCTTGTACTCGTGAACCAGCAGCTTATACTTGCCGGGAATCTTACTGGTGGCAATGAGCTGTTTCTTGGCAATCTGCGCACTCTTGGTCGCCTCGCCCGTGTACTCGAACGGAGCAGCCACCAGCCAGCCGTCCTCATTCTGGAACAACTGGTGAACGCGCACCTCATGACCTTCGCCACGGTTCTGGAAACGGGTGTGATAGACCAGATAAGTGCGACCGTCCTCAGCAGCGATGACAGAGTTGTGACCCTGTGAACGCTCTGACCAGCTGGCCACAGTCTGGTTGCCCCATTCGCCATAGGCACCGAAGATGTTGACGCCCCGGTTATCGTTGGCACTCGGACCGAAGTTCAGCAGATAGCGGTCAAACACTGCGCTGATGTTACGGCTGTCAACAAAAGGACCGTTGGGATTCTTGGAGCGGAACACGCGCATCTGATAGCCACCGTTGTTATAGTCGCCGGCAACACCGCCTGCGGCCAGACCGCCGTAGGTCATGAACAGATAGTAGTAACCGCCAATGTACTCAATGTAAGAAGCCTCGCCCGAAACGTAGAAGCCGCCGGCAATCTTCTTGCCGAAGTAAGGATCAACGGTGATACCGTCGCCACTGCCCGTCAGCGTGTAGGTCACGTCGTAGTCGCGCAGGCCGGTCTCCTCGTCCAGTTCAAGCATCCAGATGCCGCCGCTCCATGAGCCATACGACATCCACAGCTTGCCCTGCTCGTCGTAGAAGACACAGGGGTCGATGTTGTTGGGATAGCGATTGCCCCAACGGTTGCCGACAGCATAGCGCTCAGGCAGAGCACTCTGCTCACCGATGACCAGTTCCAGGTCAGTGTCCTTATAGGCATTGCCCGTGTGGAAACCGCTGATGACCACCGGACCCTGATACGTGTAGGGACCCGTAATCTTATTTGACGTCAGCAGCACGATGCTGGAGTACCAATAGTCACCATTGACGCTCATATACATGCACCACTTCTTCATCGACTTGTTGTAGATGACGTCAGGAGCCCACAGGTTGCCGTCGATACTATAGTTCGTGTTGCCGCGCTTCGACCAGGCCTGTGCATCAAACGCAGGGAAGTCAACCTCAACGCCGCCTTTCTTCACCTTCTTGACAGCAGGCGTGACAAAGGCCTTGTTGTTAGCCACGTCGTTGATGCCATTAGCAGCCCAGGGCACAGAAACCGTTGTCCATGTCATCATGTTCGTTGACTTGGCAACGCCACGATGTGAGCCGAAGATGTAGTAGGTCTTCGTGTCCGGTTCCCACACCACGCTGGGGTCATGAACGCTGACGCGACGCAGGTCAGAAGGACTGCCTATCGGCTCATCGCTGTCATCGCCATCATCACCGCCAGTAGGCGTTGAGGGAGTGACAGGTGTAACAGGCGTCGGGTCTTCAATGACATCATCACCGCCACAACCGACAGCAAGGACACCCATACTTAAAAGGAAAAACAGTTTTGATAAATACTTCATATCTTTAAGTGAATAAAAATGCCCGCAGACACACAAAGGAGTCCGCAGGCATTTATTAGATAATCAAATTATTCAAATGTGAGATAGCAACCGTCAACCGTGAAGCGGAAATAGAGGTCGTCAGGATCAATGGTGTTGATGCCGATGTAATCCTGTATGTAATCCACACCGTCAGTGCCGTGCATGACAGCCTTCACGTCAGCTGTACCATCACCGTTGTTTGCAATCTGAACAGTACACTTGGCACCGTTCATGGCGCTGAGCCAAGCACCCCAGTCAGCCTGACCGCCACTGGGCGTACAAGCTGCGTAACCGTCACCCCAACCAAAGTTGTCGGCACGAACCACAGCATACTCAGCCAGATCAGCCTTATTCAGGACAACCACAAAGTTGTTCCAGTTGGCACCTCCTGAAGTGTAGTTGGTGAAGTTAACCGTGCACACGGTGTGAGAGGGAACCTGCACATTAGCTGTGTGAGCTGACCACCAACCGGCAGAGCAGTCAGGAGTACCTAAGTCTGTGTCAAACACCATGTGGCAACCGTCAACGGTGAAGCGGAAGTACATGTCATCCGGATCAACGGTGTTAATGCCCTTATACTCCTGGAAGTAGTCCACGCCATCAGTGCCGTGCATCACAGCCTTCACGGTAGCCGTTCCGTCGCCGTTGTTAGTGATGTAGGCTGTTACCTTAGCACCGTTCATGGCTGCACGCCAAGCATCCCAGTCTTCCTGACCGCCACTGGGCGTACAAGCTGCGTAACCGTCACCCCAACCGAAGTTGTCGGCACGAACCACAGCATACTCAGCCAGATTAGCCTTATTCAGGACAATGACAAAGTTGTTCCAGTTGTTCTCACCCGTGGTGTAGTTCGTGAAGTTGACCACCTTGGTCTCCTTCGGCTCCACCTTGATGTTGTCAGTGTGAGCACTCCACCAACCGGAAGAGTTATCTTCAGCACCCAGAATAGTCGGATTCGGAACAACAACCGTCTGCGTAAATGCAGAGAGTTCCTTCACAACACTGAATACCTTTGTGGCAATAACGGGCTTCTCACAGTTTTCACCCTTGAAGGTCTTGTTGTAGAGAACAACGAGCGTCTTCTGACCCGGCTCGTCCATGTTAGGAATAGCCTCGAACTGGAGTTCCTCAGCCGTCACATTCTTGGATACGCCTTGTTCAAACTCCACAACAGCTGTCACATTAGCCATTGCCTCGCTCAGTTCCGTACCAATCAGCACCTCAGTGGGAACACCTGTCAGCGTCAAGCTCAGCGGCTGCTTGTCATCAGCAGAAGTGAAGCCACCGATAGGCTCGATGTTACTCTGCAAGAAACTGATGTAAGAACCCTCGGGAACGAGGAAAGCACGGATAGTGGTATTTGCAGGATCGGCATTGAGGTTGGCCAGTGCTGACTTCTGCGTATAGGTCTTGATAACAGAACCGTTAGTCATCTTGACGACCAAGCCACCCTCAGAGCGGTCGATGGTCAGCGTCACACGTCCACCTAACTTGTCAACACCAGCGTCAGTGTCAGTATTGAAAGTAAGCGTACTCTCTACGAGGCCACGGTCAATGTAGTCGCCCCACTCTGAGTTTCCGCTGGGCTGGTTGTCGTAGCGGATAGCGCCATATTCCTTGTAATCAGTAGCACCGCGGTCCTCGTCGTTAGTGATGAGAAGTGCGAAGTTCTTATAGGTATTAGAAGCAGCGGGATTGATGCTCAGGTTGAACACGGCGTTCCATACCTGACCCTCAGGAATCTGATAATACTTCGAGAACTGTGCCCACCAACCTGTTGAGAAATCGGTGGCACCAATGGTGTAAACGTCTTCTTCCATTCCTTCCAGCACCTCTTCTTCGCCATTCTTTGAATTGGCAATAGAGTCAGCCACAGAGGAAAGCCAGTCGGGAGCGTCCACATTATAGAGATCGCCACCCTCGCAACCGGTCAGCGACATCACACCAAGCGATGCAGCGAAAAGAACGGATGCCAATTTATTTAGATGTCTCATAATCTTTAATTTTTAATCTTTAATCTTTAATTTCCTTACAGGTTTACTACAGGATGAACCGTCCAGCCCTTGCTGCTGAAGTAGCTTGCATTGCTGGTGCTGAAGTTGGCCGAATTACCAACGAGATTAGGATTGTCGTTCAGTGTACCCTGATAGATGGGCAGGAACTCATGACCATCAACAAAAGAGTCGTAAGAGCTCTTGCTGCATGAGCTGTAGTCAACAGGATCCTTCGGCGTGTAAGTATATTCACCATTGTCATAGTTGGCCTTGGTCCAGAAGTTGAAAGCACCATGCTCCTTCAACTGCTGCATGCGGCCATTGTCATAGAAGAATCCCCAGCGGATGAGGTCGAAGCCACGTCCTGACTCACAACCAAACTCCTTCGGACGCTCCACGTTGGCAATCTGCTCGAACAGCTTGTCCTTGGTGTCGAACTTCGACTGGTCAAGATTAGCCAGACCAGCACGGTTACGCACTTGGTTAATCCAGTTAAATGCCTGTGCAGTAGGACCGTTCACTTCGTTCTCGCACTCAGCAGCACGGAGCAGCACGTCAGAGTAACGCATCATGCGCAGGTTGATACCGCAGTGCAGACCCGTCACCACCTTTTCATAAAGACCTGTACGCAGGTTGGTGTTCTTTGCAATGGGCAGTCCACCATAGTTATTATTGGTAACGAGGAAGGCATCAGCTGTCAGCGGAGTCGTATAGGCTACGTTGCCATACTCAAAGCCATCCCACTCGGGCTCATAGGTTCCGATGGTCCAATAGAGACGCGGGTCGAGACCACCACTGGTGGTGCGCTCAGCCTTAAACAGATTGTAGAGCCAAGGAGAAGCTGAGAGGTCAGCCCAACCACCGCAGTCGCCAGGACCGAAGTTACTCTCAATAGCATGTCCCTGTGTAGCGTTCGGGCTGGTGTTGACGGGTGTCCACTCGTCGTCAGTACCTTGTGAGCCATAGTCGAGGAACTGTACCTCGAAGAGGCTCTCGTCGTTGTTCTCGTAAGCAGAACCCTCACGGAAGTTGTCACCGTAGTTAGCCATCAGCTTATACGTACCGTAGGTACCACCGATGATAGCCTTCAGCACGGTCAGTGCCTCGCTGTACTTGTGACGCTGCATCAGTGCGCGAGCATAGTAACCGGCAGCAGCACCCTTGGTAGCACGGCCCTTGGCCCACTCGCCGCCCAGGTCTTTCGTGGGCAGCAGTTCCATAGCCTGCTGGAAGTCAGCTTCCACCTGATCAAGCACGCGGTCATACTGAGCAAAACCGTCTTCCTCACCCTCTTCCACATTGGCGGCATAGAGGCCATCAAGTGATGAATACTGATTGTAATCAGTAATAAGCGGAGGATTCTGATAGTAATTGACAAGGTTGTAGTAAGCCAGACCACGAATGAAAAGCACCTGTCCGGCAATATGCTGCATCCGTTCGTCAACGGCAGAATAGTCGTCTCCGACACGTGAGAGGACATAGTTACATACATTAATAGTATAGTACCAGTCACGATATGACCACTGGCCGATTTCATCGGTTATAGGTTCGTTCAGGTCATCGAACGGCAGATACCAGACTTGTGATGAGTTCCAAACTTCGTCACCACGACATACGTCAATGTTGTAGCCCACACGAGCATAGGTTCCTTCCATGCGGATGTGGTTGTAAGCAGCTATGACGCCTTCCTCCAAATCTTCAGCTGTATGTCCGAAGGTACCAGTCGTCTGCTGGTTCGGATTGGTCAGCTCCAGCTTGTCGCTGCACGAAGTTATCGTGCCAAGGCCCAAAATCAGGGCAAGTGATAATTTATATAGTTTCATAACTTTATTTCTTCAATTATTTGTTTCTTCAATTATTTGTTTCTACAATCCATTAGAACGAGAAGAGCAGACCTGCCATGAAGCTGCGTGCACTCGGGAACGAGCAGAAGTTATAGCCCGGGGTGAATGTACCGCCATTATAGTCTACATTGTAACCCTTATAACCCGTAATGGTGAAAAGGTTCTGAGCCGACACATAAATGCGGGCACCGCTGATGACACCACCAAACCACTTGTCGTTGAAGTTGTAGCCCAGCTCTACGTTGGCAATCTTCCAGTAAGCAGCGTTCTGAATCTTACGCTCGCTGAACAGATCATTCCAAGCCAAAGTAGCGTTGTTGGCGAAATAAGTGCGGGGATTACCAGAGAGATAAACACCATCCTCTGAGAAGACATTAGCATCGAGCATTGCCACGTCCTTATTACCAGGGCCATAGCAAGAGTTCAAGCTGTTGTAGATGTCGTCAGACACATGATAGTTGAGGGCACCGAAGGTAGAAACGCTCAGGTCGAAGTTCTTATACTCCAAGTGTGCGCTCAGGCCGAAGTTCACCTTCGGCAGACCACTGCCCAAAACAGTCTGGTCCTGTGCATCAATGACACCGTCCTCGTTGATGTCCTTATAGAGGCAGTCACCGACGTTGGCACCCTGCTGGGTAGCGTGGTTGTCAAGATCATCCTGCGTGCGGGCGATTCCTTCAAATACCCAACCGTAGAACTGACCGACTTCCTGACCGACTTCAGTCTTGTAAGCACCAGTGATGTAAGCGTCTGTACCGAAACCGAGTGAAGTCACCTTGTTCTTCAGGGTGCTCAGGTTGGCAGCAATCTCATACTTCAGGGCGTGGTCACGGTTACGATAGGTAGCAGAGAACTCGAAACCACTATTATCCATAGAAGCAGCGTTCATAGTAACACTTGTGTTAGCCACACCTGCGCTGGCAGGAACGGGCACACCGTAGTGCAGATCCTGTGATTTGTTCTTATACCATTCAGCAGTGAACTCAATGCGGTTGTTCAGGAAAGCCAAATCAACACCGATGTTCATGGTCTTCTTCTTCTCCCATGCAATGTTCTCATTGACGAAAGTAGACACAGCAGAACCAGTTACTGCACTGTTACCAAAGCTGTAGGTCATGTTATTACGGGCCAACACAGCCTGATAAGCATAGTCTGCAACGGCAGCCTCATTACCCAGCTCACCATAGCTGGCGCGGAGCTTGAACATGTTAACCACGTTACGGTTGAAGGGGAAGAACTTTTCCTTATCGAAGCGCCAACCCAGAGAGAACGATGTGAAGGTATCCCAACGGATATCCTTGGTCAAGCGTGAGCTACCATCACGGCGGATAATGGCTGACAACAGGTACTTGCCATCGTAGTCATAGTTCAAACGACCGAGATAAGAAGCCAGAGTGTGCTTGTACTCCCAAGACTCTGAATAGGTATCGTTAGCATTTTGAAGTTGCAAGAAGTAAGGCTCTGAGAAGTTAACGCCCCAACCTGTCAGATAATGAGTATTCTCCTCCTCGAAAGTCTGACCAAGCACGAGGTTCAGGTGGTGCAGACCAAGAGTGCCGTCATAAGTCAGCGTATTCTCAATCAGATAATCTGAAAAACTGTTTGTTCCTTCGGTGAGTTTCTCATTACTCTTATCAAGGTAAACACGGTTACTCTGAATCCATGCAGAAACCCATGTCTTATTCTTGACATACGTCTTATTATAAGACAGGTTAAGCTTATAGTTCAGATGATGGTTTTCTGAGTTCACGCCAAGCATCTTGAAAAGATCAAAGTCTGCAGAACCAGTTGCAAGAACGCGGTCAACGATGGTGTTACGGGTCAGCAGGTTGTTCACCAACAGAGGGTTAGAAGCAGAGATATCACCATGAACGGTATCATAATAGACACCATAGCCATAAGCGTCGTAGTTGAAGCTGCTGGCAGAGCCTACCTTATCATCGAGTACCCATGTCGAAGGATCGTAAGCCTTGATGGTGGGCTGCATCAGCAGTGTACCACGCAGCACGTTAGTCACATCACCATAAAGACCCTGCACATACTCAGAGGCATTTGACAGACCCATACCGTCTTGATTAGAATGTGAGTAGACGATGCTGGTGCGGAACTTGACGAACTTCGTCTCCATGGTGTTGTTTACACGGGCGGTAAAACGCTCGAAGTTAGGACCTGCACCTTCCAGAGTACCCTTCTGCTGGAAATAGTCCAGACCTATATTATAAGTATTATTAGCACCGCCACCACTCAGGTTGATATTGTGGTTCTGGCGAGTTCCAGTCTTGAACACTTCGTTGAACCAGTCTGTATCAGTAGCATCGCGGAACTGATAGCGACCAGTTTCAGGATTGAGGCTATAGCCACCGGGCAGCGGAGTGCCGGAGTTAGCAGTAGCCTGACCCAGATACTGGCTGTACTGGTCGGCGTTCATCACGTCGTACGTGCTGCTGGGAATGACGTCGATACCAAAGTAGCCCTTGTAGTCCACTTTCATCGGCTGATCTTTCTTACCGCTCTTGGTGGTGATGATAACCACACCGTTAGCGGCACGTGAACCGTAGATAGCACCTGCCGATGCATCTTTCAGCACCTGAATGGTCTCAATGTCATTCGGCGAGAAGTCACGGATAGATGTACCCATGGGCACACCGTCGATGACATACAGAGGAGCTGTGTTACCGAAAGAACCGATACCACGGATGCGCACAGCGGGGTCGGCACCAGGCTGACCGTCAGAAGTAATCTGCACACCGGCCACCTTACCTTCGAGCATCGTCGAGATGTTGGAGTTAGACACTCGTTTCAGTTCGTCAGCATTGACAACGGCAACGGAACCGGTCAAGTCTGCCTTCTTCTGAACACCGTAACCCACGACAACAACCTGATCAAGGACGTTGTCTGACTCGAGCTGAATCTGTCCGAGACTGGCGCGTCCACGAACAGCGATCTCACGGTCGTTGAAACCCACATAGCTCACCAGCAAGGTGGCATTAGGTGCAGCGTCAACCGTAAAGTTACCGTCATAGTCGGTCAAGGCAACAGCCTTCGAGCCTTTCACCCTGACAGTCGCACCAATGAGGGGTTCTCCATCCTGGTCAACAACCTGACCAGTGACCTTAATAGCCTGCTGCTGTTCCATGGCTGATGCCATTACGGGAACCGGAGCGACTGTAAGGCCTGCTATGACACTCAGTAAAAGCATCACAGAGAAACACAATACATTTTTTCTCATTTTAATTGTTTTTAAGTTAGAATTTGATGAAGTTTTTAATTATTTTGAATAATTTGGAGGCAAAGGTAACCAAAAGTTAATCATACGAGGTGGACAAAATGATTTATATGGTGGACAAAATGCAAATTTAGCGTATATTCTGCTCGAAATATCGTTTAATAGTCCACTTTCATCCTTCCGTTTCTTCTTTTTTGTCCTCCACCGATGTCTCGGTGAATGTGCTTGGGCTCACGCCGTACATCTTCACGAAACAACGGGTAAAATACTTCGGGTCATTGAAGCCTACCTTATAGGCAATTTCTGTTATGTTACGATTCACATCGTTTTTAAGTAGTAGCTCTCTTGCAATGTTCAACCTGTAGCTGCGTATGAACTGACCTGTACTTTGGCCGGTTTCCGTATTGAGCCGCTTGCTGATCAGACTCCGGCTCATGCCGATGGCCTCACAGAACTCCGTGACGCCGAAGTCACTGTTGGCATAGTTCTGTTCCATGACTTGCATGACACGTTCCATGAACGGCTTTTCCTGTCGGAGTGCCGCCTGTTGTTCTGCCTCAGCTGTCTTCTGGAAACTCTCACGGTAACGTTCCTGCGCGTTCAGTATGTTCTTGATACGCATCTGCAGCTGTTCCGGGTTCTTGCTCTCGTCGAGCACTTCACGAATGGGCGTGAGCAGACGGTCAGCCTCCTGCCGTTTCAGCTGTTGCACCCTGCGATTGTAAATATATATGATTGCAGCAATGGCACCAGCCACCAACAACAGCGTAAACCACCAGCTCTTCCAGAAATATGGTGTCACGTTGATGTCAATGTCAATCACATCGACGTCCGTTGTATTGTCACGGCTCTCAACCCATGAAGGAACATAGCGCACCTCAAAGGTATAGCTGCCGGCAGGCAGTGCGGTGTAACGCACGGAGTGCTCTCCGCGCGGCAACCGGATCCACTCGCTCTCGTAACCTTTCATGCGGTAATAGTAGGTACCCTGTGCGTCACCGACATAGTTCAGTGCCGAGAAATCAATAGAGAACGACTTATAGCCTTCAGCCAAGGTGATGCGGCGGGCCACGCTGATATCTTCATCCAGATAGTCGCCACCGGCTGCTGCCTCTTGGTTGTCAACCGTCAGTCGCGTAAAGCGCAGGCATCCCTTGTTGCCCTTGGCCGCATTGTCACCACGCACTTCCGTCAGTCCGTGCTCACTGCCCAGGAAGATAGTCCCGTCAGAACTGCGCACAGCCGAGTTCCAATAGAAGTGACTGCTGCACAATCCGTCAGCTTCCGTATAATTAATAAAGGTACGCGCGCGCGTATCATAAATAGACAACCCGTGACTGGTAGTAATCCACAGCCGGTGACGACTATCTTCCACGATGCCTTTCACGGCGTCATGGGCCAGTCCGTCGCGCGTTGTCAGGCACTCAAACTGCTCTTCTCCAGTGTCAGCCGCTGTCATGCGCCGATAAAGACCATAGGCATTACTGCCTAACCAGAGCGTGCCGTCATCCATTTCACAGAAACATGATATTTTCTCGATGACGCCTGACGCCGGATTGTCGAGCTTATAACGCAGTGCCCGCATGGAGAACTGCCCTGACGACTTGCGCCCGCCCTTGAGGTCTACGACAATGACGCCACTCATGCAGCCCATCCACAGCTGGCCGTCGCGTGTGACGATGGAGCCTATGCAGCCCCTGATGTCCTGATTATGCTCAAACGGCTTGTCCAACAGGTGGGTCTCAAAGTTATAGAAGAACACGCCGTCGTTGGAGCCTATCCATAGCCCATTGTTATAAGGGTCATACGCCATGGCGCCGACATAGCGCACCAGTGGATTCTGCATCCCCATGTCAACGGGCTTCACCACGTTCGGCTGTTTCAGGTCAATGACATTGACACCACCTCCCCACGTGCCGACCCACAGCAGCGTAGCATCGTCAGCTTCACGCATGCCGGTTGACGGTGTCAGCACTGACACGGAGTTATGTGTCAGCTGCGAGTTATGCGTTGTCAGATGTGTGAACGTAGTCTCACCGGGCTTCTTACGGTTCAGACCACCTTCAACGGTGCCGGCCCACAGCGTGCCGTCAGGCTCCACGTACATGGCATTAACGGGATTAGGCGAAAGCGTCGTCGGCTCCGCGCCATGGGTGTAGTTGGTCAGCATCAGTTGGCGCGGCACGAGTTTGATGATGCCCCCCGTTTCCGTTCCTACCCACAGCTGACCTTCACGCATCAGCACGCAGTGCACGAAGTCACTGCTCATGGGCACTGGGCTCGAACATGAGTTCCAACGTTCAAAGGTACCTGTCTGTTCGTCCAGGATACTGATACCGCTCAGCGTTCCTACGAGTAGATGATTGTCGGCCGTGACAGCCAGACACGACACATGCTGATGCGACAGTGAGTGCGGGTCGTCCGTGTGTCTGTATTCCTTCAGCTGGTGCTGATAGATATCATAGTCAAAAAGTCCCTCGTTGGTGGAAATCCACACGGAGTTACCTCGTCGCAGCAGGTCGGTGATGAAAAGTCCATTGACGCGCTGCATGGCGGGAGCAATGTCCTCACGTACCAACTGTTCACCGCGCTCCACCAACCGATAAAGCCCGCCATCAACACAGGCCCACACGGAACCATTCTCTTCAACGTCACTGATGGTGATATAGGGCAGGTTCCCCTTATAAGCATAACGGCTGACATGGCTGATTTTGCCCTGCTCGTCCATGGTGAAGCGGTAGACGCTGCTCCACGTAACAAGCCACATGACGCCCTGACTGTCGCAGCACACCTTGACGGCAGCTTCGCTCAACAAAGCCTGAATGGTGGAGTCGCCGCTCTCAGGCACGACGGGCTGCATGGTTTTCAGGTCAATGACGCTTGTCCCTTCATCATAAGTCACCCACAACCGTTGGGCTTTGTCCTCGGCAATGCTGGTACACGAGGCCGAACCTTCTAAGCGTCCCTGCACGAGCGAAGCGGGTTTCCCAAGTTGTGAAGAAGAAAGTCCTCCTCCCGGCCGGAAGAAGCTGTAGCCGTCGTAGCGCGCCAGCCCGCCACCGTAGGTGGAAATCCAGATAAAACCGTTGCTGTCGGCAAAAATATCATTCACCCTGTTGTGAGGCAAGCCCGTAGAAAGGTCGATATTGGAAACGACATACTGCTCCAGCAGCGTGTTTTGCGCCACAGCAGGCGAGGTCAGAACCGCCATCAACATCAACAACAATCGACTTATTCGTTTCACGTAACTGTCAGGGTAATGAATCATGTTCTTGCAAAGTTACACATTTTTCTGCAATAAACGTCATTCAGCACGACTTTTTAACAAAAAAACTCATTAATATGGGAACAGACGGTTTGGGGGAAAGGAGAAACAGACCTCGGATTCTATTCTTGCAACTGCCGGAGCAGTTCTTCAAACTCAGGTCGTTTGAGGCGGCGGCCACGCAGGCTGCGCGTCTGGGGGAAGTCTGCGAAGAAAGGGTGAGCGGTGGTAAACCATTGGTGTGACTTGACCTGCCGCGAGGCAGTGGCCTGCTTGTCGACGTAACGCACATAGTCAGGATGCACGACACTGAAGTAACAGTGCCCGGCAGCGGTTTCAATGGCGACGACGCGGCGCAAGACGTTCAGCCGCGCCTGGTTGTGCTCACTGACAGGCCAGCTCTTCGTGCGGGTGCTGATGGTGATGTGCCAGCCGTGCTCAGTGTTGAGCCACTGCATCAGCCGCCGGAACTCACGACCGTGTGGCGACGTGTCGCGGATGCCCTTATAGGAAATGTAGAAGTGAATCATCTCGTGCAGCAGCACGTTCTGCAATTCACGCTCAGGCACGTCGTAGTAGTCACTCACCTTGATGGTGTGGCCCACGGTCTTCGTGCCCCACAGCCAGCCTCTGCGCACCCGCTGACAGGAATACTGTCCTAACCGCGTGCGGGCATTGTTGACAACAAAGCGTGGCTCCGGCAGGTTATCGCCGAAATACAGGCGATTAAACTCCCGGAACCACGTACGCAACTGCTCGGCAGTCATTTCAGTCTTCAATCTTCAATTTTCAATCTTCAATCTTCAATCTTCAACCTTCTCAAAATCCAGCACCAGCGACTGGCGGGGCTTCAGTGTCAGGTTCTGACTCAAGTCCACGAAGCGGCCCGTCAGCACATCCTTGGCGCGCTTGGTCTGTCCGATGACCTCAGCGTAACGCTCCACCGGCATCACGGCCTCTTGGGTCGTACCATTCAGGATGGTCAGCACGACGTTGTGCTTCCAACGACGGGCAATGACGTAGATGCCGTTATAGGGAATAAACTGCGTCTGCTGTCCGCGGATGATGGTCTCGTTGCCCTGACGCCAGTGCAGCAGCCGACTGGTCCAGCGGAACATGGCGTTCTCTGCCTGCGTGCGTCCGTCAGCCGTGAAAGCATTGTGCGTGTCGCCGGGGAAACCGCCGGGGAAGTCCTTGCGCACGTTGCCGTCAGTCACTTCCTTCGTGCCGTTCATCAGAATCTCCGTGCCATAGTAGAGCTGCGGGATGCGCTGCACGGTGAGCAGCAGTGTCATGGCCTGCTTCAGCATCAGCGTGTCGCGCCCGTTCTTCAGGAAACGGTCCGTGTCATGGTTCTCAATGAACGCCATCACGCTGCTGGGATTCGGGTACAGATAGTCATAGACGAACGAGCCATAGAGCAGGTTCAGTCCGGCAAACCAACCGTCGGTCTCTTCCGTTGCCGCACGGTTGATCTTGTCATAGAACGAGAAGTCCATGACGGTCTTCAGGTATGAGTTCGTTTCCGACAGCTTCGAATCCTTCTGCCATGCAGCGGTGTAGGCAGGCTCGGTGACCCACGTCTCGCCCACGGTGTTGAAGTTCGGGTATTCCTCGTCCAGCTCCTTCATCCACTGTGCCATGGCGTCAGCGTAGGCATAGGGATAGGTGTCCATGCGGATGCCGTCAATGCCCACGGTCTCAATCCACCACTTCGAGTTCTGGATGAGGTAACGCATCACGTGCGGATTGTGCTGATTGAGGTCAGGCATGGAAGGCACGAACCATCCCTCCACCGTCTCTTTCAGGTCAACCTTCGAGGCGTAGGGGTCCACCACTGGCGTCAGCTTGTAGCTGGTCTGCAGATACTTGCTCCGGTCTTCCTTCAGCCATTCGGGAGTATTAAACCAGTCCTTCGTCGGCATGTCGGTGACCCACGGATGCTCGAAGCCGCAGTGGTTGAAGATCATGTCCATCACCACCTTCAGCCCCTTGGCATGAGCCTCATCGCACAGCCGGCGGTAGTCTTCGTTCGTACCGAAACGCGGGTCTACGCGGTAGTAGTCGGTCGTGGCGTAGCCATGATAGGTTGAGAAACCGTTGTCGGTGTCGGGCGAGTTGTTTTCCAGCACGGGTGTGAACCACAGTGCCGTGACGCCCAGCTCCGTGAAGTAGTCCAGGTGTTCGCGTATGCCGTTCAGGTCGCCGCCGTGACGCAGACTGGGCTTCGTGCGGTCTTCCTTATAGGCGTTCAGCCCTTTCAGCTGTGCGTTGTGTCCGGCCCCCTGTGCAAAACGGTCGGGCATCAGCATGTAAAGCACGTCGCTGATGTCGAAGCCCTTGCGCTTGTCGCCGCCCATCTCGCGCGCCTTCAGCTGATAGGAACACTTGATGCTTGATTTTTGATGCTTGAAGTTTAGTGTCATCGTGCCGGGCTGTGCACCTTGCAGGTTCAGGTAGACCAGCAGATAGTTGGGTGAGTCGAGCTTGACGATGCTGTCAACGGTCACGCCGGCATAGTCGGTGGTCACGCTCTCAACGCTACTGATGTTCTTGCCGTAGACCATCAGCTGTAACGAGGGGTTCTTCATGCCCACATACCAGTCTGTCGGGTCTACGCGGTCAATCTTCAGACCTTTCGCTTTCTTCTGCTGCCCTGTGGGGTCAGCAACGGGATTCATTGCACTCATGACGGTTGCAATTAATGATAAACTGATTGCTAAAAAGATTCGTTGCATAACTTATTTGAGATTTGAGATTTAAGATTTGAGATTTACGCCAGGGCGGTAGCACATTCTTCAGTCATGTAT
>JAFUSC010000023.1 GCA_017467705.1 Prevotella sp. | reverse complement strand
GGTTTAGGAGTTACAGGAGTTGCAGGAGTTACAGACGTATGTACCGTAGGACTTGATGATATTGAAGCCTTTAGAACAATTGTCTGTAACTCCTGCAACTCCTGCAACTCCTAAATCAATCCCTACGGTACATACGTCTGTAACTCCTGTAACTCCTGCAACTCCTGTAACTCCTAAAGAAAACTCCTAAAAAAATCTCCTAAACAAAATCTCCTAAAGAATCAGAAATATGCTTCGCGTGGCATTTCCACGGCGAGCGTGGTCTGGCGGAACTCGGCAAAGCTCATGTAGACTAGTCCGTGGTCGGCATCGCGGTCGCCCCATGAGTTTTTCATGATGAAGTAACGCTGGCCCGTGGTGTCGCGTGCCAGTCCCACGACGGCCATGGCGTGGCCCCGGCTCTCCCAGCAGACGCCGCGGTGCGCACGCACGGCACGCACCGTGCGCCTGAGCAGCGTGTCCATCGGCACATTGAGAAAACGGTTGTGCTCCCAGTTGTCGGGCGCATCAACGACCACCTCTGTGCCGTAAGGCTCATCGTCGGTGCTGGTCAGCGCGATGTACTCGCCCGGTGCGCACACGCTGCGGGCAAACTCCTGCGGCGTGTAGACCACTCCGCCCATGAACACCTGTCGTGGCGGCTCAATGTCGGGGTTAAACGCACGGTAGGCGTCATGCGCACAGAGCCCATGCTTCATGATGAGGTTGATGCACGTCACGCCCATGCCCCGCTTGCTCTCGGGCGCATCCGGCTCACGGCTGAGCATGTACTCCACGTAGCCCGGCGACAGGTTCACCGAGTCGCCGCGGCCTATGTGCTCCGTCTCCAGTGCCGCCAGCATGGCGTAGGCCCAGCAGGTCTGGCTCGTGCCCTGATCCTTGATGGGCGTCATGTGTGCCAGCACCTCCACGTGCATCGGCCCGTGCGGTGCAGGTTTCCGGCTGCATGCCGCCAGCGCGCACACCGCCAATAGCAATAATACCGTTTTCTTCATTCTGCCGACAAAGGTAGTGCAAACCGAGCGAAAAACCAAATTTTATTTGGGTTTTTCCGAGGTGCAGCCTACCTTCGACCGAAGGTCAAAGTAAGTGCAAACCGAGCGAAAAACCAAATTTATTTGGGTTTTTCCGGTTTCCGTTTTCTATGGTTTCGGCCTCCGAAAGCTTCTGTTTCCGGTTCCAATAACGCCAGAACGAAAAAGCAAAGTCGCCGAGATTACTCAGCAATCTCGGCGACTTTACTCAGTAATCTCGGCGAGATTACTTTCCGATATGGGTAAAAATGGAATCCCAAACGAATCATTCGGGAATCGGAAACCGTCTTTTCAGGAATAATAGATGCATCTTTTATCTTTTCAAATAGATGATAATCTCTTGGCCTGACGTTAAAGAAGGAGAAGTAAGATTATTCCATTTCATGATATCAGCAACGGAAACCTCATACATTTTCGCAAGTTCTGTGACATTCTTTTCACCGTTAACTTGATGCTTAATACGCATATATGTTTCTCCATTATCATTGGAATTTGATGTTGGGGAAACCTGAGAATTATATGTGTTTTGTTGCATGTCCGCAGGGTACAACGGGGTTCCCTCTACGATATAGCTGGACTGACCGTATAAAAGAAAGTCTATGAATTTACTCTTTACCACGCCATCTGCCAACGCGACAGCACCAGGATATTTTTCTATGGCTCTGTCAATAGCTTCTTTCAAATTAGGTGTTCCTAATGGAATACATAGTATCCAATGAGCTTTGTCTACACCTTCAACTCTTACAGTTGCTTTTTTTAGATCAGTAGTCTGATTGCCAATAGGCACATTTTTTGTTGAAATTACCGTAAAATCAGTAAGACGAGAGCTACAACTTGATGTCGTCAATACTAAAGTGGCAGCCAGCAAAAACAAAACGTTTTTTGTTTTCATAATTATAAATGTTTTATTGCCTATAAACACCACAGATTCAGCATTTATTAGAAATTGTTAGTTGAGCTTATAACACAAAAAAGGCGTAGGTGTCTGTTTCTTGATCCATCCTGGGACTATAGGCTCTCGCATTGCCTCCACCACACAGGACAGACAACGCAGTTAGCCCACGCCAGCACGAACTATATAATACAAGTATATAGATACGTACCACGTGACGCTTCGTTGTCATCTGTCTGCTGTGGTGGTCGAACTTGCGAGATTCATAGTCCACAACGACAGACGTTCGAAAACGTCTTTCTTATTTATAAGATCACCCGCTTACCCCTGAGGGCTAACAAGCGATGGTGCAAAGATACTAACAATTTTCGAATTGCCAATCAATTCGAAAAGAAAATTTGTCATTCATGAATTATTTTGCGCAAAATTTGGTTTTTCGCTCGGTTAATCGTATCTTTGACCTTCGGTCTTAGATACTCTCGCTCGAGAAAACTCAAATTTCTTTTGGTTTTCTGCTCGCTTAATCGTATCTTTGCAGGCATGAAAGTGAATGACTTTGAAATTATGGCGCCGGTGGGTTCGCGCGAATCGCTGACGGCGGCTATTCAGGCCGGGGCTGACTCGGTCTACTTCGGTGTGGAACAGCTGAACATGCGGTCGCACTCGGCCAACCACTTCACGCTGGACGACCTGCGCGAGATAGCCCAGACGTGCCGTGAGCATGGCATCAAGAGCTATCTGACGGTGAATACCATTATCTACGATGAGGACATCCCGCTGATGCACCAGATTGTGGATGCGGCCCGCGAGGCCGGCATCTCGGCCATCATTGCCAGCGACGTGGCGGTGATGCAGTACTGTAATGGTGGAGGGTTGAAGGTGGAGGGTGGAGAGAGAATACCTCAAGCGCAAGAACATTTCTCCTTTAACCTTCCACCCTCCACCCTCCACCAAAGTATGGAAGTCCACCTCAGCACGCAGCTGAATATCTCGAACGTGGAGGCGCTGCGCTTCTACGCGCAGTTTGCTGACGTGGTGGTGCTGGCGCGTGAGCTGAACATGACGCAGGTGGCGGAGATTCACCGGCAGATTGTGGAGCAGCACATTACGGGCCCCTCGGGTGAGCTGGTGCGCATTGAGATGTTCTGCCACGGTGCACTGTGCATGGCCGTCAGCGGCAAGTGTTACATGTCGTTGCACAACGCCAACCGGAGCGCCAACCGCGGTGAGTGTGTGCAGATATGCCGCCGTTCATACAGCGTGACGGACACGGAGACGGGCAACACGCTGGAGATAGACAACAAGTACATCATGAGTCCGAAGGACCTGAAGACGGTGCGCTTCATCGACAGGATGATGGAGGCCGGCGTACGGGTCTTCAAGATAGAAGGCCGTGCCCGCGGGCCGGAGTATGTCTACACGGTGGTGAAGTGTTACAAGGAAGCTATACAGAGCGTGGTGGACGGCACGTTTACGGAAGAAAAGAAGGACGACTGGGACCGGCGGTTGGCTACGGTGTTCAACCGCGGCTTCTGGGATGGTTACTATCAGGGCCAGCTGTTGGGTGAGTGGAACAAGAACTACGGTTCGAACGCCACGGAGCGTAAGGTGTATATCGGGCCGGGCGTGAAATATTTTGCCAAGCTCGGCGTGGCGGAGTTCTCCGTGGATGCCAACACGTTCTGTGTGGGTGACCGGCTGCTCATCACGGGCCCGACGACGGGTGTGATGTATGTCACGGCTGACGAGATTCACGATGACCACGGCCCCGTGCAGGTGGCTCAGCAGGGCACGCGCGTCAGCATCAAGGTGACGGGGAAAGTCAGACCGAGCGATAAACTGTTTAAGTTAGTTCATAGTTTATAGTTCATAGTTTATAGTTTATAGTTCATAGTTCATAGTTAGTTCATAGTTATGGCAACGATTAACGAAATACAAGACGAGATTATTGAGGAGTTCGCCGGTCTGGATGACTGGATGGACCGTTATCAGCTGCTGATTGACTTAGGTAGTGGTCAGGAGCCGTTGGATGAGAAATACAAGACGGAAAGCAACCTCATTGACGGTTGCCAGAGCCGTGTGTGGCTACAGGCGGATTATATTAAGGAGCAAGGCATCATTCGCTTCACGGCTGAGAGTGACGCGCTGATTGTGAAGGGCATCGTGGCCCTGCTCATCCGCGTGCTCAGTGACCATACGCCGCAGGAAATACTGGACGCAGACCTCTACTTCATTGAACAGATAGGACTGCGTGAACACCTGTCGCCCACACGCTCTAACGGACTGCTGGCCATGGTCAAGCAGATGCGCATGTACGCCTTGGCGTTCAAAGCTAAGGAAGGCTGAACGTTATTTCTTCTTTCGTGTGAAGAAGAGCACCAAGGGTACGCCGATGACGATGATGGCGATGCCCAGATATTGAAGTGCGCTGCCCAGTGAGAAGCCGCCGGAGGAGCAGACCACGTCGCCCGTGGTGTCCACGGAGTGGAACAAGTCAGCGGCAATGAAGCCCACCAGTCCTAAGCCGATTAGCAACACGGGCCCTAATACGACAATAGCGGCCACGATGATCAGGATGTTTCTTGTTTTCTTGTCCATAAGCTGTGTTTGAGGTTTGAGGTTTGAGGGTTGAGATTTGAGATTTGAGATTTGACGTTTAACGTTTATTGTTTATTGTTTATTGTTTAATGTTTATTGTTTAACGTTTCTTGTCCATTGTTCCTGCGCGCGTCATAGGCATCGAGCTTCTTCAGGTAAAACTCGCGCACGTCGTTCCAATGATAATAGGGGGCACAGTCTGTCGGCACGGGCAGCTGCGCCTCTTTTTCGTTGAGCAGCACCTTCATGAGCACGTCCGTGTCTTGCGTGTCCGCACGATAGAAGACGAACTGCAGGTTGGCAGCCATGGGGAACACGTTGTAAGCCAGCCATCCGTGCGGTTCCACCTGTTCAAGGTCTTCCGTCTGGAAACCGTATCCGTTGATGTCCATGAGGCAGCTCAGCGGCAGCACCATCGTCTCATGTCCGAAGCTCAGCGTGGCACCGTGTGCGGGCAGTGCGATGCACGAGTCGGCTTCCTCAATGATGCGCCGCAGCAGGAACCGCTGCGTGTAGGGCTCGTCGCCTCCGTTCAGCAGCGACGGGCCGTAGGTGATGTACCACCAGGCGTTTTCTTTCTGCCAGATGCGGTGTATCTCTTCGTCGGTGAAGATGTCGTAGAGCGGGAACTGGCTGTGGTAGGGCGTGTTCTGTAAGATGGAAGCCACCTTGAACAGGTAGTAGTTCAGCCACTTGTCGTCCACGTGCATGCTGACGTAGACGGAGTCATTGAAGAGCATCTGCATGAGTCGCTCGTTGTGCTCACGCTTGAAGGTGAAGCGGTCGTAGGCTTCCTGTGCCTCGCGGCACATCATCTTGTTGCGCAGCATGGTGTCCTGATGGTTCATGTACCACATGTCGTGCTCCGAGGCATCCATGGTGATGCGTAGCTGCGGGTTGAGTGCCGACAACTGTTGCAGGGCGGCGCCCATGGAGAGGATGCAGCGATGCTTCGTCGTGCTGCGTGCGTCGATGTAGGCGTCGCCTTCAAACACCTCGGGGAAGTTCTGCACCATGCGCCGGGCTATGCCGCGGTGCTGCTGACTGCCCAGCGCCGTCAGGTCGCCGTTACGCAGCGCAGCGTCCTTGCGGATGTTGTCAATCTCGTGGTAGATCATCCGTCCCTCCTCGGTCAGTTTGTCCAGACTGTCGGCAGCATGCAGGATGTTGTAGGGAATGTCGTAGGCTTTCTTGTTGCTCAGGTAACGCGAGCCGTGGCGTCCGTAGTGTGAGATGTAGAAGGGACGCTTACCCTCCGGCGGCGGTGTCAGCTCCACTGCTGACGGAACGGGGTAGGCCATGTAGTTGCTGGCAGCAAGGTTACGGTTCTGCCTGATGGCATCGAACGCGCTCTGCGCGCTGAGGCCCTGCATGCCACCAACTAAGATGGTGATGAACAATATGACGATTCTCATTTTTCCAGTTTCTTTAGGTAGTAGTCGCGCACTTCGCTCCATTTGTAGTATGGCTCGGTGCTACTGCTGATGGGCAGCTGGGCTTCGTTCTCGTTGAGCAGCACCTTGACCAGCACATCCTTGTCAGCGGCATCCTTGCGATAGAAGATGAACTGCAAGTTGGCGGCCATGGGGAATATCTTGTAGGCGCGCCAGCCTTTGCTGTCCAGACTTTCGAGGTCGTCGGTCTGCAGTCCGTAGCCGTCGAGCTCCAGCAGACAGGTCAGCGGCAGCACCATCGTCTCATGGCCGAAGCGCAGCGTGGCGCCGGGCTTGGGCAGTGCGATGCACGAGTCGGCCTCCTCAATGATGCGGCGCAGCAGGTTGCGCTGTGAGTACGGCTGGCGGGCTCCGTTGAGCGGACAGGCGGCGTAGTCAATGTACCAGCGTGCATTGATGATGGCCCAGTTGGCGTAGATTTCATCGTCGGTGAACAGGTCGTAGAGCGTGATCTGCTTGTGCAGCTCGCTGCTCTGCAGGTTGCTGGCCAGCTTGAACAGATAGTTGTTCAGCTTCCACACATCCAGCTGTGTGTCCATGTAGTCCTCGTCGTTGAACAGGGCACCCATGGCGCGCTTGTAGTCGCGGTGCTTCTCCATGAAGTTGTAGTATGCGGCCTGTGCCTCCACCGAGTAGCGCTGCTCAAAGAGGCTCTTGTCCGTCAGGTTCATGTACCACATGTCGTGCTGCGAGGCGTCGTGCAGCACGTGCAGCAGCGGGTTCATGTTGGTCAGCTGCATCAGTTCGTTCTCCATGCTGAGAATACAGCGAATGACCACCGTGCTCTTGGCGTCGATGTTGGCCTTGCCCTCGAATACCTCGGGGAAGCGTTCAAACATGCGTCGGGCTATGTCGCGGTGCTGCTGTGCACCCAGCGGCGTCAGCTCACCCAAGCGTCCGGCGGCCTCGTCGCGCAGCAGCGTCACGCGGCGCAGCACGTCCTGTCCCAGCGGTGTCAGCTTGCCGGCCTTGTCGGCAGCCGTCAGTATCTCGTAGGGCTGGTTATACTCATCCTTGTTGATGAGGTAGCGCGAGCCGTGACGCCCGTAGTGGGATATGTAGAACGGCTTTTTGCCTTCGGGGGCCGGTGTCAGCTCCGTCTGTGTCGGGGCGGGGTAGGCCAGATAGTTGCTGGCAGAGTAGTGGGTGTCGCGCCTGAAGTCGTCGCGCGCCGTCTGTGCCTGAACGTAGAGCGTGCAGGCCAGCGTGATGATAAGGACGTAAAGTTTCTTCATATTTGAGATTTGAGATTTATTTTCAATGCAATGACGTACTCGTCGCGCACGTTGAGATAGTAGCACGTCTCCACGCGCAGCCCGTTCAGTTCGGCTGCCAGCGGGTCTTTGTCGCCGCGGTCGCCCTCGCGTTCTTGCAGGTGGAAGCCCAGTGCCTCCAGGTCGTCGCACATGGTTTCGTACGAGGCGCGCGCCTGCTTCTTGTCTTTCGAGTAGAGACGGAAGTAGTAGTTGTAGCCCGTCAGCGGCATGTTGTCCTGCTGGTTGACCGAGCCCGTAGGCGGGTCGCCCCAGCACATGGAGGCGCTCATGCGGAGTCCCAGATAGGTGTGGTCGTAGCCGTCCTCACTGGTGAACTCCAGTTCGTGATAGTCGGGATTGTCGTCCATGAGCCACTCCGTGTTCTCGCTGATGATGGTCTTCGCCTGCGACGGTCTGATGCCGCGGATGTCCTGCGGGAAACAGCCCAGTGCGTGGAACACCAGTTCGTCAATCGTCTTCTCGCGTTTGGCCGAGCGGAAGCCGCTGACGTCGAAGGCGGTCACCTCGCGGCGGTCGGGCTGCCACATGGACTCCATGCTGCACCCCTTGAGCATCAGTTCCTGACAGATGCCGTTCAGGATGTTGGCCGTGTGGAACCCCATGGCCAGCAGGTCGAGCGTGCTGCCGAGAATGGTCAGCGTGCGTATGTCGTGCTGGCGCAGCTCCGTGGCCAGTTCGCCGAACATCGCACGGTTGTCGCGGTCAGCCGGGTCGTAGATGGGGGCTGTCAGCATGACGGCCGAGTGGGTGTAGCCCTCCGTCAGGTTGTTCACGGCGAAGCGCAGGTTGACCGTCTTGTCATTGTCGAGCGTGATGACCGCCTTGTGCGGGAACTTGCCGTCCACTGTGCGCTGTCCGCCCTGTGCAATGTTGCGCACCTCCTGTTCCTGATGCTGGGTCATCATGTTGTTGGCTTGCAGGTAGATGCTCAGTACCGTCGGATACACCTTTCCGTCGCGCGGCGCGTTCTGCGTGAGCGAGAAAGTGGCTATCACGGTAGTGCTCTCTGAGAACACCGCGTTCGTCGTGCCGAAGAATCCGTACTCCGTCTGCGTGGCATCGAACTCCACGTCGTAGCCCTCCTCTTTCAGTTCCGTGTTCTGTGCCGTGCACACACACACCACCAGACATGCCACCACAAGGCAAGCATGTCTCACGAGCCCGAGGCTCTTCCACAGCAGGCTTCTTTGCACGTTCATGATAATTTGACACTGCAAAGGTAGTGCAAAAATTCGATTTAGCGAAAAGAATACAAAATTATTTACATTCTTTCTTCGCATGTTTTTGAGAACTATATTTTGAGAACTGCCGATTCTCGCGTCGGGAATCGTCAGTTCTCACGTTGGGAATCGGCAGTTCTTTGCAAGCAAAGCGGCGAAGCCGAGCGCTCACGTTGAGAATCGGCAGTTCTTTGCAAGCAAAGCGGCGAAGCCGAGCGCTCGCGTCGGGAATCGGCAGTATTTAATGCTTCTTGAAATTCCACTTAGAATTATCGCTGTTAAAGTCGTACGGAGCCAGCGTCGGCGTGCTGTCACCGGCAGAGTAGAGACAGTAGTGGCGGTTGCGCCCTTCCTGTCCGGGAATGGCGTGGGGCATGATGCGGAACGTGCCGTCGGTGAGCTGCTCAATGCGCCAGAGCTGTTCCTGACTGCCGTCGGCGGGGCGTGTCACCAGTTCCAGCTCAGCCGTGGCCGTCAGTGCGCGGTCAGTGCCGGCAATGCGGATGGTGTAGAGCGGTCCGGTCAGCGTGCCGCCGGCTTCAGGTACAGGCGTCACCGTCCAGTGCTGCCACGGACGGAACATGTAGTCGCTGCAACGCACACCCACCTCGCCCTGAGCCCAGCCTGCCTGCACTTCTTCCAGCGTCTGGTCGGCTATGGGCTGCGCGGGCTTCTTCAGCTCTTCGCGGTTGAACCAGCCCTGTCGCTCCTGCTGCATGCGCACGAAGTCAACGGCTAACTCCAACGAATAGCCGCGGCGCTCACTCTCAATTTCGTAGTCGCCTTGCTTGAGCTGTTCGCCGGCTATGGGCCAGCCGTTTCGCCACAGCAGCGGGCGGATGCCGAGCACGGAACGGCCACCTTGGTCGAGGTCGGCCTCATAGTGGCACGACATGATTTCCACGCCCTCGTCAACAATGGTGCGCCCGAAGTGGCCGGGACCCGTCTTGCGGTCGCCGGCAGCAATCACCATGCGTCCGCCACCATGAAGCATGTCACGGCCGACGTTGTCAACGTAAGGTCCTTCAACCGAACGCGAGCGACCTACGACGATGTTATAGGTGGAGTTGACGCCGTCGCAGCACGTGCCGTGCGTGCCCAGCAGGTAGTACCAGCCGTTGCGGTAGATGAGGTCGCTGGCCTCGCAGTCAATGGCAATGTCCTGTTCCACGTTGCCCTTGATGCGTTCGCCCGTCACGGGGTTCAGCTCCACCAGACGGATGGCGCCGAAGTAGGTGCCGTAGGTTGCCCACAAGCGGCCCGTGGTGGGGTCGAGCAGCAGTGACGGGTCAATGGCGTCGCAGTCTTCCATGCCGTCTGACGAGGCCACCTCTGTGGCTTCCGTGTAGCCGAAGTCGGGACTCGTCGGGTCCAACGTCTTGTTCCACATGGTGAGAATCCGTCCGTTGTGATTGCCGAAGAGACCGCCGCCCGTAGCACCATAGATGACGAGGTAACGGTCGCCCATCTTCATGACGTCAGGTGCGGCACCACCGCCCGGGCGAACGGCACCGTCGTGCCACGACCAACCGTCGTCGGAGATGAGCCCGCCGCCGCCCGTGCCGAACGTGTAGTATTTGCCGTCGCACTCGACGATGGTCGACGGATCATGAATGTAAGGCGCTCCCACCTGTGCAGCAGCCGGTGTCAGCCCGAACAGGGAAAAGAGTAGGGCAATGCCTGACAGATATTTCTTTTTCATCATATTGCTTTATTCTTGTTTTATTGTCTTAACTCCTTAACTCCATAACTCCTTAACTCCATAACTCCACTCCTTCATCGTACGCTGTACCCGGTGACGGGCTTTCCTCTCTCATCAACGAAGCGCACGCAGAAGTCGCTGAGGCCGGGACCGTTCATGATGGCGAAGCGCACGACGTTGCGCCCCTGCTTCAGCGTCAGCCTACCTGACACGCCGTCGTCTTCCACCATGCGGCGGTCGCCGTCGAGCGTCAGCACGCGCTGGCCGTTGAACCACCACACGGAAGCACCGTTGCTGCCGGCTGCCAGACGCACATTGCTCAGCTCGTCGGCGCACTCAATGACGGCCGTGCCGAGGAACATGGAGTTGTAGGTCTGCGTGCCCACCAAGTCAGCAAAGCGGAAGAGGCGGACGTTGTAGGTGTTGCTCTCAATGGCGTGCCACTTGAGCGTCTGGCCGTTCACCTTCACCTTGTCGCCGTCGCGCGGTGTGCGCGTGTCGTCAAACTGGCCCTTGAACTGCTCCTTGCTGAACTGCGCGTCCAGATAGGTGTCGGTCAGCATCGTGTTGGAACGTATGTCGTGACGGATAGGCTCCAGCAGCGTCCAACGGCGGATGAAGCCCTGCTCGTCGGGTTGTGCCGGTGCTGCCGTGGCTGTCACGGACGTGAAGTAGTCGGGGCGGTTCTTGAACATCACCCAGTCCACGTCGATGCCTTCATCGTCGCAGACCACGCAGAGGTCAGCCGTGCCCGTGGGTGTGTGCTGTAATGGAGCTGTCAGTGTGAGCCACTGGCCGCGACGGTCGCGGCGGAAGGGACCCTGCTCGCTCATGACCGTCATCTCAAAGCGGGCCAGCACCTTGCCCTTGGCATTGCGCTCACGGATGGTGAACGACGTGTTGGCCTGCGCCTTCACCGTGGCCACAGCGTAGGCCCCGCTTTTGAGCATGCTGAAATCAACGTCGGCAAAGCGCAGCCAGCTGCCCTTGTGCGGCAGTTGTGCATACCAGCCACGGAAGGTGTGAAGCGTGTCATGATAGACCGTGGTGACGTCGCTGGCGGCTTCGCTGTAGCGGTCCACCTCTAACTGGCGCGTGGCGGGACAGATGCCTACGCCGCGCAGCGTGGGCTTCACCTCGCGGATGGTGCCGTCGCTGTTGAACGAAAGCTTGTCGATGCAGACGGAGCGACGCTTGTCCATCGACGGGGAATAGTCGTTGTGATGATAGAACAGATACCACTGGCCGCGGTACTGTGTGATGCTGTGGTGGTTAGTCCAGCAGCCGTTGGCGTGTTCGGCCATGATGATGCCCTTGAACTGCCACGGGCCGAGGGGCGAGTCAGACATGGCGTAGGCCAGTGTCTCCGTGCCACCCTCCGTGCGCACCCAGGGGAATGTCAGGTAATAATGTCCGCCCTGCTTGAAGGCGTAAGGACCTTCCTTGAATCCCTCGGGCAGTCCCTCCATCTCCTGACCGCCCACCAGCATGCGGCGGGGTTGCAGCTGACGCTTGGGCTGTCCTTCCTGTTGGCGGGGCGGCGGCAGGGTGATGGTCTGCAGTTCGCCGTCCAGCTCCAGCATGTTGTCCTTCAGCTTGGCGCCGCGGATGCCCATGCCGCTCCAGTAGATGTAGGCTGCGCCGTCATCGTCCACCAGCACGCAGGGGTCGATGCCCGACACGCCGGCGATGGGTTGCGGTTCGCACGTGAACGGACCTTCCGGCCGCTGTGACGTAGCCACGCCGATGGCAAATCCGAAACCGTTTTGCGGCGCATTGGGGAAGTAGAAGTAGTAAGTGCCGTTCTTGCAGACACAGTCAGGCGCCCACATGGAGTAGCCGTCAGGCTTGCCCCAAGGCACCACCTCCTGCGTCAGGATGACGCCGTGGTCAGTCCATTCCACGAGGTCTGACGAGGAGAATACGTGATAGTCAGCCATGCAGAACCAGTCTTGGCGCTGGCCTTCGGGGGCCGGAATGTCGTGCGACGGATAAATGTAGACCTTGTCATTGAAGACCCTGGCTGTGGGATCAGCTGAGAACAGACCGCCGATGACGGGGTTCTGTGCACGGGCTGTGCTGAAGGGCAGCGCCATCAGGACAAGACTAAGGTTTAGCAGTATCTTCTTTTTCATAGATATAATAAGTTGTTAGTTTCGTTCGTCACTTTCAATGAAGTGACAAGTGACAGGGGGGCTCTCTACTTCTTGAACAGGTGGGGCACGAAGTCGCGCAGCCCGCGGCGCCACGTGAGCCACTCGTGGCCGGTGCCTGCTGACACGGCTGTGTCAACACGGATGCCTGCGGCACGCAGGCTCTCAGCCAGGGCGCCGCCTTGAATGAAGTCGTCAGTGCCCCAGTTCATGTAGAAGTAGTGAATCTTCTTGTTGAACGCATTGGCGTCGGCAAACACTCCGTCGTAGGCCGTCGGCACGTCGAGGCCGAAGATGGCGCCGCTGAAGGTGCCCATCCATGCGAACAGGTCGAGGTGGGTCAGCACGACGTCGAACGTCTGGTGGCCGCCCCACGACAGACCGGCCATGGCGCGGTGCTCACGGTCAGCCAGCGTGCGGAAGTGCTGGTCAATGTAGGGTATGAGGTCGTTCACCAGTACGGGGTAGAACGATGCGCCGTAGTCGCTGCGTCCCTGCTGGTTGCTGGCACCGCTGGCGAAGTTGAACGGCGCCTTGATGTCGCCGCTCTCCATGACCACGATCATGGGCACGGCCTGCCCTGTGCTGATGAGGTTGTCCATGATGTGCTGCATGTGGCCCTGCTTGCTCCATCCGGTCTCGTCCTCACCCATGCCGTGCTGCAAGTAGAGCACGGGGTAACGCTTCGCACCTCGTACCTTGCCCCTTGCTCCTTGCTCCTCATACTCCGCCGGGGTGTAGACCATGGCGTGGCGCCACTCCTGCTTGGAGGCTGACCAGTAGTAGATGCTGCGCACCTGTCCGGCGGGCACGCCCTGCTGCGGACGGTAGTAGTCACCCTCGGGACCTTCGGGAATCTCTATGCCGCCGGCCTGACGGTTACAGCCGAAGAAGGTCTCGGTGGAGGGGTCGATGAAGTTCTGGCCGCCGATGTTGACAAAGTAGTAGTGGAAGCCGACGGGCAGCGGGTCGGTGACGCACATCCATCCGCCGTGACCGTCGGGCTGCATGTCGTACTTCTTGCTGCAGATGTCGAGGATGACGCTGCGCGCCTCGGGTGCTGACACGCGGAAGTAGGCACGGTGCTCGCTGTCCACCTTGGGGAAGTCGTTGCCGGGCACGGTGGTCTCGGCGATGAACGCATCAGCTGGCACGTCGAGCGGCTTGTGGGTCTCAAACTGCGGACGACGGGGCTCGTAGCCCAGCAGCCGGGCCATCAGCTCACCGTAGCGGCAACCCAGTTCGCGGTAGCCGGCAGCGTCGAAGTGCAGACGGTCAGGACCGTTGGTGCAGCCGGTCGACGACACCACCTGTGCGGTGTGGATGGTCTTTGGCAGCGCGTCAATCTGCTTGTTCATGGCGATGCACTGTCCGTGGCCGTCAGCCTGCACCACCTCGCCAGCCAGCAGGGGCACCTCCTCGGGCTTCAGCTGCAAGTCGCCCAGCAGCTGGTCGTAGACCTTTTGCACCTTGCCGGCCCACTCGGGGTCGTCGGTGTTCGACTCACCCTGATGCATCAGCACGCCCTTGATGACGCCGTCGCGCTGTGCCATCCGGCCCAGCTCCACGAGCTGCTGGTAGGGGTTGTTGTCGTAGGCTTCGAGCATGCCTTTCATCCACGCCGGAGCGGTCTTCACGTATTCGGCAATCTCCGTCGGCATGAAGCCCTCAATCTTGATGCCGCCGATGGCGACGTGGATGACGCCGATGCGGATGTGCTCAGGCAGCGAGGCCACCAGCGTGCGACCGAAGTAGTCGGCGGGTGTCAGTCCGTTGTTGGGACGGCAGAGGGGCGGCGTGGCTTCGCACCACACGCCGCGCTTGCGACCGCGCTGCGGGTCGTCGACGGCAGGCAGCAGCAGGAAACGCGGACCGGCGCTCACCAAGTCCTGTGCTTCGGGACGGGCGGCGCCTTCCATGTTCGACTGGCCGAAACAGATGAAGATGTAGAAGTTGGGATCAGGTTCCGGTTGTTGGTTGTTGCTGGCCTGTGCGGACAGCCCTGACAGGCAGAGCAGTGCGGTCAGCGTCATGAATAGTTTGATGGTCAGTTTCATTGTCGTAAACGTTGGTTTGATTGGTTTTTGTGCTGCAAAGGTACGCTTTTTTCCTCTGACGCGCGTGTCGTCATGTTTCAGATACTTTTACAAATGTATCAAGTTCCCTGCCGACTGTAGGCTACGGACTGTAGACTACAGATTCTTAGACTGTAGACTACAGACTATAGATTTTTAGACTACAGACTGTAGACTACAGATTTTTAGACTGTAGACTACAGACTTTTAGCCCCTCTTAGCCCCCTAAGTTAGGGGGTTGGGGGTATGAACAGGCGTTCCCCCCTGACTCTGGGGGCTGAACAAGCGAAACAGAAAAGAGGATGTGCCGATTTGACGCATCCTCTTTCTTTTTTTCTTTGCTTTGTTGGGGACTTTCTTGTTTTATCAGTCCTCCTCGTCGTCCCAGAGCACTTCGCGTGAGAACTGCTGGTTAGTGGTGCCACCGCCCAACTTCATGTCCGAACCACTCAACAGCTGGATGCCGTCCATCTTCACCACTTCCATCTGAGGATGCATATATTGCTTTTTCATCTTTCTTTTCCTTTCT
>JAFUSC010000022.1 GCA_017467705.1 Prevotella sp. | reverse complement strand
CGCGAGGCATTTACGAACGCCATTATCCATGCTGATATTTTGTTGGAGTCGGGTGTGCTTCGGATAGAAAAGCATGAAGACCGCTTGGTATTCCGCAATCCTGGATTATTGATGCTCCCCTTGAAGGACATCTACGAGGGTGGCGTATCAAAAGCCCGTAACCCGAAGATGCAGAATATGCTGAGGATGATTGGCTATGGTGAGAACCTCGGCTCTGGTTTCCCGATGATACTTGGTGCTTGGAAGCAGGCTGCTTGGGGAGAACCTGTATTGGAGAACCGCTTGGAGGTGGACGAAGTTGCCTTGGTGCTCCCAATTAAACGAATTGAGGGCAGTGCTCCCAAAAGTGACCCCAAAAGTGACCCCAAAAGTGACCCCAAAAGTGACCCCAAAAAGTTGTCTCCGCAAGAACGACTTGACATGATTATTGCTCATATCAAAGGAAATCCGTCGATTACACGCGAAGAAATCGCAGATATGATAGGTGTTGGTCGTACCACAATATTGAAGGACCTCCGAATTCTGAAAGAGCAATATGGCGTACACTATGAGGGGCCTAGTAAAACCGGCAAATGGGTAATTGACACTTGACACTTGACCCAGCTACAGCCAGACGCTATATGAAATATATACCATTCTGGGCATAGGTCTAATTTGTCCGTGGCTTAATTCAATCAGTTTTCCTTGGACGTTACAAGAAAAGTTTGTAACTTTGCACGCGATAACTACAAGACTCTGACAATGCAACTGATTAAAGACAAAGAATTTGGTGGCGAACGCCCGTTGTTTGCCACCCACGACCTGAGACTGGAGAACATCGTCATTACGGACGGTGAGAGCGGCATCAAACAGTGCCAGAACATGGAGGCCAGCAACTGCCGCTTCTATGGCAAATATCCGTGGTGGCACGTGGACGGTGCTCTCATTGAGGACTGCTACTTCGCCTTGGACTCGCGCTCTGCCATCTGGTATACTAATGACTTGGTGATGCGGCGCTGCCGCATTGACGGGCCGAAGTTCTTCCGTGAGATGAACAGACTGGAGCTGGAGGATGTGCAGATATGCGACGCCGACGAGACGTTCTGGCGCTGCAAGGACGTGAAGATCAAGAACGTGAAGCTGCACGGCGGCACGTACCCCTTCATGTTCTCGGAGAACATCTACGTGGACGGGCTGGAGAGTGATGCGAAGTACGTGTTCCAGTACTGCAAGAACGTGGAGGTGCACAACGCGAAGATACTGACCAAGGACTCGTTCTGGGAGTGTGAGAACGTGACCGTCTACGACTCGGAGCTGGACGGCGAGTATCTGGCATGGCACTCGAAGAACGTGCGGCTGGTCAATTGCCATCTGGCCGGTGAGCAGCTGCTGTGCTACACGCAACAGCTGGTGCTGGAGAACTGCACGTTCGACAAAGCCTGCGACCGCGTGTTCGAATACTCCACCGTGGAGGCAGACATCCGCGGACACATAGAGAACATTAAGAACCCGACGAGCGGCCACATCACCGCCGACAGCATCGGCAGCATCACCATCGACGAGAACGTGCGCCAACCGAATGATTGTGTGATTAAAACAAGATGAAGTGTAATTTCGATCAACCTGTCAACCGGCGCGGCAGTGACTGCGTGAAATGGGACGAATACGCCACGGGCGATGATTATCTGCCCTTGTGGGTGGCTGACATGGACTTCCGTGTGGCACCGGCCATTCAGCGTGCCATCGAGCAGCGGGCCGCACAGGGCGTGTTTGGTTATACCCACGTGCCTGAGGCTTACTATGAGGCTGTCATTAACTGGTTCCGCCGTCGCCACGGATGGGCCATTGAGCGGCAGGACATGCTCTACACCACGGGCGTGGTGCCAGCCATCAGCTGTGTCATCAAGGCCCTGACCATGCCGGGCGAGAAGGTGCTGGTGCTGACTCCCGTCTACAACTGCTTCTTCTCCAGCATCAGGAATAACGGTTGCGAGGTATTGGAGAGCGCATTGCTTACCTTTGACCCTTCACCCTCCACCCTCCACCCTTATCAAATCGACTGGCAGGACTTCGAGGCGAAGTGTGCGGACGAGAAGACGACGGCGTTTCTGCTGTGCAACCCGCACAACCCCGGCGGACGGGTGTGGACACGTGAGGAACTGGAGCGCATGAACGACATCTGCCTGCGGCACGGCGTGCGGGTCATTTCAGACGAGATACACTGCGAGCTGGTGATGCCCGGCTATCGGTTCCAGCCGTTTGCCGCCGTGAGCGACGCCTGCCGCGACAATTGCGTGGTGTGCAACTCACCGAGCAAGTCGTTTAACATTGCCGGACTGCAGACGGCTAACATCATCTGCCACGATGCAGCGCTGCGCCGGCGCATTGACCGCGCCATCAACATCAACGAGGTGTGCGACCTCAACCCGTTCGGTCCGGTGGCACTCATGGCTGCCTACAACGAGAGCGAGGACTGGATAGACGAGCTGTGCCTTTACCTCAAAGGCAACTACGACGCAATGACGGCCCGTCTGCACGATGCCCTGCCGCAGCTGCGGGTCATGCCGCAGGAAGGAACCTATCTGGCGTGGGTCGACGTGAGCGCACTGGGCATGACAAGTGATGCCGTGACCGAACTGCTGCTCAGCAAAGCACACGTGCAGGTGTCAAGTGGAACACTCTACGGCAGCGCCGGCGAGGGATTCATCCGTATCAACATGGCCTGCCCCCGCGCACAACTCATGGAAGGAGTGGAGCGCATCGTGAAAGTGTTGAAGCGTTGAAGATAAGTATGGAATGTTTGAGGTAATCATAATTTCTAATTACTAATTCCTGATTTCTAATTAAAAATGGTGCGAGGACAATTTGCCGAACTGTTGTTTGTGCAGCGCGTCAGCTTTATGCAGACGTTGCTGCATGTGCTGTCGGTGCATCACATCAGCAAGATACGGCTGTTGCCCTACATCTTCCCGTTGTTGAAACTGTTGACCCGCGTGCACAAGATGACGGTGTACGGCATCTCATACCACACACTGACGCCCGACGGCAAGCCGACATTGGCATCCGGCGTCGTTTACGTTCCGTGCAAGGGCAAACCGAAGGGAGTCATTGAGGTGTCGCCGCTGACACGCAGTAAGATTGACTGCGGCACGCGCGACATCATGTCGCCAGAAGTGTTCCCCAGCATGCTGGGCTACGTCTGCATCATTCCCGACCTCATTGGCTGCGGCGTGTCAGAGCATCTGCCCATTGCCTACTTGCAGCATGAGAACGTAGCCATTGTTGCCTCAGACATGCGGCAGGCCACGGAACAGTTCTTGCTGAAGGAAATCAACCTCAAACTGCCACGTGTGAGCATCCTCTTCGGCTACTCGCTCGGTGCCTCGGGCATCTGGGCGCTGGCCCGCCACTATCAGTTGCACCCCGAACTGGACGTGCACGTGAGCCACATCTTTGCCGGCGGCGGTGCCTATTATCCCGAAGTGGTGGTGCGCGCCTTCCACAAGTCACGCTACAGTGACTATGCCATCATGCCCAACATCGTGTACTCCATGAACTACTACGACCAGCTGAACCTTGACTTCACGCAAATGTTCCGCGGCCCGCTGCTCAAACACTATCAGGAGTGGTGCCAAGGAAAGATACCCATACCGGAACTGACCGAGATGCTGGGCACACGACTGGAGCGATACATCAACTTCGACTTCTTCTCGAACGACAACGAAAACTATCTGCGCATGATGAAAGCCGTGGCGCAGAAGACCATCCCCGAAGACTGGGTGCCGCGTGCCAAAGTGCACCTGTTCCACTCGCGGCGTGACACCTACGTGCCTATTGCCAGTTTCTGGGCCCTCTATGGTCGGTTGCAGAAGTGCAATGCCAGCGTGAGTTATCATCTGGTGGACTACGACCACGTGCCGGCAGCCGTGCCGTTTGAGATTGAGTTCATTATCTTCCTGATGAATCGGTGAAGATAGTGGAGAGAGGAGAGAGAATAGTGGAGAGTGGAGAGAAGAGAGTGGAGAGTAAGTAAAAAGAGTAATTATAAGATAAATGTTATGAACGAAAAAGAAAACATGCAGTTGCCTGAGAATGCGTTTCGGGAACTGAAAGAGGGCGAAGAATACCAGCCGGTGATGCCTGCTGGTAAGAAATTCCCTGAAGTGAATGTCTGGACAGTGAGCTGGGGCATCATCATGGCTGTCATCTTCTCGGCTGCCGCTGCCTATTTAGGACTGAAGGTCGGTCAGGTGTTTGAGGCTGCCATTCCCATTGCCATCATTGCCGTGGGCGTCTCGGCAGCCGCCAAGCGCAAGAACGCCTTGGGCGAGAACGTCATCATCCAGAGCATCGGTGCCTGTTCAGGTGCCGTGGTGGCCGGTGCCATCTTCACGCTGCCTGCCATTTACATCCTGCAAGCGAAGTACAACTTCCCTGATGTTGACTTCTACAAGATGTTCTTTGCATCACTGCTGGGCGGCATTTTGGGTATTCTGTTCCTCATTCCCTTCCGCAAATATTTTGTGAAGGACATGCACGGCAAATATCCTTTCCCTGAAGCCACGGCCACCACGCAGGTGCTGATGTCGGGCGAGAAGGCCGGCAACCAGGCAAAGCCGTTGTTGATAGCCGGCATCGTGGGTGGTTTATATGACTTCGTCATTTCCACGTTCGGCCTGTGGAACGAGGTGTTCACCTCGCGCATGGTGGGTGCCGGACAGTGGTTGGCTGATAAGGCAAAGATGGTGTTCTCGTTGAATACCGGTGCTGCCGTGTTGGGTCTTGGCTACATCATCGGCCTGCGCTACACGCTCATCATCTGCATCGGCTCGCTGGCGGTGTGGTGGTTGCTCGTTCCGGGCATGGCGCTGCTTTTCGGCGACACGGTGCTGAACACGTGGGACCCCAGCATCACGACCGCTGTGGGTGACATGACGCCCGAACAGATATTCAAGGCTTACGGTAAGTCCATCGGCATCGGTGCTATTGCCATGTCGGGCATCATCGGCATCATTAAGAGCCGCGATATCATTATCGGGGCTGTGAAGAGGCTGAAACCCACCCCAACCCCTCCCAAGGGGAGGGGCTCGGATAGTTCCAGCACAGAAAATTCCCAACAAGGTAATCAGGCTCCTCCCCTTGGGAGGGGTTGGGGTGGGTTGCGCACCGAGCAAGACCTGTCGTTTAAGTTCATCGGCATTGCTGCGATAACAGCCATCATCTGCACGTTCCTGTTCTTCTGGTTCGGCGTCATGGAAGGTAACATGCTCTTTGCAGCCGTGGCTATCATCCTGACCATCGTCATTGCTTTCCTGTTTACGACGGTGGCCGCCAACGCCATTGCCATTGTGGGCTCGAATCCCGTGAGTGGCATGACGCTGATGACGCTCATCCTGGCCTCAGTGGTGATGGTGGCCGTTGGCCTGAAAGGAGAGAGCGGCATGATAGCCGCACTCATCATGGGCGGCGTGGTGTGCACGGCACTCTCAGTGGCCGGTTCGTTCATCACCGACCTGAAGATCGGCTATTGGTTAGGCTCAACTCCGAAGAAGCAGGAGACGTGGAAGTTCCTCGGTACGCTGGTCAGCGCAGCAACGGTGGTCGGCGTCATGATGGTGCTGAACGAGGCTTACGGTTTCGCTTCCGGCAAGCTGGCCGCTCCGCAGGCTAACGCCATGGCTGCAGTCATTGACCCGCTGATGAAAGGTGTCGGTGCTCCGTGGCTGCTCTATGCCATCGGTGCCGTGCTGGCTGTGGTGCTGACACTCTGCAAGGTGCCCGCTCTGCCCTTTGCATTGGGTATGTTTATTCCGTTGGAACTGAACACACCGCTCGTCGTGGGTGGTCTCATCAACTGGTTTGTCACAACCCGCTCGAAGGATGCCGAGGTCAACAAGGCCCGCGGCGAGAAAGGTAATCTCATTGCCAGCTGCTTCATTGCCGGTGGCGCACTGATGGGCGTGGTGAGTGCCATCCTGCGCTTTGCCGATGTGAAGTTCGACTTCGAGGCTTGGTGGGCTAATCCGCTGAGTGAGGCATTGGCACTGGCCGCCTACTTGCTGCTCATCTGCTACTTCATCATGGCTACACGCACGAAGAAAGAATAACAACAAAATGAAATGACAGAAACAATGGATACCATCAAGAAGCAATTTGCACAGATGCTGATGGACATCAAAGCCATCAAGCTGCAGCCGGAGGAACCCTTTACGTGGGCCAGCGGCTGGAAGTCACCCATCTACACCGATAACCGCAAGACGTTAGGCCATCCGCAGGTGCGCTCGTTTGTGAAACTGGAGCTGTGCCATGCCGTGCAGCAATATTTCCCCGAGGCTGAGGCCGTGGCCGGTGTTGCTACGGGCGCCATTGCCCAAGGCGCGCTGGTGGCTGACGAGTTAGGACTGCCTTACGCTTATGTGCGGCCGAAACCGAAAGACCACGGTATGGGCAATCAGGTGGAGGGCGAACTGAAGCAAGGTACCAAGGTGGTCGTCATTGAAGACCTGATCTCCACTGGCGGTTCCAGCCTGAAAGCCGTGGCAGCCTTGCGTGCCTACGGAGTCGAAGTGGTCGGCATGGTGGCCTCTTTCACCTACGGTTTTCCCGTAGCTGAGGAAGCCTTCCGCGAGGCCGGCGTCCAGCTCATCACGCTGAGTGATTACAATGCTGTCGTGGAGCAGGCCGCAACCACCGGCTACATCAAGGCCGCAGAGATTGAGGTGCTGAAGACGTGGCGCGAGAATCCGGCGGCATGGAACCCCACCTCAGCAAGTTCTTTGTAAGCAAAGCAGCAAAACAGCAAAGCGACAAGTGAAACAGAAGCCTGAACAAGCGCAGGCTTCTTCATTACGAATCACATAAAAACAGGTTTGATTCCGCTTGTTCAGACCTCCATCCCCTGACTTAGGGGGGCTTAGAGACAATGACAAAATTTGAAAGTAGTGTTAAGCAGATTCCTTATCCACAGGAAGCCGTTTACCGTAATCTCAGTGATCTGAGCAATCTGGAGAAGGTGAAGGACCGCGTGCCAGAAGACAAAGTGAAGGATTTTACGTTCGACAGTGACTCTGTCAGCGTGCGTGTAGACCCCGTGGGACAGATTACGCTGCGCATCTGCGAGCGTGAAGCGCCGAAGTGCATCAAGTTCGAGACGGCACAGTCGCCGCTGCCTTTTAATCTCTGGATACAGGTGCTGCCCGTCACCGAGACCAGCAGCAAGATGAAGCTCACGCTGAAGGCTGACATCCCCTTCATGCTGAAGGGCATGGTCAGCGGTCCGCTGGAAGACGGTCTGGAGAAAATAGCCGACGCACTGGCACAGATACAATATACTTAATTGATTTGAGGTTTGAGATTTGAGGTTTGAGATTTGGCTGCGCCTTATACTCTAACTGTCAATCTCAAATCTCAAATCTCAAATTTCAAATTGATGATGAAGAAACTTTGGGATAAGAATTACGAGATCAACAAAGAGATAGAGCGCTTCACCGTGGGCCGCGACCGCGAGATGGACCTCTATCTGGCCAAATACGACGTGCTGGGCTCCATGGCTCACATCACCATGCTTGAAAGCATCGGGCTGATAGGCAAGGACGAACTGCCTCAGCTGCTGGCGGCGCTGAGGGATATCTACGAGACGGCAGAGCGCGGTGAGTTTGTCATTGAGGACGGCATTGAGGACGTACATTCGCAGGTGGAGCTGATGCTGACGCGCAGTCTCGGCGACATGGGCAAGAAGATTCACTCAGGCCGTTCGCACAATGACCAGGTGCTCGTAGACCTGAAGCTTTTTACCCGTCACCAGCTCATGTTGATAGCTGACGACGTGAAGACGCTCTTCGGCGAACTGCTGCAGAAGAGCAATCAATACAAGGACGTGCTCATGCCCGGCTACACCCATCTGCAAGTGGCCATGCCTTCCAGTTTCGGCCTCTGGTTCGGTGCTTACGCCGAGAGCCTGACGGACGACATGCTGTTCCTGCAAGCCGCCTATAAGATGACCAACCGCAACCCGTTAGGCTCTGCCGCAGGCTATGGCTCCAGCTTCCCGCTCAACCGGCAGATGACCACTGACCTGCTGGGCTTCGACAGCATGGACTACAACGTGGTCTACGCCCAGATGGGGCGCGGCAAGACGGAGCGCAACGTGGCCTTTGCCTTGGCAACCATTGCCGGCACGCTGGGCAAGCTCGCCTTCGATGCCTGCATGTTCAACTCGCAGAACTTCCAGTTCGTGAAACTGCCGAAGGAGTGCACCACGGGTTCATCCATTATGCCGCACAAGAAGAACCCCGACGTGTTTGAGCTGATACGTGCCAAGTCGAACAAGCTGCAGGCACTGCCGCAGCAGGTGACGCTCATCATGAACAATCTGCCCACGGGCTACTTCCGCGACTTGCAGATTATCAAGGAAGTCTTCCTGCCTGCCTTTGACGAGTTGCGTGACTGTCTGCAGATGACGGCCTACATCATCAATCGCATGGAGGTGCGCGACGACATTCTTGACAACCCGATGTACGACCCCATGTTCTCTGTGGAGGAAGTGAACCGGCTGGCAGCTGCGGGCATGCCTTTCCGCGATGCGTATAAGAAAGTAGGACTCGACATTGAGGCCGGCACGTTCACCCCCGACAAGCACATACACCATACGCACGAGGGCAGCATCGGCAACCTGTGCAACGACCGTATTGCTGAGCTCATGGACAGCGTGCTGGCTGACTTCCACTTCGAGCGCGTCACCCGTGCAGAGCAGAAACTGTTAAGTGTCTGAACCGAATGATCACGAATCAAACGAGTGAATCTATGCAGGACAACATGAATCGATGTCGCCGCTGGTGGCTGCGTGGCACGCTGCTGGGCGTGCTGTCTGCTGCGCTCGGCCTGTTCACGGCGTGCAATGCGGAGAGTGAGTTCAGCAGTGATCCGTGCTACTTGCTCTATCATAACGCCTACTATCTGGACCAGACGCTGGCAGAAAGCATGAACCCGAACGCGCGCGGCATCTTCTGCCACATCAGCGAGTCGCAGGAGGGCGGCTACATCTACCTGAACTTCCGCAACACCAACGGGCAGTCGTCGCGTCAGCGCGAGACGGCGCTGGAGACCAAGACGCGCTTCGTGCTGGGCCTGAACAACGGCATCATCGTCGGTTTCCAGTCGCTCAACGAGACGCCCAACGGCGGTTTCGTGGCTTACGACGAGCAGTGCCCGAACTGCGTGCGCAAGCACAACAGCGCCTACAGCCCCAAGTACCGGTTGACGACCGACGGCAGCGGCATTGCCACGTGCAGCGTCTGCGGCAAGCGGTACAACATGAATAACCGTGGCATCATTCTGAATCCCGAAGAGAATGACGTTAATCTTAAGCAATACATTGCCACCACCACCGGACCGCAGGGCGACCTCTTCGTACACAATCAATAGAACTCCTTAATCTGCTGGAGGTGACGCTGACCGGCGTCACGCCCCATGTCGTAGACGCGGCGCATCTGCGCTGCGTCGTGTGACGTGTGGCCGCCGTCCATTGCAAAGGTACGAAATAAGCGGGAGAAATGCGAAGAAAACGATCAAGTAATTTCAGACTGGCGGTTTCGTGAATTGAAATCAATGGTTTTGTGAATTGAAATCAATGGTTTTGTGAATGAGAACTGTTGGTTTATAAAAGTAATAAGTTACTTATTACTTGGTAATATGTTACTTATTACTCGGTAATAAGTCACTTATTACTTTCCAATAAGTAACTTATTACTTTTATAAACAGCCAGAACACTTTTAGTAAATCAACGATAAACGAACGCAAAAAGGCCTTTCTGCATGGTGACAGAAAGGCCTTGTGGGAATATAACAGGGAAACTGCGGAATGGCTACTTGGCCATGAGCGACACGGCGAAGCCGCCGCCGGGAGCTTCCTTGAGCTTGAGCACGTCGCCGCGCTTCACGGTCTTCTTCGTGATGGTGTAAGCCTGCGGGTTGGTCTCGTAGTGTGCATCCTTCGCGTCGGCATAGATGGTGCAGTCATACTTGCGGCCCTTGTCGAGGAAGTCGAGCTTCACCACGGCCTGATGGCCGTTCTCGTCGCACTTGCCGCCGATGAACCAGTTGTCGGTGCCCTTGGCTTTGCGGGCTACGGTGATGTAGTCGGCAGGCTCAGCCTCTAAGTAGATGGACTCGTCCCAGTCGCACGCCACGTCGCGGATGAACTGGAAAGCGTCGTCGAACTGCTCGTAGTGCTCGGGCAGGTCGGCTGCCATCTGCAGCGGTGAGTACATGGTGAGGTAGAGAGCCAGCGAGCCGGCAATGGTGATGCGTGCCCACGACGTGTTCTTGCTCCACGTGTTGAGCTTGGTGACGAAGATGCCCGGCGTGTAGTCCATGGGGCCACCCTGCAAACGGGTAAACGGCAGGATGCAGGTGTGGTCGGGGTTGCTACCGCCGAAGGCTTCGTACTCCGTGCCACGGGCCGACTCGCCGCCCACGAGGTTAGGATACGTGCGGCAGAGTCCGGTGGGACGTGTGGCCTCGTGCGAGTTGACCATGATGTGATGGCGGGCTGCCTCCTGAATGACATAGAGGTAATGGTTGTTCATCGACTGCGAGTAGTGGTGGTCGCCACGGGGAATGATGTCGCCCACGTAGCCCGTCTTCACGGCGTCGTAGCCGTACTTGTTCATCAGCTCGTAGGCTTCCTTGATGTGACGCTCGTAGTTCTGCGTCGAGCTGCTGGTCTCGTGGTGCATCAGAATCTTCACCCCCTTGGAGTGGGCGTAGTCGTTGAGCATCTTGATCTCGAAGTCGGGGTAGGGCGTGACGAAGTCGAACACGTCGCGTTTCCACTGGTTTGCCCAGT
>JAFUSC010000021.1 GCA_017467705.1 Prevotella sp. | reverse complement strand
TTAACCCTCCACCAATAAAAATACAATAAAACCCGGAAAACTGCGTTATTAAGAGGTATGCAGTGGACTGATAGAATCCGTCAGGTGAAGATTGTGCTGGTGGTTGCGGCGGTTGTGATTGCCGTGGCCTCGTTGCTCATCTCCCATCTGCTCGTGCGCGACCTGCTCAGCGAGGAGCGCGCGAAGATGCAGGTGTGGGCCGACGCCATGCATGCCATCAACGCAGCCGGTCCTGACGACGACATCTCGCTGGCGCTGAGCGTCATCAAGAGCAACAACACCATCCCCGTGGTGGTGATGAATGCGGGTGGTGATGTCGTTGACTTCAGCAACATGGACGTCAGGCGCAAGGACACGCTGGCCTATCTCACCGACTTCGGCCAGCGCATGCAGCGCAGTGGCAATGCCATCAAGATACTCTACGGCGACTCCACCGACTATGACATGGTGTGCTACGACGAGTCGGTCATGCTCAAACGGCTGTCGGCGTGGCCCTACGTGCAGCTGGGCATCGTGCTGGTGTTCGTCGTCGTGGCCATCTTCGCGCTGCTGTCGTCGAAGCGTGCCGAACAGAACAAGGTGTGGGTCGGCCTGTCGAAAGAGACGGCCCACCAGCTGGGAACGCCCATCTCAAGCCTGATGGCGTGGACGGAGATGCTCAAGGAGACTTATCCTGACGACGAGATGATTCCCGAGATGTCGCAGGACGTGAAGCGTCTGGAGCGCATTGCCGAACGTTTCTCTAAGATCGGTTCGCTGCCTGAGCCCGTCGAGGCGTCGATGAACGAAGTGCTGGAGCACGTCATCAGCTACATGGACCGCCGCACGTCGCAGAAGGTGCAGATGATCCGCCGCTTCCCTGACCACGAAGTCATTGTGAAGATGAACGCATCGCTCTTCGAGTGGGTCATTGAAAACCTCTGCAAGAACGCGGTTGACGCCATGGAGGGCGCCGGCACCATCACGCTGACGCTGCTCGACGAAGAGAGTCAGGTGGCCATTGAGGTGCAGGACACCGGCAAGGGCATCAGGAAGAAAGACGTGAAGAGCGTCTTCACGCCCGGCTTCACCACGAAGAAGCGCGGCTGGGGCCTCGGCCTGTCGCTGGCACGCCGCATTGTGGAGGAATATCACAAAGGCCGCATCTACGTCAAACAGTCGGAGGTAGGCAAGGGCACCACGTTCCGCATAGAGATGAAGAAAGGAGCATAAGAATCCTGAAAAGATTGCACACTGTGTGGCGGCAGTGTGCAAAGTTCTTGCTTGTTAATGCTTGATTTTCAATGAAAAACAAAAAAAAACATAATTAGTAATTCGTAATTCATAATTATTTTGTAACTTTGCACCCCAAATGAGCAAGTCAGGGACGTATGAGATTGATTTGAAAAGTCTGAAAGAGGAACCGCTGTTTCTTGAGTACGATTTGGACGACCGCTTTTTTGCGTCTCTTGACGGTGCGCAGCTGGAGCACGGAGCGTTGCACGTGTCGGCGTCTATACGCAAGACAGCCGGCTTATTTGAACTCCGGTTCCACACTGAAGGCACCGTGACCGTCAGTTGCGACCTCTGTCTCGACGACATGGACCAGCCCATCAGCACCGACAACGGCCTGACCGTCAGGTTCGGACCCGAGTATGCTGAGGATGACGACATGATAACCGTGAGCGAGGTTGACGGCACGCTCGACTTGTCGTGGTTCATCTACGAGTTTATTGTCTTGGCCATACCCATCAAGCATGTGCATGCACCTGGAAAATGCAACCATGCGATGACACAGAAGCTCGAAGAGCTGTCAGCTGTCCGAAGCAGCGATGAGGCACAGGAGGTAGACCCGCGATGGAGCGCACTGGAGAAATTAAGAATTAAAGATTAAACATCAAAATCGTAAATTGTAAATCATTTAAATAGTAAATTGTTATGGCACATCCAAAAAGAAGACAATCGAACACCCGTACCGCAAAGCGTCGTACGCATGACAAAGCAGTAGCCCCCACACTGGCAGTATGTCCCAACTGTGGCGCTTACTATGTTTACCACACAGTATGCCCCACCTGTGGTTACTATCGTGGTAAGGTAGCCATCGTAAAAGACGAGGTTGCTGAATAAACAGAAGTAAATGGAGAAGATAAATGCGATAATCACCGGCGTTGGTGGCTATGTGCCTGACTATGTCCTCAACAATGAGGAGCTGTCGCGCATGGTAGACACCAACGACGAGTGGATTATGACGCGCGTCGGCATCAAGGAGCGCCGCATCCTCACCGAGGAAGGTCTTGGCACCAGCTACATGGCCCGCAAGGCTGCCAAGCAGCTGATGCAGAAGACCGGCACGGACCCTGACACCATCGACGCACTCATCGTAACCACTTCGACGGCTGATTATAAGTTTCCCTCGACGGCCAGCATCGTGCTGGGTAAGCTGGGGTTGAAGAACGCTTTTGCGTTCGACCTCTGGGGAGCTTGCTGCGGATTCCTTTATACGCTTGACGTAGCCGGAGCGATGATTCAGTCGGGCCGCTACAAGAAAATCATTGTCATCGGTGCCGACAAGATGTCGAGCGTCGTTGACTATAAGGACCGCGCAACTTGTCCGCTCTTCGGCGACGGTGCCGCTGCCGTGCTCCTTGAGGGCACGACGGAAGAGAACATTGGCGTGATGGACTCCTACTTCCGCGCTGACGGTAAGGGACTGCCGTTCCTGCACCTGAAAGCCGGAGGTTCTGTCTGCCCGCCCAGTCACTTCACCGTCGATCACCGTCTGCACTTTCTCTATCAGGAAGGCCGCACCGTGTTCCGTTACGCCGTGACCAACATGAGTGACGACTGTGCCTTGATAGCCGAGCGCAACGGGCTGAACAAGGACAACATCCAGTGGGTGGTGCCTCATCAGGCCAACATGCGCATCATCGAGGCTGTGGCTAAGCGTCTGGAACTGCCCATGGAGCAGGTGATGGTCAACATCGAGCACTTCGGCAACACCAGTGCGGCAACCATTCCCTTGGCACTCTGGGAGAACGAACACCTGCTGAAGAAGGGTGACAATATGATTTTCACCGCCTTCGGTGCAGGCTTCGTGCACGGCGCCAGCTACTATAAGTGGGCGTATGATGGCGCAAACGCTAAATGAGAAATGAGTAATTAGAAATTAGAAATTATGATTACCGTGCAAGCCCAGTATTGCAGTAAGCAAATCTGTTCTCTGTACCATGATGTAATCATAATTTCTAATTACTAATTTCTAATTACTAATTAAACAGAACCATGCATAAGGCAGGATTTGTAAACATAGTTGGCAATCCTAACGTAGGTAAAAGTACGCTCATGAACCAATTGGTTGGTGAGCGTATTTCTATTGCCACCTTCAAGGCGCAGACCACGCGCCACCGCATCATGGGCATTGTCAACACGCCCGAGATGCAGATCGTCTTTAGTGATACTCCGGGCGTTCTGAAACCGAACTACAAGTTGCAGGAGTCCATGCTAGCGTTCTCCGAGAGTGCGCTGGCTGATGCCGACGTGCTGCTCTACGTCACCGACGTGGTGGAGAACCCCGAGAAGAACATGGACTTTCTGGAGAAAGTGCAGCGGATGGACATTCCGGTGATATTGCTGATTAATAAGATTGATCAAGCCCCCCTTTCGTCCCCCGAGGGGGACACAAATGTCTCAAGCGCAGCAAAAGCCTCCCCCCGGGGAGGTTTGGAGGGGGCTGACAGTTGGTTGGCTGCCATCGTTGACAAGTGGCACGCCCTGCTTCCCAAAGCGGAGATACTGCCCATCTCGGCGAAGAACAAGTTTGGCACGGACATGCTGCTGAAGCGTATTCAGGAGCTGCTGCCTGAGAGCCCGGCTTACTTCGACAAGGACCAGCTGACTGACAAGCCCGCACGGTTCTTCGTCAGTGAGATCATCCGCGAGAAGATTCTGCTTTACTATGACAAGGAGATTCCTTATGCCGTTGAGGTGCGCGTGGAGCGTTTCAAGGAGACGGAGAAGAACATCCACATCAATGCCATCATCTACGTGGAGCGCGACTCGCAGAAGGGCATCATCATCGGTCATCAGGGTGTGGCGCTGAAGAAAGTCAGTACCGAAGCCCGTAAGTCGCTGGAGAAGTTCTTTGGCAAGTCGGTCTACTTGGAGACGTTTGTCAAGGTGGACAAAGATTGGCGTAGCAGTGAGCGCGAGTTAGACTCGTTTGGTTATAACCCGGAATGAAACATCAATAACTAAAAACATTTGTGCGATATGGAAAAAAAGACTAAATGGATTGTAGGCGGTCTGGCCGGCTGTGCCGTGCTGTTGGTGATTGGCCTCATTGTACTCATCATTGGTGGGGTAGGGCTCTTTGCCTACCTGAGTCCGAAATCGTCTGACTCATTTAACGAGAGTCTGGAAACCAGCGTTACCGAAGAGGTGGATGAAACAGTTGATAACGCCACTGACCGGATTTCACGTGGCCTTGACGAGGCGGATGCCCGTCAGCAGGGTGCTGACCAAAGCGAGCAGGTGGAGGTTGAGGCTCCTGTCGGCATGGTCTACAAAGGCTCCATTGGCGATTATCCCATCACCATGACGCTGGCGCTCAGCGACGTCGCCGAGGGCGAGATTGCCGGAACTTATTTCTACAACAGTCGTCCCAATTCGATCTTCACGCTGCGCATGGAGCACTTTGAGACCGTCAACACTCATGGCACCATGAACTTGGTGCTCTACGAGTTCACGCCGAAGGGCAACCACACCGGCACGTTCGATGGTCATCTGGAAGGTCGTGGCGGCACCTACACCGGTCGTTTCACCAACTCGAAGGGCGAGGTGTTCGACTTCTTCCTGATGGAGCAATAGCCCGTCGCTCGGCTTCGTTTTTTTGTACCTTTGCAGGCAAAAGTAGCATATATATGGGAAATTTAGTAGCCATAGTAGGACGCCCGAACGTGGGCAAGTCCACTTTATTCAATAGACTGACCAACAGCCGCCGCGCCATTGTGAGTGATGAGGCCGGCACCACGCGCGACCGTCAGTACGGCAAGTGCGAGTGGAACGGGCGCGAGTTCTCCGTGGTCGACACGGGCGGATGGGTGGTCAACAGTGACGACGTCTTCGAAGAGGAGATACGCAAGCAGGTCATTGTGGCCACCGAGGAAGCTGACCTCGTGCTCTTTCTCGTGGACATCAAGAATGGTCTGACCGACTGGGACGAGGACGTGGCGCAAATCCTGCGCCGCAAAGCATCCCCCCTCGGGGGAACCAAGGGGGGGCCTCCCGTCGTCTTGGTGGCTAACAAGGCCGACGACGGCAAGAACCTCTACGACCAGTATGAGTTCTACAAGCTGGGGCTGGGTGATCCGTTCTGCATCAGTGCGGCCACCGGCAGCGGCACGGGCGACCTGCTGGACTTCGTGGTGTCGAAGCTGAAGGTGGAAACGGCTGACGACCTTGACGACGAGACGCCGCGCTTCGCCGTCGTGGGACGCCCGAACGCAGGCAAGTCGAGCATCATCAACGCCTTCATCGGCGAGGACCGTAACATCGTGACGGAGATTGCCGGCACGACGCGCGACAGCATCTACACGAAGTACGACAAGTTCGGCTTCGACTTCTATCTGGTCGACACGGCAGGCATCCGCCGCAAGAACAAGGTGACGGAAGACCTGGAGTTCTACAGCGTCATGCGCAGCATCCGCGCCATTGAGAACTCCGATGTGTGCATCCTCATGATTGACGCCACGCGCGGCATCGAGGCACAGGACATGAACATCTTTCAGCTCATCCAGAAGAACAACAAGTCGCTCGTGGTGGTGGTCAACAAGTGGGACTTGGTGGAAGACAAGTCGCCCATAGCCATCAAGACGTTCGAGCGGGCCATCCGCGAACGCATGGCGCCGTTCGTTGACTTCCCCATCATCTTCGCTTCAGCCGTCACCAAGCAGCGCATCTTCAAGGTGCTGGAGACGGCCAAGGATGTCTACCTGAACCGCAAGCGCAAGATCGGCACGTCGAAACTGAACGAGGTGATGCTGCCCATCATCGAGATGACGCCGCCGCCCAGCATCAAGGGAAAGTACATCAAGATCAAGTACATCTCGCAGGTGCCCGACACGCAGATACCCACCTTCGTGTTCTACGCCAACCTGCCGCAGTATGTGAAGGAGCCTTACAAGCGCTTCTTGGAGAACAAGCTGCGTGAGAACTGGGTGTTGACCGGCACGCCCATCAATGTGTTCGTGCGCCAGAAGTAAACACCAAGATGATTATCAGTTCATGAGCATGGAGCATACGCAGGAAAGCCATCTCCTTCTGTTGCGTCAGGCTATTGAGGCAAAGATAGGCAGGGAGATGCGCACCTCTGGTGACTACACCCATCTTTCTGACTGCATCTTTCAAGACCTGCATCAGACAGTTAGTCCTACAACGCTGAAGCGTCTGTGGGGCTATCTGTCTGAGCCTGTAACGCCACGCACCTCAACCCTCGACATCCTTGCTAACTTCGCTGGCTATGAAAACTACGAGGACTTTTGTCTGAAAACGGCTGGTGAGGAGGACGTGCATCGTAGCCATCCGCCTAAATTACCCCCCCCATTCATTTAGCTGCATGGGCAGCTTTAGCCGTCGTTTTAATTCTTGCGTGTTATTATTTCTTGCGGCCAGCACCGCCGGCGCAAGACCCGGCAAGTCGGCAGCTGCTGAAGATAGGGCAGAAGTTTTCGGCCTATCAAGACTATCTCCGGTTATTCGGAATTACCGACACCGCCAACTACTGGGGTAGGCAATTGCCTCACCATCCCGACATCGTGCTGTGGGGGCCTGAGTACCAGCATCCCCATTGGCACAATGATGGTGACTCGGCAGCCATGATGCCCACCATCACCGAACACTGGGAACCCGCTGATGCCGACAGCATGATGGTGGTCATGCGCAATCGTGATAAGTATCATCATGAAGTGCGCCTGAACGAGGTGCGCATCACCTTCATGAAAAACCTTGTCGGCACCGGTTACGTCTTCCTTGGCGTCTATCGGCTCTCCCTTCAGCAGTCTGACTCTACCCGTTGCGTGTGGGAGCGCGTGGCCGACGAGTGCGACCTGAACCATTTGGACTATCTGGAGGAACTGCGCAATTAGCGGCACTTATATATAATAATGTACGTGCGCGCGTATACCCTCGCTCGCGTCGGGAATCGGCAGTTCTCGCAACGGGAATCGGCAGTTCTCGCAACGGGAATCGGCAGTTCTCGCGTTGAGAATCGGCAGTTTACAAAATGACAATAAACTCAAATCGGTCTAATGAACGATTTGGGTTTAAGTTTTAGTGGACAACATTCGTAAAAAGTTCAAATGAACCAAATGGACAACCAAAAGGAGGGTGTGTCAAATAGGCACATCCTCTTTTTTTTTGCGCAAAGCCCCGACTTTCTCAAGCCAGGGCTTTGTTATGTCATAAAGTTTTTGTACCTTTACAAC
>JAFUSC010000020.1 GCA_017467705.1 Prevotella sp. | reverse complement strand
GTTGGCAATGGTGCCCGTGCCAGTGTAGAGGTCGTAGATTAGAGGTTTGAGATTTGAGGTTTGAGATTTGAGATTTGAGGCTTGAGATTTGAGCGCGAACTCACGGGCGACGCTATACAGGTGCAGGGCCTGCTCGGTGTTCGTCTTGTAGAACGACTTGGGGCCTACCTTGAAGCGCAGGTCTTCCATCAATTCAAATATGTAGTCGTTCCCCTTGAAAGTGAGAACCTCCTGATCTCCGATGGTGTCGTTACACTTCTGGTTGTCCAGATACATCAACGACGTGATTTGCGGGAACTTGTCAGCAATGTGCTGGAGCAGCGCCTTAGCCAGCTTTCCGTCTTCCGAGTCCCATCGGTTCTCCCCTCCTCGGGAGGGGTCGGGGGAGGCTTCCAGATGGAACTGCACGATGACGAGCCACTCGCCTGTGTTAGAGTTGCGGATGATGACGTCGCGCAGCAGTCCCGTCTGCTGCCGCAGGTCGAAGAACGTCATGCCCGTCTCCAATGCGTAGTCACGAACTTCGTTACGTATCTGATTGTGCAGGTCGTCCATCAGGTGACACTTCTCAATGGGCAGAATCTTGTCGAACGCTCCCGTGATATGGAAGCCAAGCGCATCGCGTTGGAATTCGCGTCCGCTTTGGATTTCCTCATTGGTCAGATAGCGCCGGTTCGATGCACCGAAGTCCAGCTTGTTGCGGTACTCGCGTGACTTGACCGAGCCGAGAATGGGTCGGAACTCGGGCAGCTCAATCTTGCCGATGCGCGTCAGCTGGTCATGCACTTGCTGTTGCTTCATGCGCAGCTGCTCCTCGTAGGGCACATGCTGCCACTTGCAGCCGCCGCACACGCCGAAATGCTGGCAGAACGGCTCCGTGCGCAGGGGCGACGGACGGTTAATGCTGACAATCTCAGCCTCCATGAACGAGTGCTTCTTGCGACGTACCTGCAAATCACAGACGTCGCCGGGCACGGCATAGGGAACAAATACAACGATGTCATCAACGCGCGCAAGGGTTTTGCCTTCGGCGGCATAGCCCGTTATCTCAATGTCGCGTAGCAGCGGCAGGGGTTTCTTTTTTCGTGTCATGTTGCAAAGGTAATGCATTTTCCTGAAATGACCAAAATATCAGCAGCATTTTTGTTAAAGGGGAGTTAGGCGGTACCTAAAGGATAGTTAGGCGGTACCTAAAGGATAGTTAGGCGGTACCTAAAGGGGAGTTAGGCGGTACCTAAATCGGACATAAAGGGTGGGGCGGAAAAGAAAAATCGCATTTCCTTTGGCTTTTTGCTCACTTCTTTGTACCTTTGCAGTCGTTTTTAGAGACATCAAATAACATTGCAATGAATATTTCCTATAAATGGTTGAAGGAGTATGTGGATTTCACGCTCACGCCGCAAGAGGTGTGTGATGCGCTGACATCGACAGGACTCGAAGTTGATGCACTTGAAGAAGTGCAGAGCATTAAAGGTGGGCTGAAAGGCTTGTATGTAGGACAGGTGCTGACCTGTGAGATGCACCCTAATTCAGACCACCTGCACGTGACGACCGTTGACCTTGGCCGTCCAGAACCGTCGCAGATTGTCTGCGGCGCACCTAACGTGGCTGCCGGTCAGAAAGTCATCGTGGCCGATTTGGGCTGCGTGCTCTATGACGGCGACAAGGAATTCCAGATCAAGAAGTCAAAGCTGCGCGGCGTGGAGTCGTGCGGCATGATCTGTGCCGAGGACGAAATTGGTGTCGGCACTTCGCATGACGGCATCATCGTGCTGCCTGACGATGCTGTGGTGGGAACGCCCGCCGCAGAGTACTATCACTTGGAGAGCGACTGGCTCATTGAGATTGACATCACAGCCAACCGTGCTGATGCGCTGAGTCACTGGGGCGTTGCCCGCGATCTGTATGCATGGCTCAAGCAGAACGGCTACGAGACGCAGCTGCACCGTCCGGGCACAGAGGCGTTTGCCGTCGATGACAACAGCCTGCCCATTGACGTGGTGATTGAGAACACCGACGCCTGCAAGCGCTATGCCTGTGTGAGCATCACCGGCTGTGACGTCAAGGAATCACCCGACTGGTTGAAGAATAAGCTGACTACCATCGGCCTGCGTCCGATCAACAACATCGTTGACATTACCAACTACGTGATGATGGCTTACGGACAGCCGCTGCACTGCTTTGATGCCGACATGGTGACGGGCCGCAAGATTTTGGTGAAGACCCTGCCGGAGGGTACGCCCTTCCAGACGTTGGACGGTGTGGAGCATAAACTGAGTGACCGCGACCTCGCCATCTGCAATGCCGAGGAGCCCATGTGCATCGCCGGTGTGTTCGGCGGTAAGGGCAGCGGAACTTACGAGAGCACGCACAGCGTCGTGCTGGAGTCGGCCTACTTCCATCCTACATGGATTCGTAAGTCTGCCCGTCGTCATGGTCTGTCCACTGACGCCTCTTTCCGCTTTGAACGTGGCATTGACCCCAATGGCGTCATCTATGCCCTGAAGCAGGCAGCCCTGCTCTGCAAGGAACTGGCTGGCGGCAAGGTGAGCATGGAAATCAAGGATGTCTATCCCGAACCCATACAGAACCCCGTCGTGGATTTGAAGTATGACTATGTTCATTCGCTCATTGGCAAGGAGATTCCTCACGACACCATCAAGAACATCTGCCAGTCGTTGGAGATGAAGGTGCTTGCCGAGAACGCCGAGGGCATGCAGCTGGAAGTGCCGGCTTATCGTGTGGACGTGCAGCGTCCCTGCGATGTAGTGGAGGACATCCTGCGCATTTACGGATATAATAATGTAGAGATTCCGACGCAGCTGAAATCGTCGCTGGTCATCAAGGGCGACGAAGACCAGAAGCACAAGCTGGCCGACCTGGTGAGCGAACAGCTGGTGGGACAGGGCTTCAACGAGATACTGAACAATTCGCTGACGAAGGGAGCCTATTATGAAGCCCCCCTGTCGTCCCCCGAGGGGGACACAAATGTCCAAGACGCAGAAAAAGCCTCCCCTCGGGGAGGTTTGGCGGGGGCTCTGGTTCGCATCATGAACCCGCTCAGCAGTGACCTGAACGTCATGCGCCAGACGCTGCTCTACGGCGGACTGGAGAGCATTGCCCACAACGTGAACCGCAAGCAGTCCAACCTGCGCTTCTTTGAGTTCGGTAATGTCTATTACTTCTCACCTGAGAAGCAGAACGACGACGACCCCATGCTGGCCTACAAGGAGCAGTACCACTTAGGACTGTGGGTGACCGGTAAGCGTGTGGAAGGCTCATGGGCGCATCCGAATGAGGACGCCTCGTTCTATGAGCTCTCAGCTCATGTGGAGAATGTGCTGAAGCGCATCGGCGTGGAGCAGGGCATGGTAGTGCGCAAGAAGTCGGAGAATCCCATCTTCTCGTCGGGCATCGTCATGGAGAATCGTGGCGGCAAGCCGTTGGCTGAACTGGGCATCCTCGCCAAGAAGACGCTGAAGACCTTAGGCATCAGCCAGCCGGTCTATTATGCCGAACTGAACTGGACGGCCCTGATGAAGCTGGTGCGCAACAAGCAGGTGCTTTATACGGAGATTTCGAAGTATCCGGCCGTGAGCCGTGACTTGGCATTGCTGGTCGACCAGCATGTGGAGTTTGCTGAGATAGAGCAGATTGCACGTCAGGCAGAACGCAAGCTGCTGAAGCGTGTGGAACTGTTTGACGTCTACGAAGGCAAGAACCTGCCCGCCGGCAAGAAGAGCTACGCCGTGAACTTCATTCTGCAAGACGAACAGAAGACCATGGGCGACAAGCAGATTGACGCCATCATGCAGAAACTCATTGCTCAGCTGAAGAAACAGCTTGGCGCAGAACTGCGTTGACAATGAACAATAAACAATAACCAATAAACGTTAGGCTACGCCAATGAACAGGGACAACCCGATAGCACAACAGACTAAGGCCTTTGCACTTCGTATTCTCAAACTTGAGAAGTTCTTAAAAGAAGAGAAGCGTGAATATCTCATGTCTAATCAGGTGTCACGTAGCGGTACCAGTATTGGCGCTAACGTAAGAGAAAGCATATATGCTCAGAGCCGTGCCGATTTCATCAGCAAGATGAGCATCGCTTTGAAAGAGTCCAGTGAGACAGAATATTGGTTAGAGTTATTGCATGAGTCAGAATGTATCGATGATAAGTCGTTTGAGTCAATCTATGACGATAATAATAGAATAACAGCAACATTAATTAATATTATAAAAAAAGCCAAGGAATCGGATAAATAACGTTTATTGGTTATTGTTTAACGTTTATTGTAAAAAAATGGGAAGAGCATTTGAATATCGTAAGGCTGCAAAGCTGAAGAGATGGGGCCACATGGCCAAGACATTCACCAAGATTGGTAAACAGATTGCCATTGCCGTGAAGGCTGGCGGTCCTGACCCTGACATGAACCCTGCATTGCGTGCATGCATTGCCAATGCCAAGCGTGAGAACATGCCGAAGGACAACATTGAGCGTGCCATCAAGAACGCTATGGGTAAAGACCAGAGCGACTACAAGGAAGTGACCTACGAGGGATATGGCCCTCACGGCATTGCCATCTTCGTGGAGACGCTGACTGACAACACCACCCGTACGGTGGGTGACGTCCGTTCGGTGTTCAATAAGTTCAGCGGTAACCTCGGCACACAGGGCTCGCTCTCGTTCCTGTTCGACCACAAGTGCGTGTTCACCTTTAAGAAGAAGGACGGCCTTGACATGGACGAGATGATTCTTGACCTGATTGACTACGGTGTGGAGGATGAGTACGACGAGGACGAGGAAGAGAACAGCATCACCATCTACGGTGACCCGCAGTCGTTTGGTGCCATCCAGAAGCATCTGGAGGAAAACGGCTTCGAGGTGACGGGTGCTGAGTTTACCCGCATCCCCAACGATCTGAAGGACGTGACGGCTGAGGAGCGTGAGACCATTGACAAGATGGTGGAGCGCCTTGAGGACTTCGACGACGTGCAGACCGTCTACACGAACATGAAGCCCGAAGGCGTGGAGTAATGTAGAGGATTCAGTAATCCTTCTTCGTGAACGTTACGTCATACATCACTTCTCCGGGCCTGCTCTCCGAGTGGTATACATAGCGTATGTTATAGCCCTCGTCGCGGTAAGCCTTGAGATTGGTTGAATTCTTCACTTCATTAAGCAGCAGCAGGCGTGCCTCTTCCTCCTTCACGGAGCCGGGCACGTCTGCTGCTCCTATGAATGAGTAACAGTAGCTGATGGTGTGGGTCGCCACGTCGAACGTCAGACTGTCAATGCGGGTGACCTTGTTGATGAACGCAGGGCATTTCTGCTGCGTGTATTCCCTTGCTTCGCGTGCGCATCGTTCTTCCATCGACTCCTGACAGGCCGTCAGCAAGACCGATGCGAACAGTAAAACGGATAGTTTCTTCATTGAGATTTGAGCTTTATGTTTTTGAGCTTTGAGATTTATTTTGAGTGCAAAATTACAAAAAAAACATAAAACGCATACATTTTTCATAATTATTTCGTAATTTTGCAACTTAAAATGTAAAAGAACCACATGGAGCGAATCAGAAACTTCTGCATCATAGCACACATTGACCACGGTAAGTCCACGCTTGCCGACCGTATGCTTGAATACACCAAGACCATTCAGGTGACGGAAGGACAGATGCTGGACGACATGGATTTGGAGCGTGAGCGTGGCATCACCATCAAGAGCCATGCCATACAGATGGAGTATGACTACGGTGGAGGACCGAAGGTGGAAGGTGGAAAGTACATCCTGAACCTGATTGACACGCCGGGGCATGTGGACTTCTCTTACGAGGTGTCACGCTCTATCGCGGCCTGCGAGGGCGCCCTGCTGGTGGTCGATGCTACCCAAGGCGTGCAGGCGCAGACCATCTCAAACCTCTACATGGCCATTGACCATGACTTGGAGATTATTCCCGTCATCAACAAGATTGACATGCCCAGCGCTATGCCCGACGAGGTGGAGGATGAGATTGTCGAGCTGCTGGGCTGCAAGCCTGAAGACATCATCCGTGCATCGGGCAAGACTGGCGAAGGTGTCAGCGATATCCTTGACGCTGTGGTTGAGCGCATCCCCCATCCCGTGGGTGATGCCGATGCACCGTTGCAGGCGCTGATCTTCGACTCTGTGTTCAACTCATTCCGGGGCATCATTGCCTACTTCAAGATTGTGAACGGCACCATCCGTCAGGGTGACAAGGTTAAGTTCTTCAATACCGGCATGGAGTACGACGCAGACGAGGTGGGTGTGCTGAAGATGGACATGATTCCTCGTAAGGAGCTCCGCACGGGCGACGTGGGCTACATCATCAGCGGCATCAAGGAGTCAAAGGAGGTGAAGGTGGGCGACACCATCACCCATGTGGCGCGTCCGTGCAGCCATGCCATTGAGGGATTCCAGGAAGTAAAGCCCATGGTGTTCGCCGGTGTCTATCCCATAGACCCCACCGACTACGAGAACCTGCGTGCCTCGTTGGAGAAGCTGCAGCTCAATGATGCCTCGCTGACGTTCACCCCCGAATCGTCCGTCGCCCTCGGCTTCGGCTTCCGCTGCGGCTTCCTCGGACTGCTGCATATGGAGATTGTGCAGGAACGGCTTGACCGCGAGTTCAATATGGACGTCATCACCACCGTGCCCAACGTCAGCTACATGTGCTACGACAAGCAGGGTGGGGTGAAGGAAGTGCACAACCCCTCGGGACTGCCTGACCAGACGCTCATCGACCACATTGAAGAGCCGTACATCAAGGCCAGCATCATCACGACGACCGACTTCATCGGCCCCATCATGACGCTTTGCCTCGACAAGCGCGGCGAGCTCATCGACCAGCAGTTCGTCAGCGGCAACCGTGTGGAGATACATTTCTATCTGCCTCTGGGTGAGATAGTGATTGACTTCT
>JAFUSC010000019.1 GCA_017467705.1 Prevotella sp. | reverse complement strand
GAACATGACATTTCGCCTCGGCACGTCGCAGGGGCAGTACGCGCAGGCCATCCAGATTATTAACGCCGGAAACGACAGAGTAAATCCGCATCTTCTGCACTTTATGAAAGTTTATATGGGAACTGCCATCGTGCGGCGCATTGCGGCAGGCAAGAAGATTCTTGCGTCCCGTTGGTAGCAAGCGAGCAAAGCTCGAGCGCTGCTGGGCGACATCAGCGAGAAGGCGCTGGAGCGTGTGGGTGACGATTTCCGCCGCAGCGGTTACGATGTGGAGACGCAGGTGGTGAACGCTCTGGAAAAGGATAGCATCGAGGCCTTTGCCAAACGTGCGGCATCGCTCGGCCCCGTGATCTACTTCATCGACACGGCTGGCGCATCGCCTCCATCCGCACGGGGATGTTCAAACTGCAAGGATAGACAGGAACTCATTGATTCCAATCTACCACTCAACCGCAGCGTACAACACAAGACCGGGTGTCTGATTGACGGACGACCGGTCTTTTTTTGTGTGAATCAGCATTTTCGAGGTGCACAACGCACATTTCTGCGGAGCGAAACGCACCGTTTCGCGGTACAAAACCGTGTTTGCTGAAACTTTTGGCCCGGGCCGAAAAGTCTTCTCGTTGTACCGCGAAACGGTGCGTTCTGCTCCCGGAAACAGCACGCACTGCTCCGGGGAACAGCCCGTTCTCACTCCCAACGGAAGCGGATGACAAGGGGCAGATGGTCGCTATAGCCGCGCTGATAACGGAAGCCCTGATAGGTGCGACGGGGACGAAGACCAGCATATCGGGGGTCTTCTTCCATGAGGAACGGGGCATCGTTGACGTAACAAGTGTCAACGACGGCGGCCAACGAAGGACTGGCCAGCACATGGTCGAGGCTCCCCCAGAAGCCTTGGAAGCAGTAAGTGCCGCGTGCACCGTGCGTGCCAGTGGCCGTGCGCGACACGTCTATCAGGCCCGACCGTTCCAGAAAGTCAAGCGAGGCATCGCCCGCGTAGTCATTGAAGTCGCCCGCCACCACGACCGGAGCAGCAGGACTGACGGCGCGAAGGGAGTCAACGGCCTGCATGAGACGGTGCGCCACGTGCATACGGAAAGGCCGCGATGCACGCTCGCCACCATAGCGGCTAGGCGCATGGACCACGAAGACGTGCAGCGTGTCGCCCGTCATGATGCGTCCGGCGACGTAGAGAATGTCGCGCGTAGGCCGCATGCCGGGCAAGGGCTCAATGCGAAGGGCACACGAACGGACGGGAGCAAAGGAGAATGGCTGATAGAACAGTGCAACGTCGAGTCCGCGTTCGTCGGGCGAGTTGGTAACGATGTAGTCGTAACCCGCCTGCCGAAGCAACGAACGGCGGGTGAGGTGATGCACAACGCTGTCATTCTCAACTTCGCAGAGTGCCACAAGGTCAGGCAGCTGGAAGCTGAGCGTGTCAGGCGAACAGCTGAGAATCTCGCGTCCGATGTTGTTCAGCTTGCGCCAATAGCGCTGTGGCGTCCACTTGCGCCCGGCATCAGGCAGGAACTCATAGTCCTGTTTCAGCGTGTCGTGCACGCAGTCAAAGAGATTCTCGCAGTTCAGTTCGACGAGGGTCAAGGAGGTTTGCGCCCCTACGGGACTCAATGAGAAACAACAAATGAGAAATGATAAACCTAAAAGCTGGCGCCAGTGTGTGAGCACTTCTGCGGAGCAATGAGGTTTACCATTTCTCATCAGTCATTTATCATTTAAGCATCTGCTTCAGCACACCTTCTCCAAACGCTTCATGATAGAGAAGATGAAGAGTGAAGCCAACAGGCAGAGCACGATAAGGATACACCAGAGCATCCAAAGTTCTACTGCGCCCCACAGATAACCAATAATTGCTACCATGTAGTTGCCAACAGCCGTAGCAGCGAACCAGCCACCCATCATCAGTCCTTTGTATTTGGGAGGAGCCACCTTCGACACGAACGAAATACCCATCGGCGAAAGTAACAACTCTGCAAAGGTAAGGATGAGATAAGTGGAAATGAGCCATGCCGGCGAAACGCGTGAGAAGCTGTCGGCCACCGCCACGGCACCGCCTGTTGTTGCCAACGGTACATACTGACCAAAGAATCCGCTCCACTGGGCTGCTGTCCATCCGTCGGTAGAAAGATTTGCCGTCACTTCGGGCTTCGGCAGTCCGAATGACCCGATGGCCATTACGAGGAATCCGACAGCGGCAATAATCATTCCCAATCCGATTTTACGTGGTGCCGAGGGTTCCTTTCCATGCTTGGCCAGCCATCCGAACACAGCCAATGACACCGGCGTAAGCAGTACAACGAAGAAGGGGTTGAACTGTTGGTAGAGTTCGGGCCCTACTTTCATTTCCTGCCCTGAACCGGAACTGACATACAGCGCGCAGACTCCACCCATGCACAATGCTATAATGAGTGCCGAAATGACCTTAGCCTTCGTGGTTTTTGACTGGAAGATGTTGAACAGTGAATAGAAAGCAACGATAATCATGGCCAGATTGAGCACATTGAAGACGATAGTCCCGATGCCGGAAATGGTCTTTGCCGTGTAATCGCGGGCAAAGAACGTCAATGTAAGTCCGTTCTGGTGGAAGGACATCCAGAAGAAGAGCACTACAAGGAACACAAGCACCAATGCGACGATACGCTGATTGGTTTCACTCTTCGACAGCTCTTCGACAGGAGCCGCCTGCTCGTCGGCCTTTGCTGACTTTTGCGAAGCCTCGGCACCTTTAAACGTACTCCGCCCGAGCACATAGATGAGCATAGAAACAATGAGTGAAACGCATGCTACGGCGAAGCCCCAATGATAAGCCCCAGCAAGATTAGTGAGATAATCAGAAGAGAAATCGTTAAGTGGCTGAAGCATTGCTGCCATATCTACATTGCCAAGATACTCGCCAAGTTTCGACACGGGAGCATTGGCCAGCTCGGGCACTGACATGTACTTGTCGCAGAAATCATGCAGCCCCTGCAGACTTGCTGCATCCACGTTCTGCTTTTCTGCTAACTGCGTGAGACTGCTCACTTGCTTCAGTGTTACGTGGTCATAATCGCGTACAAGCGCATTGGCCAAACTGGGTATGTCAGGGTCGTAGGTCAGGCCTGACTTGCCAAGGAAATAGCCGGCAACCTTATTAGCTGCTGTAGGAGCAAACAATGCCCCGATGTTGATGGCCATGTAGAACAGGCTGAAAGCCACATCGCGGCGATTAGCATACTTGGGATTGTCATAAAGATTGCCAACCATCACTTGCAGATTACCTTTAAAGAGTCCAGTACCAAGTGAGATAGCAAACAACGCTGCAAACATGGGAGCGGCTCCCTCAAAGGGAATAGAGAGCAGGACATAGCCTACAAACATCACGCAGATGCCCAGTGTTACCATTTTGCCATACCCGAAACGGTCAGCAAGGATGCCACCGACAACAGGCATGAAATAGACGCAAGCCAGAAAACTTGCGAAAATAGTGCTGGTTTGCGATGCCGTATAACCAAACTTTGCCTGCAGAAACAATGTAAAGATAGCAAGCATGGTGTAGTAGCCGAAACGCTCACCGGTGTTGGCTAATGCCAACGTAAAGAGTCCTTTGGGTTGATTTTCAAACATAACGATTCTAAAGTTTATTTATTATCTTATTTTATCTTGTCATTCTTGGTGCGGGTAATGTCAAACAGGTAGCTGAGTTTAATGACGATGTTGCCGAAGTTTGACTTGCCGAAGTAGTCGCTCTTGGTGTTGCCGTAGATGTTGCCCAAGCCGTAGTAGTAACGGCCTTCAAGTATGAAGTGTCCCACACGGGGAACGCTGTATTCCACGCCGATGCCGGCCACGATGCCATAGTCGAACTTGTGTTTGACGGCCATGGTGTCCTGTGCCACAATGGATGAAGAGCGGTCAGTGGTATTGCGGTCGGCGAAGTTGAAGTTGGTTTTCGTGCTTTCGTTGAGGTAGAAGCCCATCTGCGGGCCAATCTGGAAGAAGAACTGGGCCCCGTTGCGCTCACGCCCCCACCCCAGACGCGCCAGCACGGGCACCTGCACGTAGTTGATGGTGCGCTCATACTGCTCGGCAAGCCCCGTCACGGCATTGATGACGGGTGCGTCGTGCGTGTCAAGGATGTCTTCTTTCCAACCGAGCTGCGCATAGTTCACCTCACCGACAATGGCGCAGATGCTGGAAAAATACTTCTCCGTGGTGTAGCGGAAGGTGACGCCTCCGGTCAGTCCGCCGTGGAGTCCCTGCTGCACATTGGGCGTGAAACCGACGTTGCTCACCACGTAGCCGCCACTGAAGCCGACGGCGAACTCATTGCGGTGCTCACCTATCTGCGCACGGGCCGTGCTGAACGTCAGTACAGCAAGAAGCAAGACCAGGGCCGGACGGCAGTGCCAGGCATATACCTTATATATATATATAGCTGTTCTCATGAAGCGGGTGCGGCGTTTAATACCTGATGATTTCCACGTGGCGGTCCTTGGTGAAGTGCACAATCATGAGCTGACGGTTCTGATGTCCGCCGTCGCCTAACTGTTCAAACACCAGCGGCGTCTGGATGGCAGGATAGCCCACCATGCCTGCACTGCCCGTGAAGTGACTGCCATACATGCTGAGTCCCTTGATGAAGTAGTAGGCATGGTCGAAGCCGGTGATGGCAAAATGCGGCAGGGTGTTCATCATGTCGGCATGGAAGTTCCAGCGATACTTCTGCTCAATGCGCTTGACGCGGGGCGAAGCCTCATCATAATAGAACGCCGTGGGAATGTGTACGTCGAACTTATAGAACGAGTCAAGGTTACGCTTGGCATAAAGCATCCACTCCGTGTAACCGAAGAACGTGATGTCAAGGTCAGGATGGTCAAGCAGCATGGCGTTGATCTTCGACACGGCAGCACGGAACTCATGCTGACGCTCGGTGTTCAGCACGACGACGTTGCGCTGCGTCTCGCTGAAACACTCGAAGAAACGCTGGTCTGACGACTTGAGGTTGCTGATCTTATATTCTATATTGGCAGCCTCCAAGCGTTTGCGCAGCTTGCCGGTGAACATGCCCTTACGGCTGGTCGAGTCGTTGCAGTCGACGATGATGACATGGCTGTCAGGGAAACGGCGCATGAACTGTTCAGCTGACTGCTCGCAGAACTCACCCGGCGTCTGGTAAACCTGATAAAGATAGGGATTGGTGTCCAGTTCGGGAGTGTTGATGGAGAAAGGAATGAGCACTTTGATCTGGTGTTTACGCACGAACTCGCTGAGCGCCGGCATCATCTTCGAATAAAGGGGACCGATGATGAGGTCCAGCTTTTCAGCATCAGCGTTCAGGAACTTCTTGATGTCCGTGTTCTCTGCCACGTTCCACGCCCGGATGTCAACGGAGACGCCGTTCTGTCGCAGGCTGTCGCAGGCCATGAGCACACCACGGTAGTACTCCATCATGCGGCGTCCGTCGCCGTTCTGCTTGTGCAACGGCAGCATGATGCCCACACGAATCTCACGATTGCGCATGTCAACGTCGCTGGCAACGTGCTGCACCTTCTCCGGCTTGGGCGAAGGCTTGGCCGTGGTGGTCGTGTCAGTTGGCACACCTGAGGGGTACGGGATGCACACGAAGTCCCCCTTTTTCAGAACGTAGTCCGGCGATGCCATCTCGGGGTTAGCCTTGATCAGGTCATCGACGGTAATGCCGTAGTCACGGGCAATGCTATAGATGGTCTCGCTGCGTTTTACCTTGTGCATGTCACGCCACTGCGGAGTCTGCGCCAGCACACTGCCGGCAGCCAAGAACAGCACCAGTGAAAGCACCAAATATCCGATTTCTCGCTTCATTTCTTTCTCGTTTTATCGCTTTTTCCCTGCAAAGGTACAAAATAATTCTTAATTCTTAATTCATAATTATAAATTATTTTGTACCTTTGTCGCCAAACATGAACAAAATGACACAGAAACACCTGTTTTTATTGCTTGCATTTCTCTGTTTTCCGCTGTTTGTCAGTGCACAGACAGACGAGACGACAGACGAGACGGAGACTGATCCCACCGAGGAACAGAGCGACAGCATCGTGGTAAGCCACATAGAGATTTATAATGCCTTCTCGCCTAACGGTGACGGCAAGAACGATGTGCTCACAGTGAAGACCGGCAAGACGGTAGGCATCGTTGAGTTCCGCGCCATCATCTTCAACCGTTGGGGGCAGAAGCTCTACGAGTGGACCGACCTGAACGGCGGCTGGGACGGCACCGTCAACGGTCGCCCGGCCAAACAGGGCACTTACTTCGTGCTCGTCAAGGCTAAGGGTTCTGACGGGCAGACACACACCATTCGGCGCGACGTCAACCTGTTGCGCGGTTACACAGAGGGTTATAGCAACAATGAGCAATAACGAACACAAGGAAACAGAATTCATCAACGTCTGGGGCGCACGTGTTCACAACCTGAAGAACATTGACGTGCAGATTCCCCGTAACTCATTGACCGTCATCACCGGTCTGAGCGGCAGCGGAAAGTCATCGCTGGCCTTCGACACCATATTCGCCGAAGGACAACGACGCTACATTGAAACGTTCTCAGCCTACGCCCGTAACTTCTTGGGCGGATTAGAACGCCCCGACGTTGACAAGATTACCGGTCTCTCACCCGTCATCAGCATTGAGCAGAAGACGACAAACCACAATCCACGCTCCACCGTCGGCACCACAACGGAGATATACGACTACCTGCGACTGCTCTTTGCACGCGCCGGACGGGCCTACAGCTACATGACGGGCGAGCCGATGGTGAAGTACACAGAAGAGCGCGTGCTGCAGATGATAGAGAAAGACTACGCCGGACGCAAGATTCTCATCCTCGCGCCCGTAGTGCGCAACCGCAAGGGCCACTACCGCGAACTGTTCGAGAGTCTGCGCCGCAAAGGGTTCCTTCACGTCCGCGTGGACGGCGAGCTACAGGAAATCACCCGTGGCATGAAGGTGGACCGTTACAAGAACCACAGCATTGAGGCGGTCATTGACCGTGTCGCCGTGGCAGAAACCGCCCCCCAAGGTGACGCGGAGGGAGCTTCCTATCGGTTGAAGAAGAGTGTGGAACTGGCCATGAAGATGGGCGAAGGGCTCATCATGATCATTGACCACGAGACTGGCGATGCCAAATACTTCTCGCGCCGGCTGATGTGCCCCACCACAGGCATATCCTACAACGACCCGGCACCCAACATCTTCTCGTTCAACTCGCCCATGGGCGCTTGTCCGCGATGCAAGGGACTCGGCTTTATCAGCGAGATTGACCTTGACAAGGTGATTCCTGACCGCACGCTGAGCATCCACGACGGCGCCATCGTGCCGCTCGGCAAATTCAAGAGCCAGATGATTTTCTGGCAGATTGATGCCATTCTCCACAAATATGACTGCGACCTCAAGACGGCTGTCAACGATATTCCCGACGAAGCACTGAGTGAAATTCTCTACGGTTCGCTGGACGACGTGCGCATTGACCGCGAACTGGTGCACACATCGAGTGACTACTTCGTGCGTTTCGATGGCGTGGTGAAATATCTGCGTTCGGTCATCGACAACGACGAGAGCGCCAGCGGCCAGAAGTGGGCTGACCAGTTCCTTGCTGAGTGCGAATGTCCGGAGTGTCACGGCCAGCGGCTGAACCGCGAAGCGCTGTCATACCGCTTTGCCGACAAGAACATTGCCGAGCTGTCAGCCATGGACATCAGCGAACTCCGCGAGTGGCTCAATCATATAGAGGAGCAAGGGGCAAGGGGCAAGGAGTCTCTATCGTCCCAACAGCTCCAAATCTCCGCCGAGATACTGAAGGAGATACGCACACGTCTGGACTTTCTGCTCGACGTGGGACTTGACTATCTGTCGCTCAACCGACCGTCGGCCACCTTGAGCGGCGGTGAAAGCCAACGCATCCGGTTGGCCACACAGATAGGTTCACAGCTGGTCAACGTGCTTTATATCCTTGACGAGCCCAGCATCGGACTCCACCAGCGCGACAACGAGCGGCTCATCCGTTCCCTCAAAGCCCTGCGCGACATGGGTAATACGGTCATTGTCGTTGAACACGACCGTGACATGATGCTGGCCGCCGACTATATCGTCGACATCGGCCCCTTGGCCGGTCGCAAAGGCGGCGAGGTGGTGTTCCAAGGAACGCCACAGGAACTGCTGAAAGCCGACACGTTGACGGCGAAGTATTTGAAACCCACCCCAACCCCTCCCCAAGGGAGGGGCTTGATTAGTCCATCTGTAGATGTATCGGGCGTGCAAGGTAGCCAATCTCCCCTCCCCTCGGGAGGGGCAGGGGGTGGGTCTGCAGAGGGGGCTTCCCTCACCCTCACGGGGTGCTCCGGCAATAACCTGAAGGGGGTGGATGTGACGTTCCCGCTCGGGAAGCTCATCCTCATCACCGGCGTCAGCGGTTCCGGCAAGTCTACGCTGATCAACGAGACGCTCTACCCCATTCTCAGCCATCACCTCTACCGTGCGCAGCGGGTTCCCCTGCCCTACACGGCCATCGAAGGACTGGAGCACATCGACAAGGTGGTCTGCGTTGACCAGAGCCCCATCGGGCGAACACCACGTTCCAATCCGGCCACCTATACGGGGCTGTTCTCCGACGTGCGTTCACTCTTCGTCCATCTGCCCGAAGCACAGATACGCGGCTACAAACCGGGACGCTTCTCCTTCAACGTCAAGGGAGGGCGCTGTGAGGTGTGCGGCGGCAATGGCTACAAGACCATTGAGATGAACTTCCTGCCCGACGTCATGGTGCCGTGCGAGGAGTGTCGCGGACGGCGCTATAACCGCGAGACGCTTGAAGTGCGCTTCCGTGGCAAGTCCATTGCCGACGTGCTCGACATGACCATCAATCAGGCCGTCGCATTCTTTGAAAACGTCCCCGCCCTGCTCCGTCCGCTCAAGACCTTGCAGGATGTCGGACTTGGCTACATCCGGCTGGGGCAGCCGTCAACGACGCTCAGCGGCGGCGAGAGCCAGCGCATCAAACTGGCAGCAGAACTGTCGAAGCGCGACACCGGCCGCACGCTCTTCATACTCGACGAGCCCACCACGGGTCTTCACTTTGAAGACATACGTGTGCTGATGCAGGTGCTGCGCCAGCTGGTCAGCCGCGGCAACACCGTCATCGTCATTGAGCACAACCTTGACGTCATCCGTCAGGCCGACTACATCATCGACCTCGGCCCCAGCGGAGGACGCAAAGGCGGCGAAGTGGTGTTCCAAGGCACGCTCCAAGAGATGCTTCACGCCGACACGCTGACGGCGAAATACCTGTAAGGACATGCTGCCGCTTCTTGCACCGACGGTCTGGCTCATCACCGGCATCTTGCTGGCCTGCATGGTGCCGCTGCCGCCCCTTTGGACGGCCATAGGCGTCGCTGCTTCCTGCGCTGCGGCTGTTGCCGCGCGCCGCACCCCGACGGTGCAAAGCCTGCTGACCGGCATGGCGTGTGCACTGCTCGGCGCCACGCTTTACAGCTATCAGCAGCAAACCACCCCACAACTGACAAATACCCCCCCCAGTGACCATGCCGTCATCATTGCTTCCGACCCCGTTGTCAGAGGCAAGACGCTCAGCATGGATGCGCTGCTGGCCACGACGGGCGACAAGATTCAGCTCCGCCTGATGCGCGACGAACGCAGCAACCGCCTCAGCGTGGGCGACGGTCTGGTGTTTCACGCTGCCGTCAAACCGCTGAGCGCCAAGGGTTCTTACCTGACTTACCTGACTTCACACGGCTACGTGGGCGAAGCCTTCGTGTGGCACGGCCATTGGCAAGCGGCCAGCATACCCACGACGGGCCTCAGCCGCATGCAGCGTTCACGACTCTTCTTCCTCGGTCTGCGCCACCAGTTGCTGCAACACCTGCGCACGCTCCGCATGGACGACGACACCTATGCCTTGGCCACGGCGATGGCGCTGGGCAACAAGAGCGCCGTCGCACGTGAACAGCGCGACACGTTCAGCGCCACGGGCACGTCGCACCTGCTGGCACTCAGCGGTCTTCATCTGGGCATCATCTACATGCTGCTGACGCTGCTGTTCCGCCGCCGGCGCCGACGCATGGTCAGTCAGCTGCTCATCGTTGCCAGCGTGTGGGCCTTCGTGCTGCTGGTCGGCATGATGCCCAGCGTGGTCCGCGCGGCACTCATGATCAGCATCTGGGCCTTTGTCGACTTCTTAGGGCGCGGACGCTCACCGCTGAACACGCTGTCGCTCACGGCCATCGCCATGCTGACGGCCAACCCGTCGGCACTCTTCGACGTGGGTTTCCAGCTCTCGTTCTGCTCCGTGCTGGCCATTCTGCTCTTTGCCCCGCCGCTCACCGAACTGCTCAACCGTCTGCTGCACATCCGGCCCTCAGGCATCACGGGCCGTGCAGCCCATGCCGTCAGCACGACGACTGCCGTCTCCGTGGCGGCACAGCTCGGCACGGCACCACTGGTGGCCTTCCACTTCGGCCAGCTCTCGCCTTACTTCCTGCTGGCCAACTACGCAGCCATTCCGCTCACGACGCTCATACTCTACCTCACGCTGGCCGTGCTGGTCAGCAGCTGGTGGGGCTGGCTGCTGTCAGTCGTCGTAGCCGCGCTCACTGCTGTGGTGAATGTGCTGAAGTGGTGGTTGGAATGGATTGCGTCATGGCCCGGCGCATCGGTCGGGGACCTGCACCCGACAGCCCTGCAAACCGTGGCCGCCTATGTACTCATAGGCAGTCTCTACGGTCTGCTGCGCTACAGTCTGCGCACCGACCGTTACACGAAACAGGATATTGGCGGGCTACAGGTACGCTCCTGACTCAAACGAAGAAGTCGAAGTGCAGGCAGTAGTAGCCGTTATTGAATTCTGGTGCTGAGATGTCAGCAATCGGGGTGTAGCCACTGAATGAATCAACGATGACGGGGTCGCCCGGTGCCAGCTTTTCCTCGACGATGACATACTGGTCTTGACACTTGACGATTCCTGACTTGATGATTTTTTCGAAGAAGCGGTTGGCGTCGTCCTGACTCTTGAAGCAGAGAAATGCCTGAGTGGATGTATCTAACTGCATCTGGAAGTAGCAGGCATGAGCGGAGTTGCTGACGAGCTCGTAGCCCAGCTCCTGCTTTTTCCCTTTTTCCACGTCGCGGCCATAGACGATGTCCGTACTGGTCATTTCTTCGTCGCCATCCTCGTCTTTGTAGACAAACGTGAAGCCGTACTTCACGGCGTTTTCCTGATTGCCTAACATGTCTTTGAGCTTGTCGAGGGTGAACTGGTCAATGAACTCCGCAGCGCCGTTGTCGCCCTCCGGCTCTGCCTGTGGAGCCTCTGCCTGAATGTCGGCTGCTGCTACGACGGTTGAATCACTCTCAGCCTGATGTGACTTCGTCTGGTTTCCGCAGGCCACCAGCGCGGCTACTGCTGCAAGAAATAGAATCTTTTTCATCGCTGTAACGTTTTTATGTGAAAAATAAGGGACTTTCATCACGCAAAAGTAAGTTTTTTATTTCAAATAATGACATTGGCAGATACAAAATCTGCTGTTTGGCTATCTGCTTTTTGCAAAGTTTAACAATCACCCCAAATTTATTAACACGAAAAAGGGGCACTTTTCAAAAAAGTCCGCCTTCGGTCGAAAATACGCGAGTTTTGAGCCACTTTGTAAGTTGCTGATAATCAGCGCCAAGCGAAAATCCTCGTTTTTCGGCCTTGCAAAACAGGCCGTTTCAGGTTGCGAAACGCACCGTTTTGGGCGCTGAAACGCACCGTTTTGCAACACGAAACGCGGCGTTTTGCGAGCTGAAACATGCCGTTTCGCAAGTCGGGAGCCGTCAGTTCACGACCCGAGAGCTGCCGCCTCTCGCTCAAACTATACTGTTTTGCATCACTGTTGAATTGTGGTTACACCAAAAATTCCGGAGAAATTTAACCCGAAAATTTAACACAATTAACAGAAATTTGGTTAAAGAAAATAATGTATTGTCTTTTTAATCAAAAAAAACAGGGAGAGAAGAAAAATAGTTGTGCAAAAATTGCGCAGTTTGGCAGAAAATGTGTAATTTTGCACCGCTTTAAAAAGGTTAGTATTTTTTCTGTATATAATGGACACATTTAACTGGTTAACGTCGCTTTTCACGACAACCGATTCGGTGGCGCACATTGCGCTGCTCTACGCCGTGGTCATTGCCATCGGCGTCTATTTAGGTAAAATCAAGATAGGAGGCATCTCGCTGGGCGTCACGTTCGTCCTCTTCGCCGGCATCGTGGCCGGACACATCGGGTTCACGGCACCGACGCCCATCCTCACGTTCATTCAGGACTTCGGCCTCATTCTGTTCGTCTTCATGATCGGCTTGCAGGTGGGCCCGGGCTTCTTCGAGAGCTTCGGCAAGGCCGGCATCAAGCTGAACGGGCTGTCGGCCACGGCCATCCTGCTCAACATCGCCGTGATGTTCGCCTGCTACTTCATCTTCTTCGACACAGCCGACCGCAACGCACTGCCCATGATGGTGGGAACGCTGTGCGGCGCCGTGACGAACACGCCGGGACTGGGTGCCGCCAACGAGGCGCTGGGCTCTGTCTTCGGCAGCAACGCTCCGCAGATAGCATCGGCCTATGCCTGCGCCTATCCGCTCGGCGTGCTGGGCATCATCGGTGCCACACTGCTGGTGAAGTACATCTGCAAGGTGAGCATTGAAAAGGAAGAAGAGGAGCTGAAAGCCACCGAAGAAGCTAACACGGCGAAGAAGCCATACAAGATGCACTTGGAGGT
>JAFUSC010000018.1 GCA_017467705.1 Prevotella sp. | reverse complement strand
TGCTTTATATGGCATCATATAAGCCAATTTGGGGCTTAGGACGAACACAAAACGCACAAATCATAAAAAGAGCTGCATAGACTCCTATGCCAACATTAATAACATAGAAAAAGAGGATGTGCCTATTTTGACACACCCTCTGTTATTATGTACCTTTGCCGCCTGTTTAAATCTTAAAAAACAATGAAAAGAAAACTTTTACTTACATTCGCCATGTTACTTGGCGTAGCACAAATGTCGTGGAGTGCTGACGTGTTCTATATGGACGATTACGATTCGTCAGCAAAGACCGCAACACTGAAATGGGGAGAGGCACCGGCCTGGGCCATCACATTCACCATCAATGATTTTTGGACAGGTAATTCATGGTCAGATGTGGATAAAACAGGGAATATCGTTACACTGTCTATTGATGCCAGCTGCCAGGATCACACATCTGAAAATCTGGCACAGCTGTTCAGCGGGTTCAGCAGTCTGACAACCATCAACAATCTGTCGAATTTGAAGACAGCTACGGTGACCAATATGAAGTACCTGTTCGAAGGTTGCAGCAGCCTGACTACGCTCGATGTCAGCAGTTTCAATACTGCCCATGTAAATTACATGAACGGCATGTTCCAAAACTGCTCGGAGCTGACGACGCTTGACCTGAGCACGTTTGACACCGAGAGTGTGTTGGAGATGACGAGCATGTTTGACGGCTGCACCAATCTGGAGACGCTGAACCTCACCGGTAGCAAGTTCCGCCCCATCAATGTCGAGAACATATCACGGATGTTCTATAATTGCCAGAAGCTGACCGACCTCGACCTAAGTAAGTTCAACTCAACAAGTTTGAGCAATGTGTCCAATATGTTCTATCGTTGTTATGCATTGGAGTCCATAGACATGAGTGGCTTCAACTCCAGCAACCTCACGTCGCTGTCGGGACTGTTTAGCGGCTGCAGCAGTTTGAAATCACTGGACCTACGTAGCTTCGATACAACCAACGTGACGAATATGTCGAGCATGTTCTCTGGCTGCACGGCACTGACGGCCATTGACCTCAGTAGCTTCAATACAAGCAGGGTGGAGAATATGAATTCTATGTTCTTCAATTGCAGCAGCTTGAAAGCCATTATTGTTAATGCCGGCAAATGGACAACCGATGGCATAAAAGAAGGCGACTACGGGAAACAATATCTCGGTATGTTCAATGGTTGCACGTCACTCGTTGGCGAGGACGGCACGACTTTAGGAACAACAGTGGATGGCACCAAGGCAACTACTGGTACTGGCGGTTACCTGACCAAACACAGCATAGAGGTCTCTACCACGCTGGCAGGCGATGCTGCATGGGGCACTTATTATAAGAGCAATGTTAATCGTCAGGCAGATGCCTTAACTACCGTATATGCAGCCAAGAAAATCGATGAGACGTTGACCTTGGTTGAGGTTGAAGACCGCATCATCAAGGCTGGCCAAGGAGTTATCCTGAAACGAGCAACAGCAACAGCTTCTACGCTGACCAGCACCGCCGAGGCTGCTACTGAGTCCTATTATGAAGACAATGCCTTGTCAGGCTGTGACCAAACAACGTCGCAGACAGCAGGCACCACCTACTACGTGCTGAGCTATCAGGGCGGAGTCCTGGGCTTCTATAAGTATGGCAGCGGCAACACGCTGGGTGCCAACAAAGCTTTCTTGGCGGTGACGGGTGGAGAGAGTGCTCCTGCCTACTTCAGCTTCGACGACGAGACTACTGCTATTTCTGAAGTTGAAAATGGAACATGGAAGATGGACGATAGTGTCTACGACCTGCAAGGACGGCGCGTGAAGAACCCCACCAGCGGGCTGTATATCGTCAACGGAAAGAAAGTCATCATCAGATAACCTCCCTAAAACGTATTCGCAATCATGAAAAAGAAATATTGTCTCCCCACATTGCAGGTTGTTCACGTCAGCACGCAACAGGTGTTGGCCACCAGTAGCTTCAGTATTTCAGATACTGAAACAGACATCCAGTTTGCCCGCGAGCTGGACTTTGACTCCGAAGAAGAATAGTTCGGCTGTTGTTCACTTCAGCAGCCATCTTCCGTCTTGCTCCACCATCGGCACACAGATTTCTTCGGTAGCCGTGTCGGTGAAGCGGAGCAGCAGGAATACCTCCGTGCAATGTAGCGTAGTGTCACTTCGGGCACTACGCACTTCCACGGCTTCAATGCCTTGGTGCTGTTGTTTCAGCCGTCCTACATACTGCTTGGCTGAAGCGCGTAGCTGTTCTGTGTAGTCGGCTGGTGCTTCCTTCGTACCGCTGACACCCTCCATGTATTGGTCGTATTCGCCGGCAGCCAGATGCTCGTAGTAGCCTTTGGCGGCCAGCGATGCCTGCTCTTCAGGAGTCAGCTCGTTGCAGGAAGTGAAGAGCGACAGTTGAAGGGCAATGGCTGTGGCACACAGCAACAGGCTTCGTATCTTATTTGTTCTTTTCATATTTTTTCATGTTCAAGCACTACGCTGCGCATGTTCTTCAGCAGGTCACTGGCGAAGATGAAGTCAGTGAGCCGCTGGTTCTTTGAGTGCATGATGTCGCCCGAGACGCCCTGCCACTCTTTCTGTCCCTCGTAGATGAAGATGATGTTCTCACCGATGCCCATGACGGAGTTCATGTCGTGGGTGTTGATGATGGTGGTCATGTTGTATTCCTTGGTGATGCTGTGCAGCAGCTCGTCGATGACGAGTGACGTCTTGGGGTCCAGGCCGGAGTTCGGTTCGTCGCAGAACAGGTACTTCGGGTTCATGGAGATGGCGCGTGCAATGGCGACGCGCTTCTGCATGCCGCCGCTGATTTCGCCGGGGTACTTCTCCTCGGCTCCCTGCAGGTTCACGCGGTCGAGACACTCCTTGGCGCGCTTGGTGCGTTCGCGCAGGGTCATGCTTGAGAACATGTCGAGGGGGAACATGACGTTCTCCAGCACGGTCATGGAGTCGAAGAGGGCCGCACTCTGGAAGATCATGCCCATCTCGCGGCGCATCTGCACCTTCTCCTTCTTGGTCATGGCCACGAAGTCGCGGCCGTCGTACAGCACCTCGCCGCTCGTCGGCGTCAGCAGTCCCACGAGGTTCTTCATCAGCACCGTCTTTCCGCTTCCGCTCTGGCCGATGATGAGGTTCGTCTTTCCGTTCTCGAACGTGGTGTTGATGTCCTTCAGCACGTCCTTGTCTTCAAATGACTTGTATAGGTTCTTGACTTCGATCATTCGTTTTTTTTCTTTTTAGGAGTTAAAGGAGTTAAGGGAGTTAAAGGAGTTAAAGACAATACCTTGCTCCTTGTTCTTTCCCCTCTCATTTTATTCCGTCATTGTCCTCTCATTCTATTCCGTTATTGCCTTCTCATTCTATTCCGTTATTGCCCTCTCATTCTATTCCGTCATTGTTAATGCTCCTCTTTTATTCCATTGTTATTGATGATGCCTTTGCAGTAGGCATTTAGAAATTTGCTTGCTTCTTCAAGTGTGTCATGAAGTTGTATGAACTCCTGACCATTGATATATTCAAGGTCTCTGGCTAACAGGATATAGTTTCGACATTCTTCGAGACTGCCTTGTGCAATGTTCAGAAACCTGAGCTTGTCTGCTTTACTCAGTTTTTTGTATCCTTCGGCAATGTTTGCTGAAATGGAGCTTGCTGCTCTTTGAAACTGCGAACACAACCCGTATCTTTCGTATTCGGGGAAGTGACTTGTCGTTTTATATGTCATCACAGCAAAAACATGAGCCTTTTGCCAAGCAATCACATTCTCAAAGCTATATGTTGCCATAATCGTCGTATAATGTATTGTCTTTAACTCCTTTAACTTCCTTAACTCCTTTAACTCCCCTAAGAAAGCAAATGTGTCAAAAACACATCACTGCAAAGAATCAGTACGCTCGATGACACGACGGCGTCCGTTGAGGCTTTGCCGACGTTGACCGAGCCGCCCTCGACGGTGTAGCCGAAGTAGGCGGGGACGCTGGAGATGATGAACGCGAAGAAGGTGCTCTTGATGATGGACATCCACACGAACCACGGCACGAAGGCGTGCTGTAGGCCCAGCGTCAGGTCGTCGGGCGGCAGAATGTGGCCGATGTACGACGTGGCGTAGGCACCGAGTATGCCTGTGGCCGATGAGAAGATGACGAGCAGCGGCATGATGGTCATCATGCCTAATATCTTCGGCAGGATGAGGTAGCAGGCGGAGTTCACGCCCATGATGTCGAGGGCGTCAATCTGTTGGGTCACGCGCATGGTGCCAATCTCCGAGGCGATGTTCGAGCCCACCTTACCGGCCAGAATCAGACACATGATACTACTGGAGAACTCCAGCAGCATGATCTCTCGCGTGGTGTAGCCTGTCACCCAGCGCGGCATCCACGGCGACTGGATATTCAGCTTCATCTGTATGCAGATGACGGCGCCGATGAAGAACGAGATGAGCAGCACGATGCCGATGGAGTTGACGCCCAGCTGGGCCATCTCCTTCACATATTCCTTCAGGAACATGCGCAGGCGCTCCGGGCGCGAGAACGTGCGACCCATCAATATGAGGTAACGTCCGAAAGTGTTAAGCCATTTCAATATGAGCATAGTTGTTTCTGTTTATTTTATTTCAGCAACTTTGTGCTGAATGTATTGTTTCATTTCGTCCCATGACACATGAGCATACATGACGGGCATCTGCTGGGCCTCTGCATCATTGAAGTAGCTCAGGCTCATCAATGCGCGGAAGAAGTTGTGCTCGGGATACTTTTCCTGATAGAAGTCCAGTATCTCCTGAATGGTGTAGTGCTGCATCAGGAAATAGATGTCAATAAAGTCTTTCCGCGACCCTCTGCCCATGATGGCATTGACCTTCATGGCAGCGATGTCCTTGGGTGAGGCCAGCCGCAGGCCCTCTTCCTCTACTGCGTCGTCTATCCACGGGTAGCGTGAATAGTTCACGAAGTCTACTTTCACTCCGTCCAAATTGAATATCTTGATGCTTTTAGATGTCGTGAGTTCTGACACCTCATTGGCAATAGCGGCCAACCTTTCTTCTATATCTTTATCGTCTCCTTTCAATTCTCCGAACATGTCTAAGTCTACGGACTGTCGATGCCCGTATTGCAAAGCCAACGATGTGCCGCCCACTAACCGCAGTCCGTCGAACAGAGGTTCGGCCATCAGCCGTTTTAAGAGTTCCAGAGTGTCGGGAACGACTGTCTGAAGTGATAGCATCGGTATTCCTCCTCTTTAGTGTTTGAAATGGTGCAGATGAATGATAGGCAGACGGGGTCAAGCGTGCGCAGGCCTTTGCACACTTCCACAATCTTGTCCAGTCCGTAGTAATCGCGTAGCAATCGCCAGTCGTCCATGTTCCCATATTCCAGAACGCGCTGGATGAAGTGGGCAGGATATTTGTCCATGTCCGCTTCGTTCATGTCAATATCCCAAAACAGGACTTTCGAAAGTTTCGCTATACATTCTTTGCTGCTCATGTCTTTGTTGATTCCTTATTCGCCTGCAAAGGTACGATTAAGTGAGCGAAAAACAAAAGAAAAACGAGTTTTTCTTTTGGGGAGCTGCTGCGCGTTCTTGTCCGCAGGCGCTCCCCGCCCCTTGAGGGGAGGGGTTGGGGGTGGGGCGTTGTTAAGAAAGTTTAACGGATGGGCAAAATCCTTTAACACGAAGAAGGGGCACTTTTCGTTTTTGTGGTCAGTCGGGCGCAAATACGCGAGTTTTGGGCGTCTTTGTAAGTAGTTGATAAATAGTGCGATACACTTTTCTTCGTTTTTGGGGCGCCTGCACGTCGGAGTTAGGCGGTACATAACTCCCCTTTAGGCGGTACCTAACTCCCTCCAAGGCGGTACATAAACCCTCCGCAAGCGGTAAGTTCATGGCCTGTATGCGGTAAATTCACCGCCGAAATGCGTGTTTTTTGCCCTTTTTACCCTCTTTTTTCCGTCGGAAAACCGGCAGGGGAGTTGCAAAACTCCTTTGGGATTATTTTTTAGGCTCCAAAATCCCGGAGAAAATGAAGCCCGAAATTTAACGCAATTAACTATTTTTCACGCGATGTTATAGTGTATCTCATATTTTCTTCGTATATTTGCGTCCGTATATACAATTACTAATTGCCTAAAGCGTATGAAACACCTGCCTTTAACCGATAGAGACTGCCGCCGCTGGTCGTTAGCGGCACTGCTGGCGCTGTGTGTCTGCTTCTGTCATGTCACGCAGCTCTTTGCCTTTGAACGCGCGTTTACGGCCCGTGATCACAGGTACAATAAGACCCTCTGCGACGTGAGGTATACCATTAATGGTGTTGACATTGAAAACGCTGTCTATTATGTCAGAGATAGTAAGGATGGCAGCAAGTCGTATTACCTCATGATAGACAAGAGCTGGATTGGCAAGGAGTTTACCGTGGAAGCGTTCTTTGGCGCGATGGCTGACTGGGGAGAAGGTGTTGAAATCAGTGCAGAGAGGGGTATTAAGGCCGTTTCGTATGAGCACAACGGCAAGAGTCGTAATCGTAATTTAGAAAGTACCGACTCACGGGGGGAGTATCATTTTGATATGGAAGCAGATAACTGCACATACATGAAAACGACATTCGTGATTCCGGATTTCACGACTGCAGAATCACAGAAAATAAGAGAAGGTGAGTACGGTAGTCATCTCTTTATTTTAAGAGTTCAACCTACGGGGCGCCCAACGGGTGGAGCAAACTTTGGCTATGGTGACTGGTTCTTTTTTTATATGGAAGGTGATACAAATGCCTCGTTTTATAAGGAGGCCAACCACAAGGCCGCGGCGTCTTTCCTGCATGACCTCATTACGTGGCTCACGGGTAAGGGCGACCCGCTGGGACTGGGTGAGCACACCACGGCGTTGGAGTCAGTTGTTGTCAATGTCATCAGCCTTGTGTCAGCCATTCTGCTGAGCGGCGGTATTGTCAACGTGGTGGGTGTCGTCGGTGGCTCTGTGCCGCCCCCGATGCCTGACATGCCCGACCTCGACGGACTGGAGCCCAAGCGACAAGAGGAGGAAGAAGAGAAACCCGCTCCCGACAACGGAGGGACACCACCGCCGCCACCCACGGAGCCGGAGGTGCCTGACCCCAACAAGTTCAATCCGTCAGACTATTCCTACGGCGATCATCTGACGCAGCAGCCTGACGGTGACGTGGTGATGCGGAGTCCCGCCACGGGCAAGGATGTGCACTTCTACTCGCAAGGCGACGGCACGTGGATCAGCGACAGCGGCCTGACCTATACCGCCGACGACATTGCCAACCGTCTGAGCTACGAGGCAGAGCACAGCGACTACGTGCGCGACGTGGCCGACACTGCTGCCTTCAACCAGAAGAAGTTTCATGAGGACTGGGATAAGACCAAGAGTACCGTCAACAAGGACTTGCAGGACTTTAACGACTGGCTGCACGAACAGGAGAAGCAGCAACAGCGTAAGGATGAGCAGCTGAAGCGGCTGGCCGAGAAATATAACCTCGCACCGTCAGAGAAAGCCGTCAGGGACGCCATCAAGTTCCAGAAACTGATGGACGAGTTTGATGCCAAGATACATTCGGAGGAAGTGAAGGCTTGGGGCGAGAGCGTCGAGTACGTGGAAACGGTAGACAAGGCTTGTGACACGACGCTCTTTGTGATGGGCAAGTGGGTGCCGGGCGGTAAACAGGTCTACGACGGCTACTACATGATCAAGTCGGTGGGTGTCGCGCAGATGGAAGCCTCCGTGAGGGGCGAGAATTTGGGAGGCCATGCGCTGGCTTATGGCAAAGGACTGGCTAAAGGTCTCATCGGCGTAGCACAGTATCATGCCAGTGACGTCAGCAAAGGCATTGGCATGGGTGTCGGCACGGAGTACGTCATCTTTGCCGGCGGCGAGGGCATCACCGGCGGCATGGATGCCTTTGCCAACAGCAAGGGCGAGACCTTCAGCGAGGTGACGAAAGATGTCATGAAGGGTGCCGCCAACGGCTTCGCCAAGAAGACCGGTGCCTTTGTCGTATCCAAGACGTTTGGTGTCGTTTCACCTCAAGTAGGAGCTACCGTGTCCAAAAGCACCGGCACGTTAGGCGGCTACAACTGGATGGCGCCGTTCAACGGCGATCAGCCGGTCGACCCGTTAGGCGGTCCCGTCGGTGCGGGTGGCTGCCAAGACCGCATTGACGACATCATCGAGACCATCAAGACGATGAATGGTAACATAAAAGCACCACGAATCATTTAATTGAGGAGGAGACTTGATTTTATGAACACAGCAGAAAGAGAAAGACAAGACCGCCAGTGGGCCGAGGAAGGCCTGTGGCTCAACCATTACCACTACATGCTGCAAGCCGTTGGCATGGCCATGATTCATTGTCTGGTGTGGCGGACGGCCGGCACGGACGAGGTGCTCACCCTCGACGAGATGGCGAAGTTTGCCAGCCGTTATGACAATGAGCACCCGTTGGACGAGGGGCAGTTCTTCATGATTACCAACGAGGGAGCCATCGGACTGAGCCCGGGCGTGGAGTATTTGACGCAGTGGCTCTTCGTCCCCATGGAGCCCGGCACAGAGCGCGACCGTCTGGAACAAGCCTTCTGGGACAAGATGGAAGCGCAGGAGACGCTGGAGCTGGTGGCTCAGCAGCAGACGCAGGCCCGTCAGTCGGCTTTCGACGCTGACGAGACCATGCTGGTGGAGGACCCGGAAGAGACCGTTGTCGCCATGACACCGCCTCCCATGCCTCCTAAAACCCCAAAGGAATAAGGTAACGTCTGCAACTCCTGCAACTCCTAACAGCTCAAGGGAATAAGGTATTGTCCTTTAACTCCCTTAACTCCCTTAACTCCTTTAACTCCAAAGAAATATTCTTAAAAGCAAAAACGATATGGACGAGAAACAGAAGATTGACGAAAAGGAACTGTACCGTGTGCGGATAGGTCACTACCAGACGCTGGTGCAGGCATTGGCCGTGGCCATGACCCGTAATCTGGCGTGGCGTGATGCTGACGAGGGCCAGGCTTTCAGTCTCAAGGAACTCTATGAGTTCGCACAGAAGTACGACGTGCAGCACCCGCTCGACGAGTACCAGTTCTTCATGGTGTCGCGCGAGGGTGCCATCGGACTCAGCCCGGGGCTGGAGTGGATGACCAAGTGGCTGTTCTATCCCATGGAGCCCGGCAAGGAGCGTGACTTCGTGTTGCAGCGCATGCGCGAGCAGCTGCAAGTGGAGAAGGCCGTGGATGAGGCTGTCGAGAAGGCTGTGCTGGCCGGACTGGCTGCCGAGAAGCAGGCACCGCAGGCTGACGATGATGTTGTCGTGATAGCTGCCGCTGCTACTGCCGCCGATGACGACGACGATGCCACGGTTGCTGCCCCGCCGCCCCTGCCGCCACGTCCATAGCCACGGGAAATATAATCGATATTCATAAAAATAACAGAAGATATGAGTAACAACCAAGTTGAAAACAAGCCCGTTGGCGTAGGCCAATATCTGAAGAATGCATTGATGCAGGGCTTGCAGGTGTTTAAGAACCCGCTGAAGCTGCTGCCGACGTTGGTCATCGGCGTGGTGTGGATTGTCCTCGGCATCCTGTCGTCGTGGCTCAAACCCTTCCCGTGGCCGTTGCAGATTGCCAGCTTCCTCTCGTATGCCGAGGGTGGACTGTTCGGCGGTGTGCTCGGTGCCGTGGGTGGCATAGCGGGCAAGGTGGTGATGGCCGTGTTCATCAACTCTGCCATTCTGCCCCTGTTTGAGAAGAAACTGCCCTTCGTGGGTGTGGCCGGCGGCATCAAAGGCATGTTCACCAGCATGTCGAAAGACACCGCGCGCGGCATCTCACCCCTGCTCAAGGGACTGGGCTTTGCGCTGTTGGTCTACACCATCATGAACATCAACCAGACGTGGGTCAACTCCATGGTAGGTATTGTGTCGATGGTGCTGCTGTTGCAGAACATCGGCAATCAGGGAGGCTTCCTGTTCGGCCTGTTGTTCTCGCTGGCAAACTCGCTGTCGAAGGGCCGTGTGCCGAAGTATATCAACATCACCCGCTTCCTGACGGGCATGACGCTGGGCTTCACGCTCGCCGTCGGTCTGAGCCTTGTCGGGCTGCATTGGTGTTTCTGGCTCGCGTTGTTCTTCCTGTTCTGGGGCTTCGTGCTCGGCCTGATTATCAAGGATAAGCCCGCTCCCCCGGCCATGCCGCAGCGTTGAACGTTTTGCAAGAATCTGCCGCCAGACATCTGGCTTAACTTCTTTAACTACTGACTACTTAACTACTTAAGAAAGTTGAGTAAATGATTATCATTATGAAGCAAAACATGCTGAACCACATCACCCGCAAGGTCATCCTGCTGACCCTTTTCTTGTTTGCCGCGACAACCGCTGTCGTGGCTGAAAGCTACACGGAAGAAGATTTGAAGAACGAAGTCTCGGCCGGTGAGTTTTGGGTGTTCAGGAAGGAAGTCAGCCAGAAGTTGGATGCCGGTGATAACAATATTCCCCGAGGCGGCTGTTTCATTATCAGCATCTATAACAGGTACGGAACCGACAAGGTGTGGTGCTATGAAACAGACAGTGAAGGCGTGGAGCCGCGGTCGTCGACGTATAGCGGCGTCATTGAGCTGGACGTTTTCTTGGATGCGTTGAACTCCGGCAAGGTGGTCGTCATCAAGAAAGGCCGCACGGCGCCGACTCCGCTCACCGAAGAGGAGCGCACGAGCCTCATTGACCTCATGAAGAAGCTCATGGCGTGGCTCAAGGGCAACGGCGATCCGTTAGGATTGGGCAAGCACACCGGCCCGTTAGAGTCTGCCGTCATCAACGTCATCGGCATCATAGCCGCCTCGTTGCTGGGCAATGCCATCGTCGGTGTGACGGGTGGTGGCGGTGCAGGCTTGGCAGAGAGTCTGATCGGCGGGCTGACGGGCGGCACGCCGCCCCCCGTACCGCCCACGCAGCAGACGCCGCCAGACCTTCCCAACCTGCCGAAACGCAAGGATGACGAGGACGACGATGAGGTGGAAGTGGCGCCGGGCACGGACAATGACGGCGGTTTCCGGCCTACACACTACCCCGACCTGTGCAATAAATACCTGTCAGGGAACCCCGACGGCACGCTGACGATGACAGATCCCGTGACGGGCAAGCCCCTGACGTACTATCCCACGCCCGACGGCAAGGGCTGGGAGAGCGAGTCAGGCACCCGTTACAGCAACGAATCGCTGGAAGAGAACCTCCGTTTCCGCCATGAGAACGCCGCCACGCTGAAGCAGGACGCCGCCCAAGCGGCGAAGAACGCCGACGAACAGCACCGTCAGTGGGA
>JAFUSC010000017.1 GCA_017467705.1 Prevotella sp. | reverse complement strand
TGAGGACATCAACGCTGCCATGAAGGCTGCTGCCAACGAGTCGTTCGGTTACACCGAGGAGAAGCTCGTCAGCTCTGACATCATCGGTATGAAGTTCGGTTCACTCTTCGACGCTAACCAGACCATGGTCAGCAAGATTGGTGACGGCAACTCTCTCGTTCAGGTTGTTGCTTGGTACGACAATGAGAACTCTTACACTTCTCAGATGGTTCGCACCATTAAGTACCTCGCTGAGCTCAAATAAGAACTTTAGGCTTAGTCAAATTTATACTGTGGGCCGTCTGACGCGTGGTGCGTCGGGCGGCCTTTTTTGTAAACTGCCGTTTTCCGATGCGAGAACTGCCGTTTCCCGATTCGAGAACCGCCGTTTCCCGATTCGGGAACTGGCGATTCCCGACGCGAGAACCGCCGATTATATTTCTGTGCGGCAAAAAGGTGGAAAATTCTTTTGCCGTTTTTCAATTAATTGTTATCTTTGTCCCCTGAAAATGTTATTTCACCAGACAACGCTCACCGACAATCCAATCAATAACTGTCAGTTTATGAAAAAGTCATTAATGGTTATATGCAGCAGAGTGAACAGTTGATAACCATACTCGGACCGACGGCCAGCGGCAAGACGCAGCTGGCTGTGGCACTGGCCAAGCGGATAGGCGGGGAGATTATTTCCGCCGACTCCCGGCAGGTCTACCGGCGCATGGACATCGGCACGGGTAAGGACCTGGACGAATATGACGGCGTGCCTTATCACCTCGTCGACATCTGCGAGCCGGGAACCAAGTATAACCTTTTCCGGTATCAGCAGGACTTCGCGCGCGCGTACCATAATATATTAAGTAGGGGAGCGCAACCCATACTCTGTGGCGGCACGGGACTTTACATTGAGGCCGTGCTGAAGGGCTATGAGCTGGCACCCGTCAGCGAGAACAAGGAACTGCGTGCACAGTTGGAAGGCAAGTCGCTGGAAGAGCTGACGGTCATGCTGCGTGAGCTGAAGGCCAAGAACGGCACCGTGATGCACAACACCACCGACGTGGACACGGCACAGCGTGCTATCAGGGCGATAGAGATTGAAGTCTCCCTAAATCCCTCCGAAAGGAGGGACTTACCTACGGACTCCGTAGGAAAGCCTCTCCCTGTGAAGAGGTTTGGTGGGGCTCCCATCTTCGGCATCAACATTGACCGTGAGCTGCGGCGTGAGAAGATAACGCGCCGACTCAGGCAACGGCTGGAGAACGGCATGGTAGAAGAAATCCGCAGCCTCATTGATAGTGGCGTGGCACCCGAGGACCTGATATACTACGGACTGGAATATAAGTTCGTCACCGAATACGTCATCGGCCAGACCACTTATGAAGAGATGTTCCGACGGCTGGAGATAGCCATCCACCAGTTTGCCAAGCGCCAGATGACGTGGTTTCGCGGCATGGAGCGGCGCGGCTTCACCATTCACTGGATAGACGCCGCACTGCCGATGGAAGAGAAAGTGACACTGATTGAAAAAACTATGAACTCTAAACTATGAACTCTAAACTATGAACTCTGAACTATGAACTATGAATTAGATAAGCGTTGGGGCATCCTTTACTGCCCGAAAAAAGGAATACGTACTGACCGCAAACGCTGGTCGAAGATACGGCAGGCACTTGACGCCTGCAACGTGCAGTATGACTTCGTGCAGAGTGAGTCAAGCGACAGCGTGGAGCGGCTCATGCGCATGCTCATCAATAATGGTTATAAGACCATCGTCATCGTGGGCGGTGACTCGGCACTCAATGATGCCGTCAATTGCATGATGGAGGTAGACAGCACCGTGCGCGAGGAAATAGCGCTCGGCGTCATTCCCAATGGCGTGATGAACGACTTTGCGCGTTATTGGGACTTCAAGGAGAGTGAGATACAGCAGACCGTGGAATGGCTGGTGAAGCACCGTGTCCGCAAGGTGGACTTGGGCTGTATACACTATGTCAAAGAAAGCGGTGAGGCCAGTAGCCGCTACTTCCTGAACTGTGTCAACATCGGACTCATTGCCGACATCATGAATCAGCGCCGTCAGGCCCGTTCGTTGCTCGGCTCGCGCACGCTGGCCTTTTTCGCCTCTATCGTCACGATGGCCTTTCACCGTTGGGATTACAAGATGCGGCTTCGCATTGGCTACGATGTCATAGAGCGTCGTGTGATGACGGTATGCGTGGGCAGCGGTCCCGGCTATGGGCAGACGCCTAATGCCGTACCATATAATGGCATGCTCGACGTCAGCGTGGTATATCAGCCACAGCTGAAGCAGCTCTTTGCCGGACTGTGGCTGCTCATCACCGGTCGCTTCCTGAACCATAAGAGCGTGCACCCTTTCCGTACCCGCGAAATGCAGGTGACGGAAGCCGGCCATGCACGTGTCGGCATCGACGGGCGTCTGCTTGGAAAACTGGACGGACCTTACTCTTTCTCGGTCGAAATGGAGGCGATTAATTTCCTGATTCCCGCCTGATTTTGTCAGTATTTCCCCGTGTTTTTACTCCTTGTAACATAAATTTTGCCCGATTTGTGAAAATAATCGGGCTTTTATTTTGCCATCACGCCAAAAATGATTACTTTTGGTGTGCAAATCCAAGAATTAAAAACCTTAAGATAGCAACTAACTATGAGTTATTTACGATTTGAAAAAGCTGTGATGACTAACCTTGAGGAGTCCATCCGTCGTGAATTGCTGCGTACGAACCGTTCAGGAGCTTACTCCTGTTCGACCATCGTTGACTGCAATACGCGCAAGTATCACGGTCTGCTGGTCGTACCCGTACCTGAACTTGACGACGAGAACCATGTGTTACTCTCGTCACTTGACGCTACGGTCGTTCAGCACGGCGCAGAGTTCAACCTCGGACTGCACAAGTATCAAGGTAACAACTACAGCCCCAAAGGTCACAAGTACATTCGGGAGTTTGACTGTGACAAAGTGCCTACTACGCTCTATCGTGTAGGCGGTGTGTTATTAAAGAAAGAAGTGGTGTTCCAGCACTACGAGGACCGCATCTTGATTCGCTACACGTTGGTCGATGCCCACTCGGCAACGACGCTTCGTTTCCGTCCTTTCCTGGCCTTCCGCTCAGTACGTCAGTTCACACATGAGAACTCGGTGGCTTCACGCGAGTATCATGAGGTGGACAATGGTATCAAGACCTGTATGTATGCCGGCTATCCCGACCTTTACATGCAGTTCTCGAAGAAGAACGAGTTTATCTTCCAGCCCGACTGGTATCGTGGTGTGGAGTATCCGAAGGAGCAGGAGCGTGGCTACGCCTCGAACGAGGACCTCTACGTGCCCGGCTATTTCGAAATGCCCATCAAGAAAGGCGAGAGCATTGTCTTCTCAGCATCAACGTCAGCCATCAAGACTACGACGCTGAAAAAACTCTTCGACGAAGAGGTCAATGAGCGCGTCCCGCGTGACAACTTCTTCCACTGCCTCGTGACGGCTGCTCACCAGTTCCATAACCGCGAGAAGGACGACACACGTTATCTATTGGCCGGTTATCCTTGGTTCAAGTGCCGTGCCCGCGACACGTTTATCTCGTTGCCGGGACTGACGCTGGCCATCGACGAGCAAGACTATTTTGAGCTGGTGATGAAGACAGCCGAGAAAGGACTGCGTGAGTTCATGCAGAACAAGCCCCTCTCGGTGAAGATATACGAAATCGACCAGCCCGACGTCCCCCTGTGGGCTGTGTGGGCCATTCAGCAGTACGTGAAGCACGCAGGAAAGGAAGAGGGCTACAAACGTTACGGCAAACTGGTCAACGACATCATCAAATACATCATCAGCGGCGGGCATCCTAACCTGCGGCTTGATGACAACGGGCTGCTCTACTCTAACGGACGCGATAAGGCTGTTACATGGATGAACTCCACGGCTAACGGTCGTCCCGTCGTGCCACGCTCAGGCTACATCGTAGAGTTCAATGCGCTGTGGTTCAACGCCCTGAAGTTTGCTGCAGCCATGGCTGCCGACAAGGGTGAGAGCAAGAACGTTGAAGAACTGGAGAAACGTGCCGAGCTTTGCAAGAAGTCGTTTGTCGACACGTTCATGAATGAATACGGTTATCTGCTTGACTACGTGGACGGCAACATCATGGACTGGAGCGTTCGCCCGAACATGATCTTTGCTGTGGCGCTCGACTTCTCGCCCCTCTCGCAGGAACAGAAGAAGAGTGTGCTCGACGTCTGCACCCGTGAGCTGCTGACTCCGAAGGGACTGCGCTCGCTCTCACCGAAGAGCGGTGGCTACAACCCGATGTATGTCGGCCCGCAGACGCAGCGTGACTACGCCTACCATCAGGGTACGGCCTGGCCGTGGCTCGGTGGCTTCTACATGGAGGCATGCCTGAAACTCTACAAGCGTACACGTCTGTCGTTCATTGAGCGCCAGATGGTGGGCTACGAAGACGAGATGAACTACCACGCACTGGGCTCCATCAGTGAGCTGTTCGACGGCAACCCGCCGTTCCACGGACGTGGTGCCATGGCGTTTGCCATGAACGTGGCCGAGATTCTGCGCACACTGAAGTTACTTGAAAAATATACCTATCAAAAGTAAGGAGGAACGACGATGAAAGTATTAATGTTTGGATGGGAGTATCCTCCTCATGTGTTCGGTGGACTGGCCACCGCTAACTATGGTATCTCACAGGGCCTGCACGCTCAGGGCGATATGGACATTACGCTCTGTCTGCCCAAGCCTTTCGGCGATGAAGACCGTACAGCCTGTAACATCGTGGCCATGAACGCAGTACCCATTGCGTGGCGCGACGTCAGCTATGACTACGTGCGCGACCGTGTGGGCAACATCATGGACCCTGACCTCTATTTCCGTCTGCGTGACCATCTGTATGCTGACTTCAACTATATGAATGTCAACGACCTTGGCGCCATGGAGTTTGCCGGTGGTTATCCCGGCAACCTGCACGAGGAAATC